>CAYRKB010000001.1:0-6448 GCA_964424705.1 uncultured Victivallales bacterium
GAGATAAAGAAACGCGCCTGAACGGACAACTCCCCGGAACTCACATGCGCCCGGCGAGACCCCGGATAACAATTCCAGCTTGATCCGCGAGGGGAGAGCTGACATAGTGCTCCGCTTAATTCGTATCGCAGCAGAAATGGGGGAGATATGGCTACCGAAAGGTTGTTGCACAGTAAGTTTCGCACGCGACTGATCAAGAGCGCCGGGGCAAAGCGCCGCCGCCAGAAAGTGCAGAGCAAACGATTGATTGCTCTGGGTGTTCCTGCAGCGAAGGTGAAGAGGATGGATTCGTCCGCCATCCGTACCATGCTGAAGCGGCCTGCACTTATCAAGAAGGCCTGACGTAAGCGGGGCAAGCCGGGCTTCTCCGATTCCGCAGCTTTTTCAAAGGCGAGCACCGTTTGTGCGGGCTCGTCTTTGTGCTTTCTGGCTTTCTACTCCCACATGGATTTTATGCGCGCGGCAATGTCGCCGCGCCGCGCGCCGGTGTCAGGCGGACCGCCGTCCGGCTGCTCCGGCGGCGCACTGACGGCTTCCATGCTCCGGCGGACTTCATCCGTCAGGAAGCGGGATATCTGCGCGTAGCTGTGCCGGTCCGTGAACGAGTGCCAGCGGTGATAGTAGCGCAGCGGCCAGCACACGTAGAGGAAGTCCTTCGCGCGGGTCATGGCCACATACGCCAGCCGCATTTCCTCCTCGATCTCCTCGCGCGAGCCCGTCGCCATGTCTGAGGGCAGGCATCCGTCGGCAGCGTGGATCACAAACACGGCGTCCCACTCGCAGCCCTTGGCCGAGTGAATGGTGGACAGCACAAGCCAGTCCTCGTCCTTCATGGGCGGCCCGGCGAGGTCGCCGGTGGACGTGGGCGGGTCGAGCTGCAGGTCCATGAGGAACTGGCGGCGGGAGCGGTAGCTTCCGGCGATCTGTTCGAGGTGCTCCAGATCCCGGGCGCGGACCTTGGGATTCTCATACGTCTTTTCGAGGATCGGGTCGTAGAAGCGGCGCACGCGCTCCACCTGGGCGGCGGGCGCCGGGGCGGGTGGCCCCTCGATGGCGAGGAGCATGTCGACATAGGCTTGCGCCTGCACGCGCGCCGCGGCCGGAAAGATGAACTCCGCGAGCGAGGCCGGGCGGTACTGGCGGGCCGAAAGGTGACGCACGGCGCCGGCGGCCGTGCCGGGCCCGATCCCGTCCAGGAGCTGGAGCGTGCGGAACCAGGCCATCTCATCCCGCGGGTTCTCTACCACGCGCAGGAACGCGATCAAGTCCTTCACGTGGGAGGCCTCCAGAAAGCGCAGTCCGCCGTACTTGTGGAAAGGGATGTGGCGCCGGGTGAGCTCGAGCTCAAGCGAGTCGGAGAGGTGGGCGGCGCGAAAGAGCACCGCCTGGCGGCGCAGGGGGATGCCCTGCTCGTAGTGCTCAAGCACGCGCGCGAGCACGTATTCGTCCTGGGCCGCCTCGTCCTTGCACGTCACAAGCAGGGGCTTTTGTCCTCCCTCGCGGGAGGACCACAGGTTCTTCGTGTAGCGCTCCCGCGCCTGCACAATCAGGCTGTTGGTCGTTGCAAGAATGGGGGGCACGGACCGGTAGTTCTGCTCCAGCGTGATGACTGCGGCGCCCGGGAACTGCTTCGGGAACTCGAGCATGTTGCGGACGGTTGCGGCGCGGAAGCTGTAGATGCTCTGCGCGTCGTCGCCTACCACCGTGATGCTCTTTCCCGGGCGGCACATGCCGCGCAGGATGCCGGACTGCAGCGGATTGGTGTCCTGGTACTCGTCCACCAGGATGTGATCAAAGTTGCCCCCGATGCGTTCCGCCGCGTCCTTGTCCGCAACCAGGTGGGACCAGTACAGGAGGAGATCATCATAATCGAGAACGTTGCGCTCCTGCTTGCGCTCTACGTATTTTTTGAAAAGGGCTTTCAGCTCGGCCTGCCAGCCTTCGCACCACGGAAAGTGGCGCTTGAGGACGAACGCAAGATCCTCCGTGCCGTTCACGCAGCGCGAATAGACGTCCAGGCACGTGCTCTTCAAGGGGAACCGCTTCTCCTTGGAGTGCAGTCCCATGTCGTGGCGAATCACGTTGAGCATGTCTTCGGCGTCCGACTGGTCCATCACCGTGAAGTCGCTGCCCAGTCCGGCGAGCTTGCCATAGTGGTGCAAGAGCCGACTTGCGATCGCGTGAAAGGTGCCGCCCCACACGCGGCCCGCGGACGGCGCGCCGCGCTGGATGATTGAAAAAGCGCGCTTGAGCATTTCCTCGGCGGCGCGCCGCGAAAAAGTCAGCAGCATAATGCGCGAGGGATCCATCCCGCCGGCGATGAGGTAGGCTACGCGGTAGGCCAGCGTGCGCGTCTTTCCGCTGCCCGCCCCGGCCACGATCAGCAGGGGGCCGGCGCCGTGCGTGACGGCGGCGCGCTGCGCGTCGTTCAGCTCGTTCAGCCAGCTCAGCGGATCTGCGGAGGTGCCCATGGCTAGAATCCCGGCCTGCCGGCCGCCGCGCCCGCCGCAAGCCCGCGCCTACGACCGGTAGTTAGGCGCCTCTTTAATGATCTTCACGTCGTGAGGGTGCGACTCGGCCAGCCCGGCAAGGGAGACCCTGACAAAGCGGCCGCTCGCGTGGAGTTCAGGCACCGTGCGGCAGCCGCAGTAGCCCATGGCCGAGCGCAGCCCGCCGCAATACTGGGTCATGACCTGTTTCACGGTGCCGGAGTAGGGGACGATGCCCTCGATGCCCTGGGGCACGAGATCGTCCGGATCGGAGCTGGTCTGGGAGTACCGCTCGCGGCTGCCTTTGCCCTCGCGCATTGCCGCGAGGCTCCCCATGCCGCGATAGGCAACATACTGCCGGCCTTCATGAATCAGCTTCTCGCCCGGGCTCTCCTCCGTGGAGGCCAGCACCGAGCCCAGCATGACGCTATCCGCGCCCGCCACAAGGGCCTTGGGCACATCGCCCGAGTGCCGGATGCCGCCGTCGGCGATCACGGGGATGCTGCCCTCGAGCGCGCGGGCGCACTCGTAGACGGCGGAAATCTGCGGGATGCCCACGCCGCACACGACGCGGGTGGTGCAGATGGAGCCGGGTCCGATGCCGACCTTGATCGCGTGCGCCCCCGCGTCGCGCAGCGCGATGGCTCCTTCCGGGGTGGCGACGTTTCCGGCAATCACATCAATCTGCGGGTAGTGCGACCGCATCCATTTCACCATGTCGACAATGCCGCGCGAATGCCCGTGGGCGCTGTCCACCACGATCACGTCCACGTCGCTGTCCGCCAGCGCCTCCACGCGCTTGTGGTCGCTCTGGCTCACGGCGGCCGCGACTCGCAGCCGGTATTCGCTGTCGCGGTTGTACATCGGCCGCTCGTTCTCCACGAGGGACTTGACGTCAGAAAAGCTGTAGAGGCCGACAAGCTTCCCGTTCTTCACGAGCGGCAGCTTCCCGATCTTGTTCTTCATCATGATGTCGTAGGCCTGCCGCAGGGTTGTGCCCGGGCGCGCGGTGATTACCTTGGCGGTCATGATCTTCGTCACGGGCGCGTTCGGATCCCGGGAGAAACGGACATCGGTTGAGGTGAGCAGCCCCGCGAGCCTGGCCTTCGCGTCGAGGATCGGGAACCCGCTGAACTTGAAGCCCTTTTCGGCTTTGGCGTCCCGGATCGTTGCTAGGGTGTCGGTCGTACGGAATGCGACGGGGTGCGCAATCAGCCCGTTGAGATAATGCTTCACCTTGGCCACGGCGCCGGCCTGGTTTTCGACGGTGAGGTTCTTGTGGATCACGCCGATGCCGCCGAGCATGGCCATGACGATCGCCATCTGCTCCTCGGTCACGGTGTCCATCGCTGCGCTTACGAAGGGCATGTTCAGGCGGATGCGGGTCGTCAGACGCGTCTCGATGAGCGCGTCGTCGGGCAGAAAATCAGCGTACTGCGTCACAAGCGAAACGTCATCGAAGGTGAGCCCTTCGAAGGGGAACTGTTTCATGAATGCATCGATTGACCGGTTTCTTGACATGGATGCTGCTCCTGTGCTCCGTGGTGCGGCTTTTGCCATATGACTTATAGCGTCGGGGCCTGCCGGCGGCAAGTCGAAAATGTATCTCTAAAAAAATACTGACAGCCGCCGCCATCCTCAATAGATTATGCGGTTTCGTTGCCCTCGCGGGCGAGGGCTCCAGTAAGTAAATAGGGAAGCACTAGGAAAGGAAAACGCGATGACGGAATTCTTTCGGGGGATAAAGCAGATTCGCTACGAGGGTCCTGGCTCCAGGAATCCGCTCGCGTTCAAATGGTATCGGCCGGATGAAGTGGTGTCCGGCAAGACGATGCGCGAGCACCTGCGCTTTGGCGTCGCATACTGGCACACGATGAAGGGCACCGGCGGGGACATGTTCGGCCCGGGCACTCAGGATCGGCCGTGGAACAAGTCGCGCGACCCGATGGTTGCCGCCGAGGACACAATGCACGCGGCCTTCGAGTTCTGCACGAAGCTCGGAGTGGACTACTACTGCTTCCACGATCGCGACATCGCGCCGGAGGGCTCCAGCCTACGGGAGACGAACCGCCGGCTGGACCGCATCGTCAAGCTGGCGAAGAAGCTGCAGAAGCAGACGGGCATCAAGCTGCTCTGGAACACGTCCAACATGTTCAGCAACCCGCGCTTCATGCTCGGAGCATCGACCAATCCCGACGCGGACGTCTTTGCGTATGCCGCGGCCCAGGTGAAGAAGATGCTCGAGGCGGGCCTTGAGCTGGGCGCGGAAAACTACGTCTTCTGGGGCGGGCGCGAAGGGTATGACACGCTGCTCAACACGGACGTCAAGCGCGAGCTGGACCATCTTGCACGGTTCCTCTCGATGGCCGTGGACTACGCGAAGGAGATCGGGTTCAAGGCGCAGTTCCTGATCGAGCCGAAGCCCAAGGAGCCGACCAAGCACCAGTACGACTTCGACGCGGCCACCGTGATCGGATTCCTGAGGCAGTACGGCCTGTCAAAGCATTTCAAGCTCAACATCGAGGCCAACCACGCGACGCTCGCGGGCCACGCCTTCGAGCACGACCTGCAGATCGCGTCGATGAACGGCATGCTCGGCAGCGTGGATGCGAACCGCGGCGACATGCTGCTCGGGTGGGATACGGATCAGTTCCCGACCGACCTGTACGGCACAACGCTTGCCATGTACATCATTATGGCGCAGGGCGGGCTGGGCTCGGGCGGCCTGAACTTCGACGCGCGCGTGCGCCGCGGCTCCACGGACCTCGCGGATCTGTTCATTGCGCACATCGGGGCGATGGACTCGTTCGCGCGCGGCCTGCAGGTGGCGGACAAGCTGCACCGGGACGGCGTGCTCAAGAACTTCATCAAGCAGCGCTACGCCTCCTATGACGACGGCATCGGCCGGAAGATCGAGCGCGGCAAGACCAACTTCCGCGAGCTCGAGGCCTATGTTCTCAAGCGCGGCGAGCCCCGCCAGATCAGCGGCAAGCAGGAGATGCTCGAGGGCGTTCTCAACGACTACCTGCTGATGAAGTAGAGGTCGCGGCAGTGGCCCCCGGCGCGCTGAGCGGCGCCGGGCGGCCGGTCAACGCGGGCAGAGGCGCGCGCGCCGCATGCCCCGTACCGAGTTGATGTGGTAGAGCGCGCTGCACCGGGCAAGGTCCTCGACGCGCAGGATCCCTTCGCGGACTTCCTTGCGGTCGAGGAGATGCTGCCGGAACACGCCGCCCAGCAGGCCGCACGCCACGGGGGGCGTGACAAGCTTCCCGCGAATCCTGGCCACGACGTTCCCTGTCACAAACTCGGTCACCTCGCCCTGCTTGTTCCAGAGCAGCGCCTCGTCAAAATCGGCCGCGCTTGCGCGCGCGGCCTCGTAGACTGCGCGGTGCGTGGTCTTGTGATACAGGAACAGCGAGCTCCGGTCGACGGGCGCGCGGGCGAGGCGCACGCGGAGCGTCTGCGGGCGGACGGGCGCATCAAGCGGCTGCGCCTCGACCGCGGGCTTGCCGACGCGGCTCCACAGCAGGCGGACGCGCTGGGGCGCGGCCGCAAGCCCTGCCGCGGCGCGATCCAGCGCGCGGCGGGCGGCCGTCGCGTGCCACGCAATGTCGAAGTAGCGGGCCGACGCCGCCATGCGCGCAAGGTGCAGGTCCAGCAGGGCGAACCCGCCCCGCGGGGTCCACAGCATGGTCTCAAGCAGCGAGAAGTCGGGGCGCTGGTCAAACAGGACCAGCGACTTGGTCCGGCACTCCTTGAACTCGGCGGCCGCCGAGGAGTCCCAGACGATGCCTCCGCCCACGCCGTACTCCAGCAGCTTGCGCCGCTTGTTAACGAGGACCGTGCGAATGGCGACGCTGAATTGAGCCTTCCGGCCCGGCGCGAGGTGCCCGATGCACCCGCAGTAGATGTGCCGGGGGGTCGTTTCCACTTCACGTATGATCTGCATCGTGCGCGCC
>CAYRKB010000001.1:6458-88469 GCA_964424705.1 uncultured Victivallales bacterium
CAGGGCCCGCAAAATGGAGGCGAACGGGGCCCGCGTGCGCGCCGCGACGGTGGACGTCATCTGCCAGAGGGTCGGGTACTTCTCGACGTCGAACAGCCGTTCCACACGAACCGTGCCGGGCTCGGCGATGCGGCCCAGATCGTTCCGGACCATGTCGACGATCATCACGTTTTCGGCCCTGTTCTTCTCGGAGCGACGCAGCCCCGCAGCCTGGGCCAGGTCGTCCGCAAGCAGGGCGCCGCGAGGCGCGGTGCCCTTCATGGGCCGGGACACGATGCGCTCCCCGTCCAGCGTAAAGAACAGCTCCGGGGAGGCGGAGCAGATGGCCCAGTCGCGCGTCTCGATGAAGGCGGCGTGGGGGGGCGCGAGAGGCCCGACCATGCGCTGAAAGAGATGCTCCGGGCGGATCTGCAGCGGCTGCCGGAGGCGGTACGAATAGTTGACCTGGTAGGTGTCGCCCGCGCGGATGTAGTTCCGGATATGCTTTACCGCGCGCCGGTAGGCGGCCCGGTCGACGGAGGCCGCCCAGCGCCGGGGAATCGCGGGCGGGCCCTGCAAAGCGGGCAGGCAGGAAAGCTCGTACGGTGCCTTGAACAGGCCGAACCATACGAGCGGGAAGCTTACCGGGCCGCGCGCGCGCAGCGCCTTGTCCATGGCGGGCCCCGCCTCGTAGCTGACAAAGCCGGCCGCGTGCAGCCCGTCGCGGTCGACGGCTGACTCCACCGCGCGCAGCGCGGCGGGAACCGCGGCGAGGGTGCGTGCACAAACGACGCGCACGGGCGACTCGAAGCGCAGCCAGGCGCCGCGGGCGGCGTCGCGAAGAATAACGGTTGTGTTCATGCGGGTTGAGGTTTCCGAGGCGCCAATGTAATGTAACCGCGACATCAGGTCGAGAAGGGAGTCGCCGTGGGAGCCGTCAAGAAGCCTGTCCGCGTAAAGTGGGTTTGCGGCATTCTTGCCGCCGACAGCGGCCTTCTGGAAGAGGCGCGCGACGGTCTGCGCGGGCTGCTGGGCGATATCGATTCCAGCAGCGGCGTGTGGCCGTTCGATGCCACGGACTACTATGCGGATGAGATGGGGCCCAAGCTGCTGCGCCAGTTCGTAAGCTTTGCCGCGGCGGGCGATCCCGGCGAGCTGGCGCGAATCAAGCTGGCAACCAATGAGATGGAAGACCAGTACTCCGTCGTGGAGGAGGGCGTCGCACGCAGGCGCGTTAACCTGGATCCGGGGTACCTGACCCCCTCGAAGCTGGTCCTGGCGACCACCAAGGATTTTTCGCACCGCATCTACCTGCGCGACGGGATCTACGCGGAGATGACGCTGAGCTTTAACAAGGACGGGATCCAGGCGCATCCCTGGACGTACGCGGACTACAGGTCCCGCCTTTTCGCGCCTTTCTTTCTGGACCTGCGGCAGACCATGATCAAGGCTGGCTCTGCTCGCTCATGAGCTGTGCGCCCCGCGCGTGCGGCAAAGCCTTGTCCCGCAGCCGCCTCGCTGCGTTTCATCAGGCCCGTTTAATTTCCAGCTCGCGCTCGCGCCAGTACCGCACGGTGTCCGCGACCAGCTTGTCCAGAATATGCGCATCGGGCTTCCCGAACATGGCGGGGTAGGGGTCGCCGCCCGGGCCAAGAGGCTCGGGCGTGGCAAAGCGCTTTCCCTCCGTGTAGCCGGCCAGGTACAGCGCCATCATGATGGCGTCCAGGTCCATGGAGCCGTCGCCAAGCGCGCAGCGGTTGGAGTCGGCCAGATGCAGGTTGATCAGCGCTTCGCCGGCTTGCAGGAGCGCGTCCGCAATGTTGCTCTCCTCCACCTGCATGTGGTAGACGTCGCCGTTGATGTGCTGGACGCCCGGCCGGTTGACCGCGGCGATGTACCTGCGGGCTTCCGCGATCGTGTGAACGAGGGACACCTCGGCTGAGCGAATCGGCTCCACGGCGGCGCGCACGTTTGCCTTCACGAATTCGTCGGCGACGATTTGAAGCGTCTCGACGGACCGCTCGAACTCGCTGGCATCGTACGGGCGGGGCCGCCCGACGGCGCCGGGAACCACCAGCATGTACGTCGCCCCCACGGCCTGGCACAGGTCCAGCTGGCGGCGGATGTAGTCGATCGCGTTCTGGCGCACGATGCCGGAATTGCTCGAGAGGTCGTTTTCCGCCGAGAACATTCCGCAGATGCCGGCCACGGCGATCTCGTACCTTCCCAGGGTCGCGAGCACGTCCTTCGCCCGGTAGCCGAGATCGGCGCCGTACCGGTTGCCGTGTAGCTCGATCCATTTGACCCCGTTCGCGCTAAGCCTTCGGGCGGAGTCATCAAGGGGCTCGATCCCGAATCCCCAGTTGCTCCAGGAGAGCTTCAGCTCCTGCTTCTTGAGCTCAGGCCTGGACGACAGCAGCCTGGTGAATGCAGCGACAAGCCCCGCCCGCTTCTGTTCATAGTTTTGAAGTGTCATTGAGTTCTCCCGTGCCGTTGAATAGCGCAGGTCCTGCACCACGCGCCGTCCGGGTTATACACTTCCGCGGATCTCGTATCAACGCTGAACATCGAAGCGCCTGTCTTCCAGCGCAACGAAGCGCGGGTCGTTCCGCAGGATGCGCAGGAACACCTGCAGCGACTTGCGCCCGCCGGGCAGAAGCGCGGCGTTGATGCCGTTGAAGATCGTGGCGGCTTCGGACGGCCCGTGGGCTTTCAGGTGGGCCGCGATCAGGGCGGGCAGGCCGCTGCCGTCGAGGAATACCTCGCCGGCGCGGGTGGCGGTGATGCGCGGCACGCGCGGCAGGAGGCGGGTGACGAGTCGCTCGCGCTCCGGGGCGCCGAGGGCGGAAGGCAGCGGGAGTCGTGCGGCCAGGTCGCGGAGGGTCCAGAGCGACCGGCTGGCGGAGAGTTCGCGCAAGGCGGCGGATTCCACATCGCGCAGCGCGCCGGCGGGGAGTCGCGAGAAGAAGGACCGATGGGTGGAGAACCAGCCCTGGCAGTCGCAGCACAGGCGCAGGAACGCGGCGGCATGATACCCGTCCAGCGCCTGGGCCGGCAGGGCTGCGGCGACTTCGCCCTCATCCGCAATGCCGCCGCACGCTTCCATGCAGGCCTCGAAGCGCAGCCGCAACGGCGCGAGCGAGGCGCGCGCGGGAAGCGCGCGGAGCACGCGCCGCGCCTCCTTTTCGAGCTGGCGCACCCTTTCGCGCACGAGGCCCAGTCGCAAGCCCGCCTCGTGCAGCGTAAGGCATGGGCCGGAGGCGGGGGGCAGTTCGTTCCGGAGTCCGTAGCGCAGCTCCAACAGCTCGCAGGTGCGAGGGGGCAGGAGGCGCGAGAGAATGGCAGCGGGGGCCAGCTTTTGCACAGCTCCGGTCTCGATGCCGTCGCAAAGTTCGAGAAAGTCGTGCACAGCCTGCCTGCCGCGCGGGCCTATGCCGCGCAGGCCGTCCCGCGGCAGGGCCCGGAGCTGGGTCACCCGGCGCACGCGGTTGGCGGCCAGCGCGTTAGCGACGCGCGGCGCAAGGCCGCAACTGGATAGGGGCCACAGTGCCACCGCGCCCAGGGCGTCGTGTTTCTGAACCATCATGCAGCCATCCCCTGCGTCAGATTGCTGTTCATGCGTTGTATTCTGTATCGACGCTCGGCGAAGTGCAAGCCCCGGCATTTAAGCGATCCCGCGTCCTGGTTGCCTGCGCCGCGAGCCGTTCAATCCTGTGGCGATCCCGGGCGGATTGAGGTATGCTTACGCCCATGCAAAGGGGGCACGGGTTGTGAGGAGCAGGGCATGCTGGTTTATTTGTGCGGCGCTGACGCTTGGGCTTGCACGGGCTTCGGAGCCGTCGCAGGGCAAAGTGACCGCAGCGGCGACCAAGGGAGGTACCGTGGAACTTGCAACGTTCGGGTCGGGATGCTTCTGGTGCGCGGAGGCGGTCTTTGACGGGGTGGAAGGCGTGCTTGGCGTCACCTCGGGATACAGCGGCGGAAAGAAGAAGAACCCGAGCTATAAAGAGGTGTGTACCGGGCTGACAGGCCATGCGGAAGTGGTGCGGATTGAATTTGATTCTTCCAGGCTCACGTATCGCGCACTGCTGGATCTATTCTGGAAATCGCACGATCCGACGACGCCAAACCGGCAGGGCGGCGACGAGGGGACCCAGTACCGCTCGGCCATCTTCTATCACTCTGAGGAACAGAAGAAGCTCGCCCTGGAGGCAAAGGCGGCCCTTGAGAAGGCCAGGGCATTCCGGGATCCCATTGTCACGCAGATTGAGCCCGCCGGGGAGTTCTATGCCGCGGAGCCGTATCATCAGAACTACTTTCGCAATAACCCTGAGGCGCCGTATTGCCGCGCTGTCATTGCGCCGAAGCTGAAGAATCTGAAGAAGTGACGGTCTTCACGTATAGGGCGGCAAGGCGCCCTGCTCCTGCACGAACTCCATCACCTTGGCTGGCAGCTTGCCTTTCCCTCTCCAGACGAGACGGGCCGGCTTTCCCCACGGCATGCCGATTGTGAAGGTCACCGTGCAGTTGGGGAGGGGAATATACGCAGGGAAGTCTCCGCTGTTCCGCACCAGGTGCTTCTGCAAGGACGGCGGCGGCGTGCCTTTGCCGTCAAATTGCACGAACTCTCCGCTGCCAAGGCGGTACAGGCGCTCTGAGTTGAACGGCTCCGCTTCCTCCTCAGGCTTGGGTGCGGCCGGGGTCTTGGGGGCCGCCGGCTTCTCGGTCTTGCACCCTTTGTAAATCTCCCAGCAGAAGTCCAGTTTCTCCAGCTTGGCCAATCGGTCGGCGCGCAGCTTGCCTTTCTTGCGCCAGATACGCTGTCGCTGGACCCAATCGGCCAGGCGCACGTTCTTGGGCCACTTAGTTGGCACCGCACAATTCCCATGCTTTTTCTTGTATGCGCAGAGCTCGCCGTAGAGTTGCTCCCACGCCAGATTGGATGGGGCCCAGACAATGCCCAGCCCGTCGAGCAGCTTTATGCGCGCGGGGTCAAGCTTCCCGACCTTGGTTTTGTGGCGCTGCATGGCCAGCCAACGGCCAAGCTGCGGATCCTTGGCGCAATCGGTCGGCACGTTGCAGTGCCCGTTCTTCTTGTGGAAAGATCGAAGCCGGGCCACAAAATCGTTCCAGCTGTCAGATTTCCTTGAAGTCATTGACGTAAGCCTCCCGTAGAATCGCTCTTCTGGAAAAAGTCGGTCGGGGCATGCGGGCCACGCTCCCGCGCGATTCCTCTGAGTGGCGACTATTAAAGCAGAGCCTCTGCTACGTTTCAACAGTCAAATCGATCTTTGAGCGCGATACTGAGCCCGGCCTGTCGCTGCATTCATCCGGATCGCGTGTGATCCGTCCCCAAGGCAGCAGCGGCTCTCCAGCTGCGCCTTTACATGCGCCGCCGGATCTGCCACCATTCCGCGCTTTTCGGGAGAGTATTATGCCTGTCACTCTTGATTTGGGATTCTTCACAATGCCAGCCGCCGCGCTGGGCGGGCGCAACCCGCTGCCTGCGCTCGGTGCGTGGGGATGCATGCCGCACGGCGAGCAGAACGGCTACGACCGCGTCCGCGAGCCGCGCGCGTTCCGGGTCGCCGTGATGGAGAATGACCGCCTGCGCGCCACCTTTCTGCTGGAGCTGGGCGGGCGGCTCTGGTCGCTGATCGACAAGCGCACCGGGCGCGAGCTCCTCTACGTCAATCCCGTCTTCCAGCCGGGGGCCCTGGCCTGCTGCAACGCCTGGTTCAGCGGGGGGGTGGAATGGAACTTCTGCACGGGCGGCCACACGCCCCTCACGTGCTCCCCGCTGTTCGCGGCGCGCGTCCGCGGCGCGGGTGGCGCGCCGGTCCTCCGCCTCTACGAATTTGAGCGCAGGCTCGCAATGCCCTACCAGATGGACTTTCACCTGCCCGATGGTTCGCCGTGGCTGTTCGTGCGCGTGCGCCTGGTGAACCCCCACGATCATGAACTGCAGACCTACTGGTGGTCGAACATTGCGGTCCCGGAGAGCCCTGACGTGCGTGTGCTCGCGCCTGCGGATGCCGCGCTGAAGTGGGACTACAAGAGCGCAATCAAGCGCCTGTCGATGCCGCACGATGACGGCAAGCGCGACGCCAGCTACCCCGTGAACCTGCCCGGCTCGGCGGACTATTTCTGGGACATCCCGGTGGGTCAGCGGCCGTGGGAAGCGTCGCTGGACGGAGAGGGGCGCGGCCTGATCCACGTCTCCACGTCCGCCCTGCGCGGGCGGAAGATGTTCGTCTGGGGCATGAGCCCCGGGGGAAGGCACTGGCAGCAGTTTCTGTCAGTGCCGGGCAAGCCCTACATCGAGATCCAGGGCGGCACGGCGCAGACCCAGCAGCAGAAATGTCCGCTGGCGGCGCGAGGAGCCATCGAGTGGATGGAGGCCTACGGCCTGATGGAATCTGACCCGCGCCGCGTGCACGGGTCGGATTGGGATGCGGCCTGGCGCAGCGTCGACGCGGAGATAGAGCGGGCGCTTCCCGCTGCGCGCATGGAGGGGCTGCTGGCCGGTACGGCGGAAGACGCCGACCGCGCCCCGGCGGAGATCCTGCACCGCGGAAGCGGCTGGGGCGCTCTCGAGAACGAACGCCGGCTGCGCTTCGGGCTGCCGCCTGCGCATGGCGCGGCGCTGGTGTTTGATGCATCCACGCTCGGCCCCGAGCAGGAGCCGTGGCTCACGCTGCTGGGGGAAGGCTCGCTTCCGGAGGCGGATGCCCCCGTGTCGTGGATGGTGCAGACGGAGTGGCAGGCGCTGCTCGAGGCCGCGCCCCGGCACTGGCTGGTGCTGATCCATCTCGGCGTCATGCGCTTTCAGGCCGGCGACGTCGCTGGCGCGTGCGGGGCGTGGGAGGAATCCCTGGCGCTGCGCAGGTCGCCGTGGGCGCTGCGCAACCTTGCGATTGCGCTGCGAAGGGAGAAGCAGGCCGATCGCGCGGCTGAGCTCCTGATGGAGGCGTACGGCATGCGGCCGGACCTTTGGCCGCTCGCCGCCGAGTGCGGCCGGGCGCTGATCGATGCGGGCCGTTCCGCCGACCTGCTGGGCCTGCTCGGAAGGATGCCCGCTGCGGTTCGCCAGGCCGGCCGGATCCGCGTTTTGGAAGCCTGGGCGGCTTCGCACAGCGGTGACCTGGCGCGCGCGGAGGAGATCCTTCTCGACCCCGAACTGGTCATGCCCGACCTGCACGAGGGCGAGCTGATGCTTTCCGACATCTGGTACGGCCTGCAGGCTCAGAAGCTGGCGGCTGCCGCGGGCGTGCCGGTTGATGACGCGCTGCGGGAGCGGGCGAGACGGGACTTTCCGCCGCCGGCCAATCTCGATTTCCGCATGGCCAGCGTGCCGGCCTGATCAGATCTTTTCCCAGCGCCACTCGTACGGCTTCAGCGTGAGTTCGCGCCGCGCGCCGCTCGCGTCCAGAAGGGTGGTGGACTGCTCCGCGCCGACGTGGTTGACGACGGTGAAGCAGGATGATTCCGGGTAGGCCGCGCAGTCCGTGTTGAGGTTCGTGCTGAACCACCGGGTCAGCTCGCCCTCGGTCCGCGAGGCCCAGTGCAGCGCCCGCAGCAGGATGCGCGAGTTTTCCAGGCTGTAGGGCAGACCCGCAAAGTAGAGCGCCCGCCCGTCGCCGAACGTGTTCGCCGCCATCAGCACGTGCGCCCCGGCGGCGCACAGCACGCGCGTTCCGGCGCCTTGCGAATAGACGTAGCTCCGGTCCGTGCCGAAGTCGATGGGTGCGGGGGTGTCTGCCGTGATGAAATGCGCGCCGTCGACCTGCACCGGCTTGGCGACGACGCCCAGCGTATTCCCGGTCTCGCGCTCCACGCCCAGCACGTCGCAGAGCTGGAAGTAGCGGCCCTGATGCTGGTGCGCGGTGGGCCCGCCGACGCCGATGAGGCTTCCGCCGCGGTGTACCCATTCGCGGACCCGCGTCACGACGCCAGCGTCCGCCCACCAGCGTCCGCCGCTCCACGCGGTCCCGGCATCCCCCGTGTTGAGGAGCACCTGAACATCCGCCGGGATTCCGTCTCCCCTGATGTCCCGGAGGCTCAGGAACACCACCTCAACCGGCAGGCCGGCGAGGCACTCAAGCACGTTAGTGCCGACAAACTCCATCACGTCCGGCCGGGAAGGCACATGAAACTTCTGGTCCATGCTCGGGTTCTGCAGCCACGCCCGCCACGGGCCCCAGGCGTTCACGACCGCCACCTTGACCGGCGCCTTGTGCGAGGGGGTCCCGCGCGTCCGGTCGAGAAACGTGCGGAACTCGTCGCACAGCCCGGCGACCTGCTCCACAAAATCGGGGAACTTCGCGGCGAGCGACAGGTATCCCCCGTATCCGATCCGGTCAATCGGCTTGCGCAGCAGGGCGCGGCGGATCTTCACCCAGTTCGCGATCGACTCGCGCAGGGGATTCCCGCCCTCCTTGAACACATCGGGGAAGAAGTAGGGATAAAGGCGCGCCTCGCGCAGCTGCGGGCCCGGCGAATCGGAGAGCCTTCGCAGCGCGACGCCGTCTTCCACCGCGCCGATGTTGATGTCGATCCCGATGCCCTGGTACCCGTCGCTGAACGGCTCGGTGCCGATCCAGTGGTCGCCCTGGAACATCGCGGTCTTCTTGCCTGCGCGGTGCACCTTGTCGGTGAGCTCCCGGCCGAAGCCTATCACGAAACGGTGGATGAACTGCATCCAGGCCAGGTAGCGCTCCGAAGGCACCCGATTGGTCGTGTTGTAGTAGCCTTCGTCGACAAAATCCTCGGCCCGCATGCGGTAGCCGTTCGCCTTCTCGAAGTCGTCGAGCGCCTGCGGGCTGACCGTCTCCCCGTAGCCAAGCCAGTCGCGGAACTTGTCTGAGCGGTCTTCGCCGCTGTCGATGACAAAGTGGTAGGCGAAGGTCGTGAGGCGCACGACGCTGGTATCTGCGTGCGCCGCCATCCACCTGTCAAAGAACTCCATCAGGTGCGCGCGGACCTCGGAAAAGTACGGGTCAACGCTGACGATGGGGTCGCACTCCCACTGGTTCACGATGTGGTTGTACATCGAGGTCGTATCCCAGGTCTGGAGCGCGAGGAAGCTGACCGTGTAGACGTGGAACGGCACGGCGTCGCGCACGGTAACGGTTCCGTCCGCCGCGGAGAAATCCCACCGGCCTGCCGGCACGGCGCCGCCGGTCGTGCGGTCGATGACTTCCCAGTAACGCTTCGGTTCGCTGTCCGCATCCACCTGGTACTTGTCCGCACAGAAGCCCGTCATCAGCCGAATCGCAAGGTGATCCGCCGTAGCGACCCGGGGCTCGGACATGAGAAACTTCCGGGCGAGGTGAGCCCAGTGGCTGCGCGCGTACTTCTGGTCGGCTCGCACGATGCAGATCGTGGCGTAGGTATCGAGCCCGAGCTTCAGCATGTCGTCGGTCAGCTTTGTGCCGTCGCTGTCGCGGATGGCGTCCACGCCCCACTTCGTAGCCAGTGCGATAACCGTCTGCTCGTGCCCGCACTCCGCGGGCAGCGTGACTCGTCCGGTGGTTTTTGCTGTCACGGTCCCTCCGATCAGGCGACGGTCATCCGTTCGCGCGCGGCAAGCAGGCCGTCAGTAATGCGAAGGGCTTCCTCGCGCGTGTTGGCCCAGGCGTCGATGATATACTTGCGCCCCGCCGGGAGCTTCTCCGGCCAAGATTCCGTCGGGCCGTCGGGGGTCCAACCGTAGTGCATCTGGGCGAAGGTCCCGTCGAAGAATTCGTAGGCTTCCTTGATGTAGGTCGCGGGGCCGGAGGGCGCGGCGTGCAGGTTCAGCAGGCGCAGGCCCGGGATGCGCGTAAAGTTCTCCCACTGGTGGCGGGCCCTGGCGCAGCAGTGCATCCCGAGGCCGCCGTAGCGGTTGGAAAGGAAGGCGAGCTCTTCCTTGAAGAACTCATCGAACATCTCGGGGTTGACGCAGCCCACCTCGTCCTCGGAGAGTGTCATGCCCCCGTCCATGTAGTAATCGGGGTAATGCGCGACGTGCCCGGTCCCGTACCGCTTGAACCACTCGTCCATGAACTCGGTCAGGAGGTGACGGACCTTGCCCGCAAGCTCATGGATCGCCTCGGGCGACTCGACCATCCCGATGTAGAAATCGTTCTTGTCCCAGATCAGCGTCGCAATATCCATCGGGCTCTGCACGTCCACCGTGCGCATCGTGGCGTCCGGGCCCGCCCGCCGCCGCAGCTCGTCCGCAATTTCGAACAGCCGGTCGAGCTTGCAGGACCCGAGCCGGGGCGGCTTGATCGCTGCCACTCCCGCCGCGGAGTGAATCATCGCCTTGGCGAAGGGGTTGCTGCCTTCCGGAAAATGAACTTCGCAGCCGAACGCTTCAGCGAAGACCTCCGTGCCGGTCGCCGGGTTGACGTAGGGGACGAAATCGTCATGCAGCCACTCGGCCCGCTTGAGCTGCCGCTCGTAGGTCTTCAGCGCCCAGTCAATGCGCTCGGCCTTCTTCTCCCAGTGCAGGGGTGGCCATGGCGGGCCATCGGGCTCTTCGTAGGCGACGCGGAAGAGAAAGCCGGGCTGCAAGCCCCGGGTGAGAAACTTCGTCCATCTGGCCTTGCGCGCCGGGATCGAGGTCTGATCCATGTTCTTCACTTGTGCTGAGTCTCCTTCTTCTTCGGCCGCCCTGCTGCGTTTGTCAATCCCTCAAATCCTGTAATCCTGTCTACGTTCTTCTCTTTTGCGTCTCCGCGCTATTCCAGTCGCACCGGGCCCATGAGGCCCGAAAGGGTGTTCCCCCTGTACCGCGTGGGGATGGTTGTATAGTGATTTGCGAGCGTGTTGTAGACAAGAATCTCAATCCTGTTCTCCCCGGCCTTAAGGAGTTCCGCCACGTCGAACACCCACGGGGAGGCAACCCGCACGCCGGCGGAGCGGCCATTAACCCGCACTTCGGCGGATGAGGAGACCTGCCCGAGATTCAGTATGGATGCTTTCCGGACCTGCGCGGGAGTGAGCGTCACGGTCGTGCGGTACCATATGCCGCCCGAGTAGCTGCGCAGCCCGTCGATCTGGGACCAGTCGCCCGCCGCGATGAGGCCGGGGTCGCAGTCCAGCGCGATGGGTTCGGGCAGTGCCGCTCCGGCGTAGCAGCCGCGCTCCTGCGCGACCCGGAGCGCCACGGCCACTGAGCCCGCCGCCGGCTCCGCCGCAACGGCGGCGAATTCGCGCGCTCCATCCTCGCGCTGCGGGCCGTAGCTCACCTGCATCGCGCGGCCATCCGCCCACGCCCGCAGGCTGCCTTGCACAACGCCGCGCATCTGGCGCATGCCGGGCGGGGAGGTGAAGCGATACCAGCCGGCGGGCTGCTGCTGCGGGCGCGTATCGAAGGGCAGGTGGCGCTGCTCCCGGTGCCAGGTCGTGGCCATCGGGCTTGTCGTCATCGTGCGGCTGGAAGAATCGAAAGGCACGCCGGCCGTGACGCCGGTGCGCGCGGGATCTTCAAGAAGCAGGTGCGTGTATGCGGGCTTGTCATACCGGAGCAGCAGCGGGTTCGAGCCTGACTTGAGCGGCATGTCCACGGCGCCCGTCGCAGCGGGCACATGGTTGAGCCACATCGCCGACGGCGCAGCGGCGCCGGTCCGGCGCCGTGCCTTCATGTCGCGCGGGGCGGGCACCGACGTCCAAAGGTAGTAGCGGGTCCCGCCCGCCTCGGGGCCGTAGGAAGGATCGCCTTTCCACCCCGGATCCAGCTTGCCAAGGGCGATGAACTCGTCGTGGGTCTCCTCCTTGAGCCCGTGGTATCCCTGGTGGCCGGGGTCTTTCTCCAGGCCCCAGCGCCATGAGAACGAGTAGGGCTGCCATGGGTACTGCACGCCGTTGAAGTCGACCGGGACCGACGGATCGACGTCCTGCAGCGCCGCCAGTTCCTGTTCCAGGCCCGCGACATCCACATTTTCCGGCAGGGGGCCGAGCTTCCAGAACTTGGGCCCGAATCCGCAGGTGGCGAGCGGCCAGCCTGAATCGTCTGTGCCGGGATTCTCCCAGCCCGGGTTTGGCGAGGCCTCGTCGGCATAGCGGAGCTGCCGGGCCTCAGCGCCGATCATGGCGGGCGTCGGCGGCCACCGGAAATCGCCCCAGGTGTTGTCCATCGTGGGCTTGAGCTCGCACTCCCACAGGCCGTCGATCGGCAGGGCTTGCTCTGCCGGCGCGGCGGGGCGAGCCGTGGCGAGGGCCGGCTTGCCGGGGCTGAAGACCACCAGTTGCGCCTCGTTCGCGTCCAGCGGCAGGCTCAGGCGGGTGCTGCCCGCCGCCTGGGAAAGGATTGGCAGCGGACGTGTTTGCCCGGTCCAGGGGTCCCACAACTCCGCTTTGCCCGTGGCGCGGAACTCGCATTCGGCATGTTGCCGTGCCCCGTAGACCATGTAGAGGTCGCGCGGCCCGATGCGGCGGTGGTGAACTTGCGCGCTGCCTGCCGGGCAGGCGAAGTCGCGCGGAAAAGCCTTGCCGATAAAGTCCTCCACCTGCTCGGGGCTCTGCGCCAGCACGCCGGCGCCTCCGGCGGGATTGCGCCGGATGGAGAGCTCCTTGACGCCATCGGCCTCCTCCGCCGTTCGTCCGAAGATCTCACGCACCAGCGCGTCGAGCTCCGCGTCGTCACGCCCGGCCCGGTCGCTGGCGCGGGGCAGGGCGCCGAGGGATACCACAATGCCCCCGGCCCGGAAAAACTCGGCGGCCTTGCGGAGCGTGGAAAACCGCACCGCCTGCATCGCGGGCAGCACTAGGACACGGTAGGCCTCGCCGGACACGCGCAGTTCGCGGCCGCAGGCCTCGGCGCGGTCGAGCGACTCGAAATCCATGAAGTCGAAGTCGAGGCCCGCGCGGAAGATGTGCTCGCCAAGGCTGAACGCTGCGGTGACCGCCGCGTGGCCCTCCATGCAGGCCTCCGCGGGCGCGACCGGATAGAGGATGGCGACGTCGCAGCGGTGGTGCCCCTGGCTGAGGATGAAGCTCAGGCGCTCGGAGCAGCGCAGGAAGGCGCGCAGGTGATCCCAGTAGGTCATGCGGAAGTGGTTGCAAGGCGGCGCCCACTCCCACCACCCTCCGTGGGTTGAATAGTAAAGGCCGTGAAGCGTGAGCAGGTTGTGTCCACCCACGAAGTTGCGGAACGTCGCGTCCGCCACCTGGCCGGACGTGGTGCCCCAGCCGCTGCTGTGGAACCCTTCCAGCCACGTCCGCGGCCGCAGGTACAGGTGCGCGATGGAACTGGCGACCTTGTTCTTGATGATGTCGGCTTCCAGGTTGGGCTGGTCGCAGCCCGGGCCCTGGTTCCAGCGCTGCGTGCGGAAGTAGTCGCCGAACTCCGTCACGTCCCGGCCGCGGCCGCCGTGGTCGCAGCCGTAGATCATGCCGCGCCGCTGGTGCCATTCAAACACGGGGCGGAAGAAATACTCCTCCTCCAGCGCGATTTTTACGTCCGAGAAATCGAGCCGGACCTTGGGCGTGCGGGGGCCGGTGTCGAGAAAGAGCGCGGGCAGCTCAGGAATGATGTCGTAGCCCTTCCTGCGGAGGAATTCCGCGGCGAACCCCGGCGACCAGAGGTTGCCGCCCACCCCGAAGTTCAGTTCGTCCGAGAAGAAGAAGTTCAGCGCCTTGCCGGCCTCGCCGGGATTGCGATCCTCGAAGCGCTGGAAGAACTTCTCGATGTACTTCTCTCCGCACAGCGGGTGCAGGGGATCCACGGAGAGCGGGTGGCCGACGGCGGAGACCGCGACCACGAGCCATTCGCCGGCAGGCGCCGACCACCGCAGTGACTGACCGGCGACGTGCGGACGAAGATCCACGCCGGTCCCGGCGGCCACGGCTTCGCCGTCAAGGCGGTACGCCGTCGCGCTCAGCGTATGATCGGGGAGCGTGAGCGCGAGTTTCGAGCCGCCAGTGTGCTTCCAGGTTGCGTGCTTGAGTGTGGCGCCCGTGAGTTCCGGGTTGTCGCGCAAAATATCGTCCATGAACGACCCTTGGCCCACGCCCAGGGTGTAGTCGCTCAGGCTGACTGCCATGTCATTCTTCTTGGCCTCCTGCAGGAACCACTGGTAGAGGTTCCACCATTCCTCCGTGAAGAGCGGCGGATCGCTCGGGTAGCTGAGCCCCCAGAATTGGCCGCCGGTGTCGCTGTGGGCGTAATTGACCTGGAGTCCTTCGACGCCGCAGTCCTTGAGGCGCTCGATCTGCCAGGCGATGCGCTCGCGGCTGAGAGGATCCCCGAGCCACCAGTAGAAAGGCACCTCGCCGTAGCCGGGCGGCGGCTGCCTGAATCCAGGCAGCGTGTCGAACGACGGTTCACGATTCGGAAAACCCACGGAGCCGGGAGGAGGAGGCGGGATGGAAGCCGGGTCGCTGAAGGCGAGGGGGGTGGCATGCGGGTCGGACGAACTCGTTGTCACATCTTGTCTCCCAATCACTGCGACAAGCGGCACGCCTGCGCATCGGAACAAGCGGCGGAGTATGCAAGAAACAGCATGCATCACGCAATAGAAAGGAAGTGCACCCCCTACCTCGGAGTGCCCCGGCTGTCCTGACATAGTCTTGAGATATGGGCCTGGGTGGCTGACCAATTTCAGGAAGAGGTGAAGAAATAGGTGTTTTTGTGATTGAAGGTATACACATGACAATATACGCAATAGCCATGAACACTACTACACCTGCGAAAATCCTTGAGCAAATCGGTCAAATTCAGCGAATGGAGCCGGGAAGGCTCTGTGTGATGCGGCAGGGCCCCGACGGCCCCTATTACAACCTTCAATGCCGTGAGCGCGGCAAAACCATTAGTCGCTATGTTCCCCGGGATCAAGTGGATGAGGTGGCAGAGCATACGGCCAATCATCAGGCGTTCAGAGCGCTTGTCGATGCCTATGCCCAGCAGATTATTGAGCAAACGCGCCATGAGCGGCTGAAGGGGGCAAGGAAAAGGACTTCGCGGGGTCACTCCTCTTGGCGCAAAGCGAAGAAATCCAGGCTCTGATCGATCAGTTTACTGCGGCCGCACCAACCGGCGCGGCGGTGCAGAACCTGGAGGGATTGGTGCGGACGGCCATTTTCAAGCCAGCCGCTGCTCTGGTGGGCTCTCTCTTGCAAGGCGCGGCGGAACGGATCGAGGACGCCTATCGGCCCAGCCCCGGCGAAGTCTCCAAGGGGGTCGTCGTCTTGTGGGTTCAATGCCTGTCCGGCACCTTTCCGCTGCGCCGCCTGTATTATTATTATCCCGGCAAGAAGTGTGGCCATTATCCGGCCGATGCGGGACTGGGGATGGAAGTCGGCTATACGCCCGCCTTGGCGCGGCTCATCGGGTTGGAGGGGGCGGATGGAATCTACGAAAAGGCCCAGGTTCATTTGCGTGAAGCCGGCGGCATTGAGGTGGAGGCCCGGCAGATCCATCGCGTGGTGGAACGAATTGGCTCTGACTCCCACACCTGGCAACAGAAGCGGCTGATCACGCCCCCAGTTCACTCCGCGATGGCCAAGCCCCAACCGGCACCGGTTATGTATGTCAGCGCTGACGGGACGGGGATCCCCATGCGCAGAAGCGACCTGATCGGCCGAAAAGGCAAGCGACCCGATGGCCCGGCCAAAACTCGTCAGGTGTGTCTTTACCCAGCACGGTCGAGACGAGAAGGGCCACCCGGTCCGCGATTACAACTCCACCTCCTATGTCTGGCACCTCGGGCCCATAGGCGACTTCTCGCCCATGCTACGCCATGAAGCCTTGCGTCGTGGAATGGGCGACGCCACGCATGTGGTGCTCCTTATCGATGGGGCCGAAGGGTTGGAGTGCATGGGCCGGGACTACTTCCCTGGCACGACTCAAATTGTGGACTTCTATCATTCCATGGAACATGCCGGTCATGTACTGGCCGCATGGCTCGGCTCCAAGGAACATCCCGACTTCAAACCCCGACTGCACCAATGGGCCAAAGCTCTGCTCGAAAACGGCGTGGACCAACTCGTCTCCCAAGCCCGCCTCGAATCCAAGGGGACTCCTAAGGCTGCTGCCGTAGAAAAGGAACTTGGCCACTTCATCCGCAACGACCAGCGTATGCAGTATCGCACCTTTCGCAAAGCCGGCCTCTTCATCGGTTCCGGCGTCGTCGAAGCCGGCTGCAAAACCGTCATCGGCAGTCGCTGCAAGCAATCCGGCATGCACTGGAGCGTGCCCGGCGCCCAACACGTCCTCGCCTTGCGCTGCATCCACGCCAGCAATCGCTTGGCTGACTTCTGGAAACATCGCCTCTATAACCACGCCATACCACTCGCCCGGGCCGCCTGACGGAAGAATCTTGTCTCGCACCCTACGTTCCTGGCAGAACAGGGGCGCTGCTTCGGCCGGTCCGTCAGATCGCGGACGCGGATTGGGTGGCGTAACGGAGGATTGTGCCTTGGCCGGTATTGGCCAAACCTCTTGACGGCGCGGTTGTTTGTGCATCACTATGACTCCGACATCGCTGGTACGGGCTGTCAGAAAACACCACGGGAGGACGCAAGTATGAAACTGGCATGGGTTCGGGTTTTGATTGCGGCGGCAGTGCTCTCTTGTTGCTTTGCAGCGCTTGCGGGGGAAGACGCGGAAAAGGGCATCAAGGGGAAGGTCCAGGAGGTGGGCTTCGGCAAGTTCAAATTGGCGGAGAAGAGCGGCACCGGCTGGCTGTTTCACCTCTCGAAGGATGGCACGGTGTACAAGCCCGACGACTGGCGCCCGATGGTCGGGGACGAGGTATCGGTGGCGCACATGGAGGTGCTGCGAAAAGGAAATCCCATCTCCCAGGCAACCAGCGTCACGCTCCTCAAGGCCGGGCCCAACACGCCGAGGATCCAGAGCCCCGTGGAAGTCCAAATAGCGGAGGTTGGGCGCAGCGGGTACAACGCCAAGATTTCTTCATCGGGGCTGATTGTCAAGTTCGCCAGTCACCGTGGCACCAAAGTCGTTCCGGCCGGCTGGGTCCCCGCTCCCGGCGAAAAGGCTATCATGACGTTCACCGTTAAGTCGGCAGGCGTCTTCTCGGTGGGTTCCGCGGGGTTTGGCGGGATCGTGTATGCTGTGGACAAGGTGGAGAAGGCAGGCGCCGGAAGCAAGTGACGGAGCTAGCGAGCGGCACCCATCAGCAGGAGACGAAAGGTTCTTTTTGCCTTTTCCGGCACGGTAGCAGAAAGGCCGTAGCGTGAGCTGTCACAAGCGGATCAGCGACTTTGAGTTCGAGGCCAGGGAGATCGGCGAGGCGGTACGGCAGGGCCGGCTGCTCTCCATGGAGATTGAGTTCAGCCAGAAGTGCAACTTCGAGTGCAAGTACTGCTATGTGCCGGGGCGCACCCATGCGCGGCCCGAGCTGTCGGCGGAGGAGAGCAAGGATGCCATCCTCCAGGCGCGCGAGATGGGCGCAAAGAAGATCATCGTGCTCGGCGGCGAGCCGATGATCTACCCGCTGATCCGGGAAATGATCGAGTACATCCGCAGCCTCGGCCTGGATGTCGAGGTGTTCACGAACGGAAGTCAGATCACCGCGGATATGGCGCGGTTCCTGGCAGGCCACCAGGTGCGCGTGGCGCTGAAGATGAACAGCCGCCAGCGGCACGTGCAGGACGTCTTGTGCGGGCGTGACGGCGCGCACGAGATCATCTGGGACGCCTTTCGCAACCTGCAGGACGCCGGGTATCCTGCGCCTGACAAGTTCCTGGCCGTCAGCACGGTGATTTGCCGGGACAACGCGGACGAGCTGGTCGAGCTCTGGGCGTGGCTGCGCGAGCAGAATATTGAGCCATACTTCGAAATGATCACGCCGCAGGGGAATGCGGCGCGCAATGAAACGCTCGACGTTCCCGTCGAGAAGGCGAGGGCGATCTTCCAGGCCATCGCGGAGATTGATCGGACCCGCTATGGCATCCACTGGGATCCGCAGCCGCCGCTGGTTGGCGGCCGTTGCCTGCGGCACTGCTTTTCCTGCCTGCTCAATGCGTATGGCGACGTGATGCCCTGCGTGGGCGTGACGATCCCGCTGGGCAACATTCGCGAGAAGAAGCTGAAGGCAATCCTGCGCGATAGCGAAGTGCTGCAGGACCTGCGGAACTACCAGAACATGATCAAGGGCCCCTGTGCGGCGTGTGACAAGGCGATGGAGTGCTACGGCTGCCGCGGCGCGGCGTACCAGATGACCGGGGACTACCTGGCGTCGGATCCGATGTGCTGGCACAATACGGACCGGGAGACCGATATCGTCCGGCTGCCGGCGCCGGTGGGCAGCATGATCCCGCACGCTGCGCCCATGCGCTTGGTGGATACGCTTCTCATGATGGGCGAACGGACCGCCGTGGTGGAAATGGTTGTGCCGTCACGCGGGCCGTTTGTGGCCGATGACGGCCGCCTTGATGAGACGGCCTATCTTGAGATCCTGGCGCAGGCGGCGGCCGTCATGAATGGCTTTCGCACCCTTCGCAATGGCGCGCTCCGGCGGGGCTATCTGGTGGGCGCGCAAGGCCTGCAGATCCTTGGCGAGGCACGGGCCGGCGACCGCCTTCAGGCGACGGTCTTCAAGGAGACGCGGTACGGCGACTTCGGCGTGGTCCAGGGGACTATCACCCGCGGGTCGGAGCTTCTTGCGAAGGGCGAGATCAAGGTCTGGCATGAAGGAGGGGGCGTCACGCCTTCCCAGGGCGAGCCGCCTCGGGTCGCGTGCGCCGTTTGAACGATATGCGCAATGTACTTTGTCTTCTGCTGGCAGCCTCGCTGCTGATGCCGGCGGCCGCGCGATGCGCGGAAACGAACGCCGCGGCGGGAGCGAACGCGATGCGCGTCATCCAGGAGCGGCTTGGAACTGTGCGGACGGTACAGGCGGACTTTGAGCAGGAGAAGAACATTTCGCTCTTCAAGGAGAAGGTAGTGATTGTGGGACGGATCTACCTTGAGAACCCGGGGCGGTTCGCCTGGCACGCCGAGAAGCCGGTGCGCTATCGGCTTCTGATTAACGGGGATGACGTGCGGCAGTGGGATGAGGATACGCGCCAGGCGCAGCGCGTGCCAGTGGCGGGGAACCCTCTGTTCAAGATGGCGACCGGACAGATGCGCGACTGCTTTGCCGGGCGCTACGAGGGGATGCTGAAGGAATACGACATGACCGTATCGGGCGATTCCACGCTGACGATCCGGTTTGTGCCCAAGCCCGCCGCCCTTACGGCGAAGGCGCTGCGGGCGTTGGAGGTGACGCTGCAGGAAAAGGATCTCTACATTTCCAGCATTCGTTTTGAAGATCTCAATGGCGACGCCACGACAATCCGGTTCAAGAACGCAGTGTTGAACGAAGCCATCGACTCCCGGGACTGGGAGGTCGTGCCGCGTGAGTAGACATCCGTTTCTAGTCATCCACGGCTTCTGTCAACGCCGCCGGCGTCTACTCCTAGCCCTTTCCGCTGCCGCGACGCTGGCCGCTGGCGTCTCGCTGTGGTTCGTCCAATACGACAAGACGCTGGACGCCATGCTGCCGGCTCGCAGTTCGATTCCCCGCGTGATGGAGGTCCTCCGCGACGCCCACCTTTCGAACAAGATCGCCATCAGCGTCGGCTCTGCCGTGCCCGGAGCCTCAGTGCACGATATCATGGCCGCGGCCGACGGCCTGGCAGCGGCGCTTGGGCAATCGCCGCTGATCATCCAGGCCACGTCGGATTTTTCGCGCCTGGCGTCTATTGACGACATGGCCCTGTTCTTCCAGGCGGCGCCGGAACTTCTGGGAGAGCAGGACCTCCTTGCGATGGCGGCCGATGTGACGCCGGATGGGGTCCGTAGCGTGCTAAGGCGGCGATATGTGCAGCTCATGAAGCCCGAGGGAAACTTCCTCGCGTCCTCGATACGTGCCGACCCTTTGGGGTTCCGCTGGCGGGCCGTGGAGCGGCTGCAGTCCGTGATGTCGTCCTTCGGGTACGATGTCAACATGGTCGAGGGTCACCTCGTAAGCCGCGACGGACGGCGCTGCATGATTGTGGCCGAAACCCCGATTGCGCCAACCGACAATGTCGGCTCCCTGGCGTTGTCGAAGGTGCTGGCCGAGAAGGTCAAGATGCTGCCGAAAGGCTTCACGGCGGATACGATCTGCGGGCACATGCATACGGTGAGCAACGAGCGCACGATCAAGCGGGACATTGCGTTGACCAACACGGTGGCGACCCTCGCATTCCTTGCGCTCTTCTTCGTGGTGTTCCGTGACAAGTGGGCGGTGTTCACGCTTCTTGCCATTCCTGTCTCGGCGTCGTTGATCGCGATTCCCCTGACGGCCTTGGTCTTTGGAAGGGTCGCCCTGATCGTGGTCGGCCTGGGTTCGGTGATTGCGGGCGTGTCCGTCGACTATGCCATGCATGTGTACGTCGCGTCGCGCCGAAGCGGGAACGCGGCGGAAGCCCTTATGCATGTCGCGCTGCCAGTTTCGGTGGGCGCCCTGACGACCTGCGGAATGTTCGTGGCGTTTATCTCGTCCAGCGTGCCCGGCTACCACCAGCTGGCGGTCTTCTCGATCCTGTCGATCGTCCTTGCGCTCGTCTTCGCGCTCGCGGTGTTTCCTCACTTTGTGAGGCGCGGGGAAGTCGGGCTGGCCAGCGGCGGGGAGAAGGGCGTCGTGGCGCCACGGCTAGCCCCTCGCGGCGTGGTTACGGCGTGGGTCGGGCTGTTCGCGCTCTGCCTCTGGGGGTGCCGCGGCCTCGGATTCGATTCCAATATCCTCCGGATGGACGGCACGGAGGAGAGTATTCTGGCCGGGGAAAACCGTTTCTACGCGGCGTGGGGACAGGGGGATACGAACCAGGCGATTGTCGTGTGTGAGGGCCCGACGGCCGAGGCCGCGCAGCGGGCGAGCGACGAGGTGTATCGGGCTGTGCGGGCTACGGGCGTTGAGGCGGGGGTCGCCACTTTGTCCGCGGTGTGGCCGTCGCAGCGTACGCGGGAGGAGAATCTCGCGCGGTGGCAGTCGTTCTGGGACGCTGAGCGCGTCGCGCAGCTGCGGCAGACGCTGATGCAGGAAGGCGAGGGGTTTGGTTTCGCCACAAATGCCTTCGATCCATTCTTCGAGGGCCTGGCTGGACCCGCTGGCGCGCATGCGGGAGACGTTACGAACGGGCTGCTCACCCGGCTGCGGGGGCAATTCTTGCAGCAAAAAGGCGGCGGCTGGCAATGTCTCTCGTTCTACCCGGATACCCCGGCCATGCAGGCGCTCGTAAAAGCCAGGGACGGCAACGGGCATCGGGTATTCATGGTTTCTCCGCAGGCGGTGGCGGGCGACCTGTCGCGTATCTACGCCTCGGAGATTCTCCGCATTTCGACCGTCGCCGTCACAATTATCCTGCTCGTGACTTTTGCCCTCGTGCGGAATGTGCGAGTGGTAGCAATCTCTCTGATCCCGTCTCTAACCGCGGTGGTGGCCCTCCTCGCGGCTATGGCTGTGAGCGGACGGATGGTGAATATGGCGAACGTCTTCGCAGGGATTGTGGTCTTCGGCCTCAGCCTCGACTACGGGTTCATTATGATGCACTCGTACCGGCATCGCCTGACCGATTCTGCCAGGGTCTCCGTGCACGTTTCAGCGATCACCACGGTGATCGGCACGGCGGCCCTGCTTTTCGCGCACCACCCTGTGCTGTTCTCGCTTGGGATCACGCTGACGATCGGCATTCTGGCCGGTTACGTGACGGCGATGTGGGTGGTGCCGGCGCTCTACAGCCTGTGGGTGGAGCCGCGCGGCGGGGAGGGGGCCCCGTCGTGATGAATGCGCTAAGCGGAAAGATGTTGCGCCTTTGGGTGCCCGTCATCCTCGGTGCCTGCCTAGGGGCGGGCTGCGCGACGGTTCGCTGGGAGTCGCCGCAGCGTGCCGGGTCGGCCCCTGAGCCGGCGGCGGCCCTGCAGGCCATGTCCCGGGGTGCGCCGGTGCGGCTGCAGGTTGTCAACTCCGTCCTGTTCGAGTATCGCGGGCGGAAGATGTCGGGCCTCGGTTTTCTGGACGTTGACGTGGCGACTCGCTCCTTCGGATTGGCCTGCATGGCGCAGTCCGGCGTAACGCTGTTTGAAGTGACGGGCACCAATGGAGCCGTGCGGTGCCATTTCGCGATGCCGGCTCTGGCCGGGCGCGGAGAGGCTTTCGCCAAGGTTCTCGGGCGTGACGTGGAGCGCATGTTCTTCGATGTGCAGCCGCCGGCCGGCGCGGCGGTTGGATTCGAGCCAGGGGCCGCTGTGTTTTCCGACGTCAGGGGCTCCGGGCGGGTGGAATGGATTGCGGGCTGTGACGGCGGCCTGTTGGAGAAGCGCTACTACGAAGGCAGGCGGCTGGTTTGCAGGGTAGGGTACTACGCGACCGTCGGACACTCAGGGCGCAGGATACCGGGGCGGGTCTGCCTGCAGAATCTCAAGGATGGGTACGGTCTCACCATCACAATGCGGGAGATCCGGCGATGCGACTGACGAAAGGAAGACGAAGAAAGCAGAGCCCTCCCTATCGCGCAGCGTGCCAATAACGGGATCATGATAGTTGCAGCATTCCTTCGGCTTCGCTTGCACTTTCCCCGGGGCGGAGTACCTATTGTGGAAAGCACCTGCTCGAGAGTCGGATCGTCATTTGCGATCTCAGAAAACGAGGAGATCTTCTGCTTTTCGCCAAGCCCGGAAAGAGCTGCTGAATTACGAAATGCGCGAAGGTCACGAAGACAGGGCGCTGATGACGAATCGGAGTGCGCCAACTGCGGTGACTTGAACTGCTCCTTGTTGGCGGCAAGAAGGGCGTTGTATTGTGGCGCCATTTTCTGCGACACTGCGTTCGCGTTGTGGCTGCACTTATGAAGACCGCGCAAAAGATTAGCTTTCCTCGGGAGTTCATCCGGCTGATCCCGAAGACGGATCTGCACGTGCACCTTGACGGCTCGCTGCGCCTGCAGACGCTGATCGACCTGGCGCGGACGGAACGTGTGAAGCTGCCTTCGTTCGAGCCTGGCGGCCTGCGGGAGCTGGTGTTCAAGGATAAGTACGCCAGCCTGCGCGAGTACCTTCTCGGGTTTCAGTATACCTGCGCGGTGCTGAACAAGGCCGACCACCTTGAGCGGGTGGCGTTCGAGCTGGCGGAGGACAACATCGCCGAGGGCGTACGCTACGTGGAGCCCCGCTTTGCCCCGCAGCTTCACGTGCAGCCGGGGCTGACGATGGAGCATGCCGTGAGCGCCGTGGCGCGGGGCCTCGACAGGGCGCGGCGCTCCCACAACGCAACGCGCGCGGTGACGCAGGGGAAGGACCTGCCGTTCGAGTTCGGCATCATCGTTTGCGCCATGCGAGCCTTCAACAGCCGGATGGGGCACTACTTCCGGGAGCTGCTTTCCGTCATGCCGGGCGCGCCCCGTCGCGAAGTCTACGTGGCCGCCTCCCTCGAGCTGGTGCGGGAGGCGATTGACCTGCGGGACCGGTGCGGGCTGCCGATTGTGGGATTCGACCTGGCGGGCGAGGAGGCTGGATATCCGGCTTGCGACCACGTCAAGGCGTACCAGCAAGCGCAGGATAACTTCCTCAAGAAGACGGTGCATGCGGGCGAGGCGTACGGGCCGGAGTCCATCTTCCAGGCGATCACCTGCTGCCATACCAACCGGCTCGGACACGGAACGTTTCTTTTCGCGCAGGACATGCTGCAGGACAAGTCGATCGTGAACCCGTCCCGCTTCGTGGATCAGCTGGTCGAGTACATCGCCAGTGAACGGATTCCGGTCGAGGTGTGCCCGACGAGCAACCTGCAGACCAGCCCGCAGATTCTCCTGATGCAGGACCATCCTCTTCGGCACATGCTGAAGCATAACCTCTCGATCTGCATCTGCACGGACAACCGGCTGGTGTCGAACACGAGCGTTACGGGCGAGCTGGAGAAGGTGGCGGAGAATATGTCCGTCACGCGGCGCGACTTCCGCAATCTTATCATCGCCGGGTTCAAGGGAAGCTTCTTTGCGGGGAGCTACAACGAGAAAAGGCAGTTCGTGCGCAAGGCCATTCGCAGGTACGACCTGCTGGCGAGGCGTTGGCTAGGGCCCGATCATTCCGTGTCGGACGAGATGGGGTAAGCTGCGATGTGCCGACCTCTTATTCTGCTGACGAATGATGACGGCATCGAGTCGCCGGGCCTGCGCGCGGCCGCGGAAGCCGTCTTAGACCTCGGCGACCTGCTGATTGCGGCGCCGCGGCATCAGCAGTCTTCCATGGGCCGCAGCCTCTGGGGCAACCGCAATGACCGGCTGGAGCCCTGGGACTACGAGGTGCTGGGGCAGCGCGTGCCCGCCTACGCCTGTAACGCCGCGCCGGCGCTGACGGTGCTTCACGCGCTGCACGTGCTCTGCACCGGGCGGCGTCCCGCGCTGGCGGTTGCCGGCATCAACTACGGAGAGAACCTCGGGCGCAACGTCACGCTCTCCGGCACCGTGGGAGCCGGGCTGGAGGCGGCCAGCCTCGGCGTGCCGGCGCTGGCGATGTCGCTGCAGACGGACGTGGAGTCGCACTATTGCCACGGCGAGGAGGACTGGACGGGGGCGAAGCACTTCACGCGCTGGTTTGCGCGCCGCATGCTGCGCGCCCGCATGCCGCACGACGTGGATGTGCTGAACGTCAACGTGCCCCGCGGGGCGTCGGCCGATACGCCCAGCCGGATCACCCGGCTCTCGCGGCACTCCTATTTCTCGATCCAGATGGATGCGCCCGGGCTTCACAGCCGCATCAGCGACGGGCGCGTGGGAGTCTACCTTGACCGCGCGCTCATCGAGGTGGATTCCGATATCCACGCGCTGGCCGTCGAGCGGGTGGTGTCGGTCTCTGCGCTCAGCCTGGACCTGACGTCGCGGGTGGCGCTGGGCTCGCTGGACCACCTGCTGCAGGAGTGATGCCGTGAATGTGCGACGCATGTTGCTGGCGGCTGTCGCTCTGGCGTTCCTGCTGCCCGGCGCCGCGCCGGCGCGCGAGGGACGTTGGACCGTCTACAAAGACTGCCAGCTTCAGGAGAACCCGTCGAACGACGGGGACAGCTTCCACGTCAAGACGGCGCGGTACAAGTACCTGTTCCGGCTCTATTTCGCGGATTGTCCTGAAACCAGCCGGCAGGTGCCCGAGCGCGTCAAGGAGCAGGCGGCGCACTTCGGCGTTCCGGAGGATACGGTGCTCAAGGCCGGGAAGCGGGCGCGGGAGTTCACGCGCCAGTTCCTGGCGCGGGGATTCACCGTTTCCACGAAGAAGGAGGACGCGCGCGGCGCGAGCCGGGTGAGACGCTACTATGCGGTGGTGGAGGCCGGGGGCAAGGATCTTGCCGAGGAGCTGGTGGCGCATGGGCTGGCGCGGGCCTACGGCGAGGGCACCAACCTGCCGGACGGCGGGGACGAGCATCGCTGGCGCGGAAAGCTGGCGCGCGCGGAGAAGAGCGCCAGGGCCCAGCACCTGGGGATCTGGCGCAACGATCGCGAGCCGGCTGAGCCGAAGGCCGGCGGGGAGCCGTGACATGGATCGACCGGGCATGGAGCTGCGGCTTCCGGCGTGGGTGGGCGAGGTGCTCTCCCGCTGCGGAGACACCTATTTCTCGCAGGAGGACCGCATGGGGCTGGTCCTCCGCCTGGCGGAGGAGAACGCGCGGCGGGCGACCGGCGGGCCTTTTGCCGCCGCCGTGTTTGAGGTGGAGAGCGGGCGACTCGTGGCGCCCGGGGTGAACATGGTTGTGCCCGCGCGCTGCTCAAGCGCGCACGCGGAGATTGTCGCGCTGTCGGCTGCGCAGCAGCGTCTCGGCACGTTCGACCTGGGCGCGGCAGGCCTGCCGGCGCACGAGCTGGTCGCCAGCGCCGAGCCCTGCGCCATGTGCATGGGGGCGGTGCCGTGGTCGGGCGTGCGGCGGCTGGTGTGCGGCGCGCGGGGCGACGATGTCTGCTGCATCGGCTTTGACGAGGGCGCGAAGCCGGCCGACTGGGTCCGGGCTCTGAAATCGCGCGGCATCGAGGTGCGGCGCGACGTCCTTCGCGCGGAGGCCGCCGCCATCCTGCAGCGCTACGCGGCGGCGGGCGGGCAGATCTACAATGGCAGCCGGGCCGGGGCTGCGGGCGCGCCCGAGTAGCGCCGTCCTCGAATGATAGACAGTTTCCTGGAAGTCCTCTATCATTCGCCTGCGTGGGAATATGCCGCAAGCTGCCTGAAAGGATGCCATGCTGTATCGCCGATTCGGAAAGACCGGGCTGAACATGCCTGTGCTCACGTGCGGGGGAATGCGCTACCAGCAGTCCTGGCAGGACATCGATCCGAAGGATCTTGACGCGAAGGTGCAGGACAACGTCGCCGCCACCGTGCGGGCCGCGTACGCCGCCGGCATCAACCACATTGAAACGGCGCGCGGCTACGGCTCCAGCGAGTACCACCTCGGGTTCGTGCTCCCCGAGCTGCCCCGCGACAAGATCATCGTGCAGACAAAAGTCGGCCCGAAGGCCAGCGAGTCGGAATTCCGGGCGACGTTCGAGACGTCGCTGCGGCACCTGCGCCTGGCGCGGGTCGACCTGCTCAGCGTGCACGGCCTCAACACGCGCGAGTTGCTGGCGGAGACGCTGACGAAGGGGACGCTCAAGGCCTGCCGCAAGCTTCAGGACGAGGGGCTTGTCGGCCACGTGGGCTTCTCCTCGCACGGCCCGCTCGACGCGGTGCGCGCCGCCGTTGAGACGGGCGAGTTCAGCTATGTCAACCTGCACTGGTACTATTTCGACCAGCAGAACGGGCCTGCGATCGAGGCCGCGCGCGCCCGTGACATGGGCGTGTTCGTGATCAGCCCCTCGGACAAAGGCGGCAAGCTCTATGCGCCGCCGGCGAAGCTGGCGCGCTTGTGCGCCCCGCTGGCGCCGATGACGTTCAACGACCTCTTCTGTCTTTCGCGGCCCGAGGTGCACACCCTGAGCATCGGCGCCGCGCGCCCTTCCGACTTTGACGCGCACCTCGCCGCCCTGCCGCACCTCGCCGACCCCGGGAGCGCCCTGCGCCCGGTGCTGCAGCGGCTGCAGGAGGAGGGGCGCCGCTGCCTCGGCGCGGAGTGGTATGATCACTGGTCCGAGGGCCTGCCGCCGGTCGTGAACATCCCGCAGCCCGTGCCGCTCTATCACATCCTGCGCCTGTTCAACCTCGTCAAGGCGTTCGACATGCTGGAGTTCGGGCAGATGCGCTACAACCTGCTCGGCGGCGCCGACCACTGGTTTCCGGGCCACAAGGCCGCGGAGTTCGACAAGGCCATGCTGCTCGCCGCCCTGAAGGGCTATCGCTTTGCCGACCAGGTTCCGGACCGCCTGCGGGAGGCCCACAGCCTTCTTAACGGCGAAGACAAACAGCGCCTGAGCAAATCATGAAACGGGGCTTTCTCGATAAACTGATTGAGCGGCTGGACCGGCTGGATCCAGCCAGCCTGCAGACGCACTTCCTTCGCCTTGCCCAGGAGCGCGGGCTGCTGGAGACTATCTTCCAGTCGATCCAGGAAGGGGTGGTGGTGATCGATGCCGGGGGGCGCCTGAGCTACGCCAACCGCGCCGCGGAGCATCTGCTGGGATTCTCTTTCGAGTCCGCGCAGGGCCGCCCGGTGGCCGGCTACATCCGCGATATTGACTGGGATCGCATCCTCAAGCTCGATGCCGGCGAATGGTCGAAGCTCATCACGCACGAAATCGAGATTACCTATCCGCAGCACCGCTATGTCAGCTTCTACGTCGTGCCCCTGCTGACCACCGAGCCCGTCTCGGAGGAGGGCGCGGTCGTGATCCTGCGCGATGTCACGCACGACCGCATTCACGAGGCGAGCCTGCTGGAGTCCGAGCGGCTCAACGCCATCAAGCTGCTGGCGGCGGGCGTCGCGCACGAGATCGGCAATCCGCTCAACGCGCTGCACATTCACCTTCAGCTGCTTGAGCGCGAGCTGCAGGTGCTCAAGAAGCCCGCGCGGGAGCCGCTGGCCGAGCTGGTGCGGGTGGCCCGCAACGAGGTCTCGCGGCTCGACCTGATCATTGCGCAGTTCCTGCGTGCGATCCGCCCCTCGAAGCCCAAGTTCGCCCTGGCGCAGATCGAGACCATCCTGCGCGAGGTCCTGGTGCTGATGCAGCAGGAGATCAAGGACCGCGGCGTCACGGTCGAGGTGGGCGCGCAGGCCCCGCTGCCCAAGACCCGCGTGGACAGGAATCAGATCAAGCAGGTCTTCTTCAACCTCATCAAGAATGCCTCGCAGGCCATGCCCGGCGGCGGCATCTTGCGAATCACCCTTTCCGCCACGGATCAGTTCTACGGGATTTCGTTTCAGGATACGGGGTGCGGCATCAAGCCGGAGGATTTCGGGCACATTTTTGACGCGTACTACACGACGAAGGCGGAGGGCTCGGGCCTCGGGCTGATGATCGTTCAGCGGATCGTGCAGGAGCACGGCGGGCAGATCAAAGTGGTGAGCCTGCCGGAGAAGGGGACGAACTTCACGATCCTGCTGCCGCTGGCCGAGCGGCGAATCCGCCTCCTGAAGGCGCCCTTGGCGGCATCGGGCGCCTACGATTTCGAGCCCCCGGGCGGGCAGGCCGGGGAGTGAGCCGGAGCGCACAGCGGATCTCAATATCTAAGTCCAGGTGTTTGCCATGAAAGAGCCGAAGAAGAAGCCGGTTGTTCTGATTGTCGATGACGACAAGAACACGCGCGAGGGGCTGTCGCGCGCGCTGCGCGACGCCTACAACGTCCTGGCGGCGGACAACGGCGCTGCGGCGCTGGAGCTGCTGGGCGAACACCCCGTCGAGATTCTCCTGAGCGATGTCAGGATGCCCGGGATGGATGGCATTACGCTGCTGCAGCGCGCCCTGGCGCGCTGCCCCGGGCTGCTGTGCATTCTTCTGACGGCGTACGGTAACGTCGAGACGGCCGTGGAAGCGATGAAGCTGGGCGCGTACGATTTTCTCATGAAGCCGGTGAATCTCGACCACCTCGATCTGCTGCTGAAGCGCTCTCTGCGGTCGCGGGACGTGGAGGCGGAGAACGCCACGCTGCGCGAGGAGCTCGATTCACGGTACGGGCTGGAGAGCATCCTGGGCGAGTCGCCGGTCATGCGTCAGCTCTTCGATGTGATCCGCCAGGCGGCCCCGACGCAGGCCACCGTGCTCATCCAGGGCGAAAGCGGGACCGGCAAGGAGTTGGTGGCGCATGCGATCCACCGCCTGAGCACGCGAAGCAAGGGGCCGTTCGTCGCGGTGCACTGCGCCGCGCTGGCGCCCAGCCTGCTGGAAAGCGAGCTGTTCGGCCACGAGAAGGGCGCGTTCACGAATGCGCTCGGGCGCCGCCGTGGCCGCTTTGAACTGGCGGACGGCGGGACGCTGTTCCTGGACGAAATCTCGGAGATTGAGCTCTCCGCGCAGGTGAAGCTGCTGCGCGTCCTCGAGGAGCGCCAGTTTGAGCGCGTGGGCGGCGACGAGACCGTGGAGGTGGATATCCGGCTCATTGCCGCCACGAATCGCAACCTGAAGAAGCGCGTGGAGGAAGGCAAGTTCCGCGAGGATCTGTTCTTCCGCCTCGACGTGGTGGACATCACCTTGCCCCCGCTGCGCGAGCGGAGCGAGGACATTCCGATCCTTTGCGACAGCTTTGTCCGGGAGTTTGCGGAGAAGAACCAGAAGCATCTGGAAGGCATCACGCCCGATGCGGTGCAGGTGCTCGCGGCGCATCCGTGGCCCGGCAACGTGCGGGAGCTGCGCAACACGGTGGAGAAGATGGTGGTGCTCGGGCGTGGCCCGCGCCTGACCGCGCGCGATATTCCCGCCAGCATCCGCGACACGGTGCGGGACGCGGCGCCGGGCCTGCTGCCCCAGCGGCGCACGGTGGTGGCGGTGGGCGAGTCGCTCGCCGCCACGGAGAAGGCGATGATCATGGCCGCGCTCCTGAAGCATGGCGACAACAAGACCAAGGCCGCGCAGGAGCTCGGGCTCAGCCGCCGCACGCTGCACCGCAAAATCAGGGAGTACAAGGCGGAACTCTCCGCCGGCCCATCGGCCTGAGGGTCTGGCGGGGATGCATCGCAGGGCGCGCGCCGCGCGCCCGGATCGCGGGCTCAGGATGCCCGCACGCGCTCAAGGATAAGGGCCACGACCTGGTCGATACCCAGCGCCGTGGAATCGATGACCACGGCGCCCGGGGCAACGCGCAGCGGCGCGGCCGCGCGGGAGCTGTCCATCCGATCGCGCCGCTGCAGCGACTGCGCGACCGTGTCCACGTTCGAGGCGGGCGCGGCGGCGGAGACTTCCTGGTGCCTGCGGCGTGCGCGTTCCTCGGGCGATGCGTCGAGGTAGAACTTGTGCGGGGCGTCGGGGAAAACGACGGTGCCGATGTCGCGCCCCTCGATCACCAGCGGCCCGAACTGCGTTGCGCGGTGAAGGAGCTGCCCGACCCGGGCGCGGATCTCCGGAACGGCCGAAACCGGGCTGACGGCCTCGGTCACATCCTGGCCCCGGAGTTCCAGGCCCGGATCCTTCGCGCCGATCGTGAACCGCACCGCGCCCTCTTCCAGGCGCAGTGCGATTTCCAGGCCGTTGAGCATCTGCACGAGCGCCGCAGGCTGCCGCACATCCACGCCCTGCCTCAGGGCATGCCAGGTGATTCCGCGGTACAGGGAGCCGGAATCGACGTATACTCGTCGCAGCGCCGAGGCAACGCGGCGCGCCACGGTGGATTTTCCGGATGCGGAGGGCCCGTCGACGGCAATGACAGAGTGGTTCATCGTCAGCCGCCCCGCGTCAGATTTTGCAGGTCCTGCCAGAAGGCCGGGTAGGACGTGGCAATGCAATCCACGTGAAGGATTCGCACCGGCGCGTCGGCGCTGAGGGCCAGCAGCGCGGCGCACATTGCGATGCGGTGGTCGCCGAGGCTGTCGATTTCCGCGCCGCCCCGCATGTGGCGGGCGCCGCGGATAATCATGCCGTCGGGGGTCTCTTCCACGGGCACCCCGAAGGCGCGCAGCGCAGCCGCCATCGCGGCGATGCGATCCGATTCCTTGTGGCGCAGTTCGGAGGCATCGCGGATGACCGTCACCCCTTCGGCCATGGCGGCGGCCACGGCGGCGCAGGGCAGCTCGTCGATCAGGTTTGAAATCTCGTCGCCGGCGATCACGGTGCCCGCCAGGTGCCGTCCGCGCACGCTGATGGTTCCCACCGGCTCGCCGCCCTCTCCGGAGGAGGCCTGCGCGCTTACTTCTACATCGGCGCCCATGCGCCGCAGAACATCGAGAAAGGCCGTTCGCCGCGGGTTCAGTCCGACTCCTTCGATGACAACGCGCGCGCCTTCGCGGCAGGCGGCGGCTGTCAGCCAGAATGCGGCGGATGAGAAATCGCCCGGCACCACCCAGTTCCGGGCGCGCAGCGCCGGGGCGCCGCCCCCGCAGCCGTCCACGGAGATCGTGTTTCCCTGCGCGGCGACAGGAATGCCGGCCGCGCGGAGCATGCGCTCCGTGTGGTCCCGCGTGGGAGAGGGCTCGATCACGGTCGTTCGCCCGTCGGCGAACAGGCCGGCGAGCAAGACGCAGGATTTTACCTGGGCCGAGGCCATCGGCATGGCATATTCGATGCCGTGCAGGCGCCCGCCGGTGATGCGGACCGGCGCGCACCCGTTGGCTCCGAGCAGTTCCACCCGGGCGCCCATGGTTTGGAGCGGGTCCTGAATGCGGCGCATCGGGCGCGAGCGCAGCGACGCGTCACCGGTCAGCGTGGCACCGAACGGCTGGCCGGCGAGAATGCCGGCGAGAAGACGCATGCTGGTGCCGGAATTGCCCATGTCCAGGACCGCCGCGGGGGCGCGGAGTCCTTGCGTGGCGCCGCGGATGTACAGCACGGAGCCCGCGCGGCGCGCCGTGGCGCCCATGGCCTCCATGGCCCGGAGGGTGTTCAGGCAGTCTTCGCCGTCGAGGAACCCCTCGACCGTGGATTCGCCTGCGGCAAGCGCGGAGAGCATCACGGCGCGATGCGATATGCTCTTGTCGCCGGGCACGCGGAGCGTGCCGGCTAATGGGGGCGCCGGTTCAACGACGCGCTGGTCCCCGTTGTTCATGGCTCGTTTCCTTTCGCGCGCGGGCCGACGGCGGAGCGCTTGGCTCGCGCTGCGGCCAGGAACTCGCGCAGCGAGTCGAACTCGCCTCGCTGCACCATTTCCTGCACGCGATGCAGCGCCTTCTCAAAATCCTCCAGGGCCTGGCCCACTGCGGCGCGGTTGGTCTTGACGATGTCGTGCCAGATCTCTTCCGAGCCTGCGGCGATGCGCGTCGTATCCCTGAATCCGGTGCCGCAGAAATCCGCCCCGAAATCGCCCTCCGCCGCGTGGATGCTTTCTACGAGCATCGCGGCGACGAGATGCGGAAGGTGGCTGGTGCGCGCGATGATGCGGTCGTGCCGGGCGGGATCCATGACCGATACGCGCGCCCCGAGATCGCGCCAGAAGGCGGCGACGGCTTCGACCGACGTGCCCGAGGTGCGGCCCGGGGCGACGACCACCATGGCGCCGTGGTAGAGGTCCGAACGCGCCGATTCCAACCCCGTCTGCTCCGAGCCACAGATGGGATGACTTCCCACGAAGTGGACCGGCAGGCCGCTGAATATGCTGTCAAGGGCGGCCACGAGCTCTTTTTTGGTGCTGGCCACGTCGGTCACGACGGCGCCGGCCTTGAGATGGTCGCGGCATTGCATGGCGGCGGCGGGTATGGCCAGCACGGGCAGGCAGAATATAACGAGGTCCGCGTCGCGCACGGCGTCCTCCGGCGTGGCGAAGACTTCATCCGCCGCAGCCAGGCGCAAGGCCAGCGCGCGGGTTTCCGGGCGGCGCGCGCACGCGGCGATGGTCCACGGCAGCCGGCGCTGCCGCACGGCCATGCCGAGCGCCCCTCCCATCAGTCCCAAACCAACAATGGCCAGCCGCTTCACGCCCCCGTCCTCCTCGTCAGGTCTGCTTCACCGTCAACACGAGGCGCAGCGCCTCGACGAATTTCCTGTTCTCGGCTGCGGCGCCCACGGTGATTCGCAGGTACTCGGGCAGCCCGTACGGGTCCATCGGCCGCACGATGATCCCCTCGCGCAGGAGAAGATCGAAGATTTCGCGGCCTTTCCCGACTTTGACGAGAATGAAGTTGGCCACGGCCGGCACATAGTCCAATCCCATGGTGTCGAACGCGCCCTGCAGATAGGCGAGGCCCTCCTGCACCATGAGGCGCGTGCGCTCGACATGTTCGTCGTCGGCGAGGGCTGCCTCTGCCGCGGCGAGCGCCATGGCGTTGACGTTGAACGGCTGCCGTACGCGGTTGAGAAGCTCCAGGCAGGGCGGGGGGGCGATAGCGTAGCCTATGCGCAAGCCGGCGAGGCCGTAGGTCTTGGAGAAGGTGCGCAGCACAATGACGTTGCGCTGCCCGCGCACGTAGCGCAGGCAGTCGGGCTGCGCAGCGGGTGGGATCAGCTCGATGTACGCCTCGTCAAAGCACACGATCACGTCCTCCGGCACGCGCGCCATGAACCGCTCAATTGCCCCGGCGTCCACCATGGTGCTGGTGGGGTTGTTCGGGTTGCCGATGAACACGATCTTCGTGTCCGGGCGGATGGCGGCGAGCATGGCGTCAAGGTCATGCGCGAAGTTGCGCATGGGCACCGCCACGACGTGCGCGCCGAAGCTCATGGCCACAAGCCGGTAGACCACAAACGCGCGGTCCGCCATGACGATGCTGCTGGATGGATTCAGGAACGCGTGCCCGAGGAGCTCGATCAATTCGTTGCTGCCGTGGCCCGGAAGGATCTGGTCCGTCTGGAGCCGCAATTTGTCGGCGAGGGCACGCCGAAGGTAGAACGCACCCCCGTCGGGATAAAGGTGCATGCGGCTCGCGCATTTGCGCATGGCCTTCAGGGCGAGTGGCGAGGGGCCCAGCGCATTCTCGTTCGAGGCCAGCTTGGTCACGTCCTCGGCGCCGTCGAACCCCATTTCCCGCGCCACTTCCTCGATGGGCCGCCCCGGCTCGTAGATGGCGAGGTTCTTCACATTCGGATTGGCAAGGTCGGCGAACGTTTTCATGCCGGCTTCCTCTTGTGCGCGCGCTTTTCGCCGAATGCCGTTCGCGCCTGGACCTGCGTGCACTTGTTGATGATCACCTCGTAGACGGCCTCGAGATGCTCGGGCGCCAGGGGGCCCTTGCCGGACTTGCGAATGCGCGCCAGAACCTGGCGCTCCCGGGTCGGGTCGAGGAGCGGCGCGCCGCAGCGGCGCTTTTCGGCTCCGATCTTCAGCGCGAGGGCCGCGCGCTGGTTGAGGATGCGCACCAGCCGCGTGTCGAGCAGGTCAATCTTTTGCCTGAGCTGGTCCAGCGTCATGGGCCTGTTCTCCTTCCGCAGCCTCCGCTATTTCCGGCGGGGCTTCCGCCCCGGGCGTTGCGCCGGGCGGTTCCGCCGCGGCCGCCGCCGGCCCGGTCGCGTGCTCGTTCTTGTCGGCTTCAATCATCTCGCGGCGCAGCATGGGCTCGAGATCCCCGAGTTCGTCGAGGCTGCGCAGTCCGAACTGTTCAAGAAACGTCTGCGTTGTGCCGTAGAGGAACGGCCGGCCCGGGAGATCGCTTCGTCCCACGATGCGCACGAGCTGCATTTCCATGAGAAGCTTGAGGATGTGATCGATCGTTACGCCGCGGATGCCTTCAATCGTGATTTTCGTCACCGGCTGGCGGTAGGCGATGATCGCGAGCGTCTCCAGCGCCGGGCGAGACAGGCGGCTGGGCTTGCCGAGGTCAAGCAGATGCCGCAGCCAGGCGCCGCAGGCCGGGTCGCTCTCAAGGCGGAATCCGCCCGCCACTTCGCGCAGCACGAACCCCGCCCGCACCCGCTGCAAGTCGACGGCGAGCTCCTGCACGGCGGCCGCGACGTCCGCTTCGCGCACTTCGGCGAAAGGCGCCAGCGGCCCCTTCTGTTCTTCGGCCACGGCCACCACGCATTTTCGCATTTCGGCGATCTTTAGAGGGCGCTCCGCCCCGAAAATGATCGCGCCCAGGATCGTTTTCAACTCAGGAACCACGGAGACCTCTTCCATAGCGAGTGCCCTTCCTCTACCGCGCTGCTTCCGCCTCCACTGCTGCCTCGATCGTGATTTCGCCGAACCGCTCTTTTTGCTTCACGTCCACCTGCCGGAGGCGGATAAGCTCCAGCAGCGCAAGGAACGTGCAAATGACCTCATGGCGGCTCGCCTGGGGGTGGAACATGTCCGCAAAGCGGACGGCCCGCTCCGCGGCGACGCGCCTCAGAATCTTTTCCAGCTGGTCGGCCACGGTGAAGTTTTCGCCGTAGATTTCACGGATCTCTTCGGGCCGGGCGCTCTTGAGCACCTCGCGGAACGCGGTGATCAGATCGAACAGGCTCACGTCCTGCATGCCGACGTCGGGCTCCAATTCGAGCACGACGTTCGGGCCGCCCAGCGCGAATACGTTTTCACGCTCGTAGGCAATCTCTTCCAGCCGTCCGGCGGCATCCTTGAACTTCTTGTATTCGATTAGCTGGCGCACCAGGTCCCAGCGCGGGTCCTCGCCTTCCTCCTCCTCCAGCTCGGGGCGCTCCTCCACCGGGAGCAGCATGCGGCTCTTGATCATCATCAGCGTGGCGGCCATGACGATGAATTCCCCGGCGATGTTCAGGTCGAGCATTCGCATCAGGCTCAGGTATTCCATGTACTGGGTGGTGATGCGCTCGATGGGGATGTTGTAGATGTCCACCTCTTCCTTCTTGATCAGGTAGAGGAGGAGATCGAGCGGCCCCTCGAACACTTCAAGCTGCACTTTGTAGTCGTCAATTGCCATGGTGGTGCCGTGTGAAAACTGTTATTCGAGGCCAACGGATTGCCGGGCGTTCTTTAGGGTCTTGGCGGCTTCCGCGCGGGCGCGCTCCGCGCCCTGGCTGAGCACGGACTCGACATACCCGAGATTGTTGGCAAGTTCGGTCCGACGGCGGCGGAACTCTGCAAAGTAAGCTTGGATCGCCGCGAGCAGCGCCTTCTTGGCGTCGCCGTAGCCGGTGCCCCCGCGGCGGTAGCGCTCTTCCATGTCGCGGAGGTCGGCCTCGCCGGCGACAAGCCGGTAAAGCGCCATGATGTTGCACTTGGCCGGATCCTTCGGGGACTCCATCGGCGTGCTGTCCGTGACGATCCGCATCACGCGTGCCTTCGTTTCCTTTTCGTCGCCGAAGATCTCGATGTGGTTGTTGTAAGACTTCGACATCTTCTGCCCGTCGATCCCCGGCACGACCGCCACGGCGTCGCGGATCGAGGGCTCCGGCACCGTGAAGATGCCGGGGCCGTACTGGTTATTGAACTTGATCGCCAGGTCGCGCGCCACTTCGACATGCTGCTTCTGGTCGCGGCCGACGGGCACTACGTTGGACTGGTAGGCCAGGATATCCGCCGCCATCAGGACGGGATAGGCAAACAGCCCGTGGCTTGCCCCCAGGCCGCGCGCGGTCTTGTCCTTGTACGAATGGCAGCGCTCCAGAAGTCCCATGGGCGTGATGGTCGAGAGAATCCAGGTCAGTTCCGTGACCTCCGGGACGTCGCTTTGCCGGAAGAAAACCGTCCGCTTCGGGTCCAGGCCGCAGGCCAGAAAGTCCAGTGCGACGTCGAGCGTCGCCGCGCGCAGCGCAGCCGCATCCGTGACTGTGGTCAGCGCGTGATAGTTCGCGATGAAGAGGTAGGCGTCGCCCTGCATTTGCAGTTCGAGGGCCGGCTTCATCATGCCGAAATAGTTTCCGAGGTGCAACTTGCCCGAGGGCTGTATACCCGATAGGATTCGCATAGCTGTTGACTCCACTCCGCTTAGGTGGGGTAACATAGCCAAGACAGTGGGTTTTACAAAGAAAAAGTTCTGCGTGAGATGGCGGGGGGCGTATGTGAGTTCCGGAGACCGCCGCCCGGGGGAGATGCGGCGAAGCTCGGAGCGAACGCGGTGGGGGCACCGCGACTCCAGCGGAACGTCTGATTTCGCTCGTTTCCGTGCTCCTGGAGACGCGACGCCCTCGTCGCGGGGTGCAAGAGGAGGAGCGAGAGAACGCGGCGGGGTCGCCGCATCTCCAGTCGGAGTTGCCCGTTGTCGCTCCCGGCTTGCTCCTGGAGATGCCCTCGTCGCGGAGATAAAGAAACGCGCCTGAACGGACACCTCCCCGGAACTCACATGCGCCCGATGGCGGGCGTGTTGAAACGGTGTTGAAAGCTCTTGAAGAGAAGTCCGGTAATAAGTACAAGGGCGCAGGGTACTTCGGAGGCCAACAGGGTCGCATGTTCAAACTCCACGAGTCTCAGGTGAGAAACGAAGGCGCGGGCCAGCGGTGGCACGTCAAGTTTTCCGAGGACTGTGTTTTCGGCCCCGTCGGCCTTCCGGAGCTGCGCGACTGGGCGGAGCAGGGCCGCATCGTAGCGGGCAACCTTTTGTCGCGAGACCGCGAGAGCTGGATGCCTGCCGAGAGTTTGCCTGAGCTCGATATGATGTGGGTCGCCGAACTGGGCGGCCGCCGTCGGTTCGGGCCGTTCAACCTGGCAACGGTGCCCCTGCTTGTCAAACGAGGCAAAATCAACAGAGCTACGCCGCTGCAGCACTGCAGCACGGGCGAGGTCCGGTTGGTTTCGTCAGTCCTGGAGAGCGGGGCCAAGCAATTGACGTATTCAATCCCCGCTCCCGTCACCGTGAGAACGGCGGATGTCAAAACGGACGGTGAGCCACGCTCGAGTGGAGCTGAGAAGGGCGGGCCTGCTGCGCCCGTTGCCGTGAAGAGGATTCAAGACGAAGGATTGCCTGACAGGAATGACCAGGCACACAAGGCCCTGCGCAGTGAGCTGTCGGCGTTGCAGGAAAGTGTAGCCCGGGCGAAACAAGAACTTGAGATGGAGCGTGTCCGGGCTGTTGCGCTGGAGTCCGCCGCCAACCAGAAGCAAGGCCACGCTGCTGACGTCGAGAAGAAGCTAGCCGCGGAGAAAAATCTGCGTGAGGAACAAGCTGACCGCTTGAAGAAGACTCAGGCTGAAGCCGCTGCTTTCGCTGCGAAGGCCACGAAGGTTGAAGCCGAGCTGAATCGTGAGCTGAGCGCTGCAACGGAACGCGCGGCTGTCGCAGCGCGCGAGGTTGCGGCTGAGCGGAGCCGGGCTGCGGCGCTGGAGTCCGCCGCCAACCAGAAGCAAGGCCAAGCTGCTGACATCGAGAAGAAGCTAGCCGCCGAGAAGAAACAGCGCGAAGAACAAGCTGAGCGCTTGAAGCAGGCGCAGTTTGAAGCCGCTGCTTTTGCTGCGAAGGCCACGAAGGTTGAAGCCGAACTGAAGCGTGAACTGAGCGCTGCAACGGAACGCGCGGCTGTCGCAGCGCGCGAGGTTGAGGCTGAGCGGAGCCGGGCTGCGGCGCTGGAGGCAGCCGCCAACCAGAAGCAAGCACATGCCGTAGAGATCGAGAAAAGGCTTGCCGCGGAGATGAAGCTGCGGGAGGACCAGGCTGGCAGAATTGACAAGCTTGAGCGCGAGCTCAAAGCCCGCGCGGAGGAAGTCGGTCTTGCAGCCGGGCAATTGGATGAGCAGCGGAAAGCACGCGCCGGGCTGGAAGCTCAGATGCGCCGCAGTGAAAGGGACCAGGCCGAACGCTCGAAGCAGTCGCAGGCAGAGGCCGTTTCTCTCTCTACAAAGGCCGCGACGCTTGAAGCTGAACTGAAACAAGCGCGGAGCGACGCGGCGGAGAGTGCTGCTGCTGCCGTCCGTGAAGGTGAAGAACGAATCAGGGCCCACGAAGCCCTGCAGCGCGAGCTGGCGGCCCTGCAGGAGCGTGCAGTCCAGGCGCGACGAGAGGTTGAGGCTGAGCGGAGCCGGTCCGTTACGTTGGAATACACGGCCAGCCAGAAGGAAGGGCATGCAGCAGAGATTGAGAGTAAACTCGCCGCCGAGAAGCAGCAGCGCGAAGGGCAGTCTGCGCTATTGAAGGAGGCGCGGGCCAAGGTCAGCGCCGTCGGCGCGAAGGTCGCAGCGCTGGAGAAAGCATTCGCGGAGGAGAGGCATCTGCACGAAGAGGTAGTCAGAAAATGGCTCGCGAAAGAAGCGGATCTCTCCGGCAGGATCGGCAAACTCGAGCAAGCGCTCAAGAATAAGGCGGAGGAAGCGGTCCGGGCCGTCGCGCAACTGGTCGAGCAGAAGAATGCGCATGCCGGGCTGGAGGAGCGCGGCCAGAGGCGTGAATTGGATCTGACGGGGCAGATTGGCCGCCTGACGGCAGAGAACGTGGAGCTACAGGCTGGTGTGCGCCAGAGCGCGGATGAACTGGCGCGAGCCCGGGCCGGTCTGGCGAGGGCTGCCGAGGCGAGCGTGGAACTTATGCAGCAATACCTTGGCCCGCAGGGAAGCGGCAAACCGACCTGGTACTTGCAGGGCGATGATAAGTCCGTGTACGGACCGGTTGATCTGTCTGAGCTTTGGGCCTGGGCCTGCCAGAGCCGCATTGGCCCGAAGCATAGCGTGTCGCAGGACAAGAAAAACTGGGTGATGGCCGAGACGATTCCCGAACTTCACATGGAGTGGATCTGTAAACTCCCGGACGGAGTAGACATCGGCCCGCTCAATCCGTTCGCTTACAGGGATCTCGTTGCTGATGGATCCGTAGATCCCGGGCAAGTGGTCCAGAGCCGCCTGAGCGGCGAGACGATTGCGGCCGGGGCGCTCGTTAAGGCCACGGAAGGCGGCACATTCCTGCGGCGTACGTCAACTGATGCTGACAGGCAGAAGATGAAGGATTTGGAGGCCTGTCTAGCCCAGGCACGACGTGAGCTTGAGGAGGCGAGCGGCCGTTCCCGTACGCTGGAGGGTGCTATTGGCCAGAAGGAAGGGCAGGTCGCGGGGCTGGAGAAGAATCTCGCGGCGGAGAAGAAGCTGCGCGAGGATTTGGCAGGCAGGATCGATAAGCTTGAGCGGGCTCTAAAGGACAAGACAGACGAAGCGGGCAGGGCAGCCGCACAGCTGGGCGAGCAGAAGAAGGAGCATGCCGGACTGGAGATGCGCAGCCAGGTTCAAGAGCTGGAGCTGAAGGGACAGATCGGCCGCCTGACTGATGAGAGTTCCAGGAGAGCCCTGCAACTGGAGACGGAGAAGGCCCGGGCTGTTCAGGCGAGCGTGGAACTTATGCAACAATGCCTTGGCCCGCAAGGAAGCGGCACTCCGAGCTGGTATTTGCAGGGCGATGATATGTCCGTGTATGGCCCGGTTGACTTGCCTCAGCTTTGGGCCTGGGCCTGCCAGAGCCGCATTGGTCCGAAGCACAGCGTGTCGCAGGACAAGAAGAACTGGGTATTGGCCGAGACCGTTCCCGAACTTCGCATGGAATGGATCTGTAAGCTGCCTGACGGAGCAGACCTGGGCCCGCTCAACCCCTTTGCATTCAGGGATCTGGTTGCAGATGGGTTCGTAGATCCCGGGCAAGCTGTCCAGAACCACCTGAGTGGCGAGACGATTGCGGCCGGGGAGCTGGTTAAGGCCACTGAGGGCGGAGCGCTTTTGCGACATTTGGGACCGGGTCCTGACGGACGGGAATGGAAGCAGCGATGTTCCGCAGCTGAAGAACGAGGCAGGCTTGTTGACGAGGAGTTGGCCAGAGTGGGTAGCCTTTTCGAAGCTGAGAAGGCCCGGCGGCTTCAACTTGAGCATGATCTATTGAGGGCGCTTGAAGAGCTGGCTGGTGCGACGGCCCGGTTCCAGCTTTCCGTTGAAGCTCAGGGGCAGGGCGGAGCCGTGCCGCCACGGCGTCTGAGTGAGAAGCTTCTTGCCGCAGATCGGGCGGCGCGGGCCCTCAAGGGAACAAAGGGATAAGCGCGGCCGATCCTTCGGCAGCGGAGCCCCATTCATCCGCCCGTTTCATGTTTCAGGCCCGCTTGGCGATGGCGGGTTCTGTCACGGTGCTGTCGGGCTTGACGCTGGAGTCTGTTCTCTTCTGCAGCTTGTCATGCAGGAATCTCGTCAGGGAATCGCCGCGCTGGGTGGCGGAGAGGCCCAGCGGCTCTCTCGCGTCCTTTGCCCCGAGCGCCGCAATATGTGCGGGGAGGATATCCTTCGTGATCGTGCCATTCTTCACCAGGGGCAAGATGTCGTTCGCGAGGTCGGCCACTTCCGTGTGGTTGCCCGGCCACGAGTAGCGCAACAGCAGCGAATGGGCTTCCGGAGAGATGACCGGGAGTTTGCTCCAATCTCCGGTGTGCTCATGGAAGAAGTGGGATAACAGGGGGAGCAGGTCCGCGGTCCTCTCCCGCAGCGGTTTCAAATCGATGGCCACGCCGCTCATCTTGGTGAGAAGGTCTCTCGATTCGCCAGCTTGTGACAGGCTGACCAACGATGCATCTGCCGACAGGATCAGGCTGGCCTTTCGGGCCAGCGCGCGGCCGCGATGAGCGTCTCCGGTGCCTGCCAGATGAAGGCGCAGCGTCTCAAGGAGACCGGGAGGCATCATCATTACCTCGTCCAGCAGGATGGTGCAGGGCTTTCTGCCCGCCTTTGTGTCGTCGGCCTGCGGCGCAGCGCTGGCGCCCCTCTTCGTTGTTTCAAAGAGCTGTTGATCCAGCACCGGCTCGGGCATCTCCGCGCAATTCAGGACAATGAACTCGCCGTTCTTTCTCGGGCTGCACTCATGAATGGCGCGCGCCAGCTGTGCCTTGCCGGTGCCTGCCTCCCCGCACAGAAGCACCGGCGATGATGTAATCGCGGCGACCTCGATGGACTCGCAGACCTTCTGCATTTCTGGGCTCTCCGCGACGATCCCGGGAAACCGGTACGACACAGGGGCTGGGAGCGGAATGTTCTTGTCCGCGATGCGGGCGCTGACGCTGCCGAGAGCATTCCTGATGACGCTGACCAGCTCTTCGACACGGATCGGCTTGGTAACGTAGTCAAACGCGCCGGCGGCTATGGCTGATACGGCGGCCGTTTCCGTTCCCTGGCCTGACATCAGCACGACCGGCAGCCGCGGGCTCTGTATCTTCACAAGCGAAAGAAGCCGAAGGCCGTCCATGGGGTGCATACCCACGTCGGCGAGTATCAGATCAACGTGTTTGGCCTTGAGGCATTCCAGCGCTTCCAGGCCGCTTTGCGCTAACGTGACCTCGTATTCCCGCTGGCTGAATACAGCTGAGAGGACGTTGAGAACCAGCCTGTTGTCATCCACAATCAGAATCGATGCCATGCAACACTCCCAGAGTTGGAGTGAGATAACCACGGTGGATTCGGACCGTCAAGGCTTATACTGCGGCGTAGAATTCAAGAGGCCTGATCCAGATGTTCCGGTAGCGCACCAGGTCGCCATGATCCTGGAGCCGCAGCGGCGCCTCGGGCGGATGAGGCACATAACTCGACAGGGTGCGGTGGCAGGTTAGGCCGTGGAGCGCGCGGTGATGCTGCACCACCACGCCATTTTGCAGGATGGTCAGGTAGGCTGGCGAGACGGTGCTCGTACCTTCGAAACGCGGTGCCACAAAGAGGATGTCGTAGGTCTGCCATTCGCCGGGCCTTCGGCAGGCGTTGACCAGCGGGGAAAACTGCCCGTAGATCGAGCCGGCGCTTCCGTCCGGATAGGTCGGATTCTGAAAACAATCCAACACCTGGATCTCGTACCGGTCCATCAGGAAGACCCCGCTGTTGCCGCGCCCCTGGCCGTCGCCTTTGACGACGGACGGCGCGGACCACTCTACGTGAAGCTGGCAGTCCCCGAAGCCCTGCTTTGTGCTGATGTCGCCTGCGCCCGGGACGACTTCCATACATCCGCTGTGCAGCTTCCATCGCGCCGCGCCGCCGCCCTCCGCACTGCTTCTCCATCCGTCGATGCTACTCCCGTCGAACAGAATGACCGCGTCCGACGGCGGCTGCCCCGGCGCCTCCGCAGAAGAGGGCGTGCCGGGGCTGACTATGCGCGGTTGGGGGCGACGTCCGTCGTGAACGGTCCACTTTCCTCCAGGAAGCAGGGGCGTATCTTCGTATCCGAGCGACATGGGCGATTCCTTTCTAAAGAATTTGTACGCATGGTAAGTGGCTCGGCACGGGAATACAATCTGAAAGGGCCTTGTGAAACGGCATTCCGGGATCACCGGGTGTTTCTTCATGGCGCTACCGGGTTGAAGGATTGCTTACTGATGGTTGTGCGGGGGCCAACAGCGCGGTCAATTCGACTTACTAATCCGGCCATTGAATAGTAGGCGATCCCTGAGAATGGGGCTCCCTGAGCCGTTGCGGCGCAGGAGCCGAAATTCAGGCTCCTGCCGCGCAAGGCGGCAGGGAGCCGTTCCTTCGTCAACGAAACTATTCAATGGCCGGGGTAATAAGGCGGGTCGACTACGCGTAACCGGTGAAGTGCGGGACCAAGCCGGAACGATGCAGTCTTGGAATTGGAGAAGCCACGCCCGCCTGCAGCGCTGTACGGGCGCGCAGCGACAGCACTGCGGGCAGAGTGTCGCGGATAGACGCGGCTCAAAGAGGCCTGCTGCAGCGCGCAGGGCCTCGCCCTCGGGCGAGATGCAAACGGTATTGATCGTTGTCTTGGACCCGCGTCTCCCGCTGCGCATCCGTGGCGCCGTGCAATCGAAAGGCCGCCTTTCTTCTGGATATTGAATTGCGGCCTGCCTAGTATTGCTCATCGACGGCGTCCAACGGGTCTGCCGGAGGGTGTGCGGCCCGAGGCTGCAAAACGCTGAAGAGGGGCGAGTATGAGCACGGTGCGGCTGGGTGTAAACATCGACCACGTGGCGACGATTCGCCAGGCGCGGAGGACCGTTTATCCCGATATTGTCGAGGCGGCGCGGGCCGTCAAGGCTGCGGGAGCGCACGGCATTACGGTGCATTTGCGTGAGGACCGGAGGCATATCCAGGACGCGGATGTGTATGTGCTGCGCAAGATGCCTGGCATCCGGATGAATCTTGAAATGGCGAACAGCCCCGAGATTGTCGGGATCGCGTTGAAGGTGCGCCCGGACGAGGTCTGCCTTGTGCCGGAGCGACGCCAGGAACTGACGACCGAGGGCGGGCTCAACGCGGCTGGCCAGAAAGGCGAGCTGGCCGGCCCGGTGCAGCAGCTCCGCGCGGCGGGCATCGCGGTGAGCCTCTTCATCGATCCGGATGCCGTGCAGGTGGAGGCGGCCGCGGAGCTTGGCGCGCCCTATGTTGAGCTGCACACCGGAACCTACTGTGACGCAGCCGCGCGTGACGCGGGGCGCGAGCTGGACCGGCTGGTCGCGGCGGCCGCGCGGGCACATGCCCTGGGGCTGAAGGTGAACGCGGGGCACGGAATCAATTTGCAGAACATCGTGGGCATTCTCGAAATCCCGCATCTTGATACGCTCAACATCGGGCATAGCCTGGTGGCCCGCGCGGTGTTCGTCGGCCTGACGGCGGCCACGCGCGAGATGATGGCGGCCATGGCCGAGTATCGCGGGGGGCGCCATGGTTGAAGGGCGCGTACTTGGGACCGGCGTGGACCTGGTTGAGAACGAACGCATCGCGGATGTGATGCAGCGCTGGGACAGGCGCTTTGCCGACCGCGTGTTTCTGCCCGAGGAGCAGCGTTACTGCAGGGGGAAGGCTTTTCCTTTCATGCATCTTGCGGCCCGTTTTGCGGTGAAGGAAGCGGTTTCGAAGGCTTTCGGAACAGGTTTTGGACCCAGTATCGGATGGCTCGATATCGAAGTGGTGCGCAATGAGGAGACCGGCGCGCCCTCGGTGCGACTGCGGGGCAAGGCTGAAGAATTGGCCCGGGCCAACGGCGTGGGGCAGGTGCTGGTGAGCCTTGCGCACACCCGGAAATACTCCGTGGCGACCGCGCTCCTGATTGCGCAGTGATCTTATGAAGACCGTGACAACCACCCAGATGCGCGAACTGGACCGGCGCATGATCGAGGAGCTTCACGTCCCGGGCGAAGTACTCATGGAGCGCGCCGGAGAGGGCGTGGCTCGCCATGTCCGTGCGCTGGCGCAGGAGTCCGGCCGCGGCGCGTGCCTCATCACCCTCGTCGCAGGAAAGGGGAACAACGGCGGCGATGCGCTGGTCGCGGCGCGGCTGCTTGCGGCGTGGGGCTTCCCTGTGCGCGTATGGCTTGCAGCGCGCCTCGGCGACCTGGCGGGGGATGCGCTTCGCAATGCGCGGCGGCTCGTCGATGCGGGGCACGCGATTGAGGAGCGGTCCGCGGAGGCCGCGTGGGACGCGGGCGCCCACGAGTTGATCGAAGGCATCGTGGTGGATGGCGTCTTCGGGACGGGGTTCGGCGGGCCGGCGCGAGGGGTGGGCGCCGCCGCAATCCGCTGCGTAAACCGGATGTCGGCGCGTAGCCCGGTTGTGGCCATCGATGTCCCGTCCGGGCTTGATGCGGATACAGGCCGGGCGGAGGGCGATGTCGTCAAAGCAGACGTTACGGTTACGCTGGCCTTCCCCAAGGCGGGGCTGCTTGTGCCACAGGCGGTGGATTGTGTGGGGAGCCTGAGCGTTGTCGATATCGGGATCCCCGCGCATCTCACCGCAGAATGGGCTCCGGACGTTGCTCTGATCACCGCTGAGGATTTGCGCCCGCTCTTTGCCCGGCGGCACCGCGCTTCCCACAAGGGCAGCTACGGCCATGCGCTGATTATTGGCGGCTCGGCCGGCTATTCCGGCGCCGTCTCGATGGCGGCGGCCGCAGCGGTGCGCTCGGGCGTGGGGCTGGTGAGCGTGCTGGTTCCGCAGCGCCTGGCGCAGGCCGTGGCGGCCGTTGTGCCGGAGGCCATGGTGCACCCGGGCGAGGAAACGCCGTCGGGTGAACTTGCGCCGGATGCCCTGTCCAGATTGAAGCGCGGCCTCTCGGATTTCGACGCGGTCCTGATGGGGCCGGGCATGACGGCGGAGCCCTCCACTCGGCTGATTTTGGACAAGGCGCTCGCCAGCGGCTGCGGTTGCCTCGTGCTCGATGCGGATGCGCTCAGCGTAATCGCCGGGCAGATGGATCTGACACGGCGCTGTACCGTTCCGCTGGCTCTCACGCCGCATCCCGGCGAAATGGCGCGTATGATGCGTACCACGGCGGAGGAGATCCAGTCCGACCGGTTCGGCTTTACCCGGCGCGCTGCGGAGTTGACGCGCGGCGTTGTTGTGCTGAAGGGCGCGGGCACCGTGGTGGGCGAGCGCGAGGGGCCTCTGCGGGTGAATCTCACGGGAAACCCCGGCATGGCCCGTGGTGGCTCGGGCGACGTGCTTGCGGGGCTGCTCTGCGGACTCGCGGCGCAAGGGATTTACCTCGGCGCTGCTGCGGCCGCCGCCGTCTACTTACACGGTCGGGCGGGGGACCTCGCGGCGCGGCACGGCACGCAGGCCGGGATGGCGGCGATGGACATTGTTCGATGCTTGCCGGAGGCGTTTCGCGACGTCACGTTCCGGTAAGCGTTGAGGTGCGCGGGGCTTCACGCGTTGGCTGGCACGATTGGATCGAATCGCAGCTCGCCGGGCATTCCAAAGACGGCGAAGAGAGGGCGCTTTTGCGATACCTCGAAACGCCGGATTGACGCGTACGGCGCTTACGGCTAAACTCACAGCTCGCGTTGTTTCAGAGGAGGTTTGCAGTGGCATTCAAGAAAGAGGAGATCATGGTAAAAACGACCAAAAGGCGTCCGTCGGCCGTTGTGTTTGAGCTGGAATACGTTGGAGCGAGCGGCCGTCAGGTTGTTTTCGATGCGCTGCGAAGCGTGTTGGACAAGAAGGGGATCACTCTGACCGCGGAGCAGTTCGCTCACCTGTGTACGGAGAAGTATCCTCAGGATTACGTCGGCGCGCTGCTGAAGAATGCCGGGAAGGAGCGGTTCTCCGACGAGAAGGCCATTGAAGAGGTGAAGGCTGCGATTGCGGCAGGCTTCGCGAAGCCAGGCTTGAAGGCCGCTCCAGGGCTCAAGAAGATACTTACGGCGGCGGCTGCGCAGGGAATGGCCGTTGGATGCGTAGGTTCGCTTGAGAAGGACGCGATGCAGGAGTTGGTCGTGGCCCTGGGACTAGGCGAGCCAGGCGTAACGATGTTGTCAAACGCCGGCGGCCGGTTGAGCGTACCGGGCGTTGAGTCGTGGATGAAGATCGCGCGAATGACGGGCGCGCACCCGTCACGCTGCCTCGCTCTGGCGTCGTCTTCCTCATCGTGCCGGGCGGCGGTAAGGACCCACATGCACTGCGTGGCTGTGACGGACCGCTTCACGGAATGCGCGGACTTCAGCGGCGTCGATTTCTGCGTCAAGTCCCTCGACGACCTGGTGCCTGCAGAAGCCTTTGCGTCGATAGAGACGGGTCTGTGACCGTACGGCGCGCGAAAGCGGCCGGCGGGCGGAAGCGAAGGCCGGGCCTCGATCGCCTGCTCAAGGTGGTGGCCACTCTGCGCGGGCAGGGGGGCTGCCCGTGGGACCGCGAGCAGACTCTGGAATCCCTCAAGCGTTACGTCATCGAGGAAAGCTACGAGCTTGTCGATGCCGTTGAGTCAGGCGACCCGGCCCGCCACTTGGAAGAGCTGGGAGACGTGCTGCTGCAGGTCGCGCTGCACGCCCAGATTCGCAGCGAGGAAGGGCGGTTCGCCTTCGACGACGTGGCGGCCGCGCTTGCCGACAAGCTGATCCGCCGCCATCCCCACGTCTACGGGCAGGCCAAGGCCCGTGACTCCGCGGCCGTCTTGAAGAACTGGGAAGTCATCAAGGCGGGCGAGAAGGCGTCCGGCCCGCGCTCGGTGGTGGAGGGTATTCCGCGCCACCTTCCCGCGCTGCACCGGGCGCAGCGCATCCAATCGCGCGTTGCGCGCGTCGGGTTCGACTGGAAGCGCGTCGACGCCGTGCTTGAAAAGGTGGAAGAGGAGATCGGCGAGCTGCGCGCCGCGATGAAGCGCAAGAACGCACGCATGGTGCGCGAGGAGATCGGCGACCTTCTCTTCACGATTGTCAATTTCTGCCGCTTCCAGAACGTTGACGCTGAAGAGGCCCTTGAGCTGACGATCAACAAGTTCCTCGCCCGATTCCGGATTGTGGAGGCGCGCGTGTTTGCGTCGGGACGCAAGCTGACCGACTGCACGCTGAAGGAACTCGACGGCTACTGGGATGACGCCAAGCGGGAGCTGCGCGCCCCGGCGCGCAGGAGGAAGCGCAGCGGGCCCGCGCAGAAGCGTGGGGCGAAGACGGGGAAATGACAAAGAGGGCATCGGCGGCTGTCTCTGGCGATTCCCCCCGCACGTAGGGTTGCGGATTCGCTCCGCCGTTCCTTCTTCTCTCTTGCATCATGAAATCCGTGCCAGGGGACATCCGGGCCAAGGTGATCGGGACGCCATGACAGAATATCGGGCACTGATGGACCGGATGGGGAGCGGCTGGAATACGTGGTATGTGAAGAGCATGCTTGCGCACGTGCTCATGCCGGAGGGCCTGGTGATCAACCTTGGCCTGAAGGAGTATCGCGGCGGACAGCATCTGCGAGAGATCTTGAAGGGCCCCATTAACGTCGTTCCGGGATTGCGTTCCTATGACGGCGCCTATACGGACCTGACGCTCACCTGGGAAGACATCGGGCTGCGGGTGCAAACCGGGTTGGACGGCGACGATTGGGTCGCGCTGGTGACCCCGCTTGCCATGCAGAAGTGCCCGGCGCTGCTTGTGGCGGAATGCGGCTTGCTCTGGAACCGACCCGGCTCGTGGCGATGGGAAGGCGGCATCCTGCGCGGCGAAGCAGGCGCGCGGCGCGTCGATCTCTTCACCACAGCGGCCCCGGTCCCGGAGGGATGTCTATGGGCGCTGTCGCCCTACCTGGCCGTGTCCCTCGCGGGGACTGTGGGGTTGAGCACGGGGCGGGCGAGAAGCCTGGCGGACATCGAGACGATTCTGGCAAGGCAGCGGGGCATTGAGGAGCAGCGCATGGCCCGGTACGGCGAGCTGGCCGAGGTGGCGCGCGCCACCCGCGCGGTGCTCGCCTGGAACACCATCTATGACCCTGTCCGGCGCCGCGTGATCACGCCCGTGGCGCGCACCTGGTGCAGCACCCACGGATGGGTCCTGTTCGAGTGGGATACGTTTTTTGCGGCGTACATGCTGTCGCTGGACAATCCGGATCTGGCCATGGCGAACGCGATCGCCATTACCAGCGAGATCACGCCGGAGGGGCTGGTTCCCAATTTCGTCAACGCCACCGGCTTTTCCAGCCGGGATCGATCCGAGCCGCCGGTCGGCGCGTGGGTGTGCCGGGAGATCTATCGTGGCCATCGCGTTCGCTGGTTCCTGGAGGAAGTCTACCCGAACCTGCTGACCTGGAACCGCTGGTGGTGGCGGGCGCGCCGCAACAACGGCGACCTGCTGTCCTGGGGATCCACACCCTACGAGTCTGTCTACGATGCCTACTGGGAGAAGAACGGCGTAAATGAGCGGTTCGGCGCGTCGCTGGAGTCGGGCCTCGACAATTCGCCCATGTATGACGATGTGCCTTTCGACAGCAGCCGGCACGTCCTGCAAATGTGGGACGTGGGGCTGAACGGGCTGTACGTCGCGGACTGCGAGGCGCTCGCCGACATCGCCGATGTCCTGGGCCGCACCGCGGAGGGCGCGGAACTTCGGACGCGAGCCGAGGCCGTGCGCGCTGGCATGTCCGCGGAGCTGTGGGACGGGCCGTTTGGCCTCTTCCTGAACAAGCGCGTGGATACGGGCGAATTGAGCCGGCGCATTTCTCCGACGAATTTCTATGCCCTCCTCGCGCAGGCGGCGACGCCCGGGCAGGCGGAGCGAATGATTCGCGAGCACTTCTACAATCCGGCTGAGTTTTGGGGCGAGTGGGTTCTGCCCTCGATTGCGCGCAACGACCCTGCCTACCCGGAGCAGAGCTACTGGCGCGGAAGGATCTGGGGCCCCATGAACTTCCTGGTCTACGTGAGTCTACGCCGCTGCGGACAGGCCCAGGCGCGCCTGGACCTTGTGGAGAAGTCCATGGCGCTGCTGCTGAAGAGCTGGCGCTCGCACGGTCATGTGCTCGAGAACTACAACGCCGAGACCGGCGACAACAGCGTCGCGCAAGGCAAAGCCGGCGGGGACTCATTCTACTACTGGGGCGGCTTGCTGGGCACCATTGCGCTCATGGAGGCGGGCTACTACCCTTCGCCCGAGGCGCCGCTCGGCGGGGAAAGGTGATCGGGCGGTGCGTTCGCCCCATCGGCCACGGATGTCGGGATTGCGGCGCCGCGATCTTTTGAGTAATCTCCGGCCCCGTGGACCGAATCGTCCGCGAGAAGGAGCTGAGTTCGCATGCAATCAGACGCTGATATCCTGCTTCGCCATTTCGAGCGCTTGCGCCCCCTGGTCGTCAAGCCGGCCAACGGCTTCATCCGGTATCCGTACTGCATTCCGGGCGGATTCTACCAGCAGCAATGGGACTGGGATGGATTCTTCATTGCGACCCACCTGGCGGGGCGTACGCCCGCCCAGCCGGAGTACCTCAAGTACTGGGCGTTGAACTTCCTGGGGGCCGCCCTGCCAGGCGGCGAGATGTCCGCGTGCGTCAGCCCCGGGGGGCCAACGCCGGGACACGCATCGCTGCATATGAAGCCGTTTCTGGCGCAGGGCGCTGAGCTGGGCGCCCGGCTGCTTGGCGACCGTTCCTGGCTGGCGGAGCATTACGAGTCCGTCGTGCGCATTGCCACGCGGCGGGAGACCACGCACTTTCACCCCGGGTGCGGGCTGTTTGCCTGGGACGACGCGATGCAGTCGGGGGCGGACAACAACCCCGCGGTCGGCAACGATCCCGCCTCGGCGCGCCGGATCGCATCCTGCGACGTGAACGCCTTCCAGTGGCGCGAATACCTTGCCCTGGCGCGCATCGCGGCGGATCTCGGAAAGCCCGGGGACGCAGAGAAATTCAACCAGAAGGCCGCCGCGCTTGCGGCCGCGGTCAACGCCCGCCTGTGGGACGCGGCGGCAGAGTCGTACTGGAATGTTGACACGCGATCGGGCGAGATGGTTCGCCGCGTCTCGTACTCCAATTTCGTGCCGCTGTGGGCCTGCATGGTTCCGGCCGACCGGGCGCGGGCCATGATCCGGCGCTATCTGTGGACCGAGGCGCACCTGCTGACGCCGTTCGGGCTGCGCTCGCTGTCGAAGGCGGATCCCGAGTACAACAACGAGAACATCATTATCCCGTACTCGAACTGGCAGGGCCCGGTCTGGCCGATTGCCAACTACTTCTACTTCGCGGCGCTGACGAGCTATGGCTTCGCGTCCGAGGCGCAGGAGCTGGTCCGGCGGCTTGTGGCGCTCTATTTGCGCGACATCGAATTCTGCGGCTCGCTGCATGAGAACTACGACGCCGAGACCGGCGCGCCGCTGGCGCCATCCGCTTCGCAGTCCAAGTCGGGCCTCGAGGGCGGCTTTATCGGGTGGAACCTGCTTCTTCAGGACATGATGGAGATGGCCGACGGCCGGGCTTCTCTGCTTGCTCTTCAGCCGCAGGGGTGAGGGGGGAGCGGGCCCGGCATTCCCTGGCAACCACGACGCCCGGCGTAACGCGAGCTGCTTGCAGAGACGTGATGCGCGGCCCGATCGCCCGCCTATTCTTCCGCCGCTCTCCGTGCGCGGGCTCGCACTGTGCCGATGACAATGCGCGGGGGCGGCGGCGCCTCCTGCGGCGAGGACGAGGGAGCGCCCGGGATCATGTGCCGATCGATGGCCGCCGCGGCGTGGTCCTTGATGGTCAGCGCCCGCCGGAACTCCGCGAGTTCCTTCTCCAGCCGCAGAATCGTGTTGCGGAGCTCAAGGGCCAGGGGGTGCGCGAGCTCCGCGGCCGTAAGCTTTGTCCCCGTGCGGCAGTTCGTGACGGCTGCGCCCGGCTGCGCGGAGCCGTCCTTCACGAGATGGGAAACGGCGAGCAGGTTTACGGGGCCATACCCGGTGCCGTCGACGAGCTGGATGCTCCACTCCATGCAAAGCTCCGGGACCTCGCGCGCCTTGCGCCACGGCGCCCCGTCCCGCGCAACCTCGGTGTCGGGCGCGATGCGACAGTCAGCGGCCCACGCATACATCTCGGTGGTTGAGACCGGGCCATAGACAGATTCGCCGAACTTGGCTGTCCATCGCGCGGGCTCGGCAATCGCGCGCAGAGACGAGAGGTCCCGCGCGAAATCGGCGGCGGCGCGCTCCTGAGCGGCGCGCACTTCACGGACTTCAGCGCGCAGCGCGCCGTTTTCCCGCTGCCGTGCGGCGGCATCCCGGTCGGACTCGTCTGCCCGGTGTCTTGCCGCCCGCAGAGCCTTCTCCGTTTCGGCGCGCTGCTGCTCCGCAGCCTCAAGATTCAGGGACAGACGCTCGCCCTGCGCGGCGCCCGCAGCCTGCTCCTGCCGCAGCGCTTCGGCGGCGCGTTGTGCCCCGGCGAGTTCGCTTTGCAGGGCGGCCGCGCGGGACAGCGAGTCTGTCTGCCGGGCTTCGAACTCCGCGCCGGCCTGGCGCAGCTGGCGGATTTCCGCAGCGCCCTTCTGCGCCTGGATGGCAAACTCGTCTTTCGCCTGGATCAGGCACTTCTTGAGATTCTCGACGTCCTGCCGCAGCGCTTCAGAGGCGCGCTGCGTCCCGGCGAATTCGCTCTGCAGGGCTGCCATGCGGGCCTGCATGTCCGCATGCCGGGTTTCAAGGCTCTCGTTGAGAAGCTGAAGCGCGCGCGCCTCCGCAGCGCCTTTTTGGGCCTGTTCAGCGGCATGGCCATTCGCCTGATCCATGCTCCTTTTATGATTTGTCGCCGCCTTCTTGAGCTCCTCGTTCTCGCGGCGGAGGTTGGCGAGCGCCTTGGTGGCCTTGGCATTCGCATCCGTGGCGACTTCGCTGTCGGCCGTATTCTTTTTCTGGCGCTGCAGTTCGATGCGGGCGGCTTCAAGGAGCAGGTTGGCGGTGTGCAGGTCGTCCTGCGCTTTGTCGAGGCGCCCGGCGGATAGGGCGAGCTCGTCCGCGTGGCGGGCCTGCGCTCGCTCCAGTTCGCTGAGGCGCGCGTGCAGGGCCTTGACTTCCTCCTGCGCAGCGGCGGGTTGGCCGGTCGCAGTGGCCGGGTCGGACGGCGGCAGCGCGAAACTCCCCTGGGAAGAAGACGCTTCGAGACCGGCCGGGTTGACGAACGACGCGACCGCCACCGTGCGGCCGGTCAACCGATGCGTCAGCGTGCAGGCGGGATCGAGGAGACCGTGCTGGATAAGGTGCGGCACGGCGAGCAGATTGAATGGTCCGAATTCCTTGCCGTCGACCCGGCGGCCGAGCCACTCCATTTTCAGGTCCGGCAGGTTTGTGGCCGGCATCCACAGCTTGCGGTCGTGCGACACCTCGTCGCCCCCGGCCACGCGCCCGGCCTCGGCCCATTGCGCGAGGACGAGGTAGGAGACCGGCCCGTACACGTTGGCGCCCGGCGTGCGAAGGTAGAACTGAAGCTCGTTCAGGACCGCCGCGCTAGGTCTGTAATCCTTCTCTGACATGATCGTGGGTGCCCCGCGGGTTATGCGCAGTGGCGGGGATCATGCAGGGGAAACGACAAAAGGTCAAGAATGTGACCTTCCGGCTAGAATACCATTGCGGCCTGCGCGCCGCTCCTGTATAAGAAGCGGCTCTAAAAAAAGACCCCGTCTGTTTTGTGTTGGCAGAGCCCATGCGTAAATGAGCGAGGACGTTAAACATATTGTTCTGCGAGCCGTTGACGTGAAGCGCTACTATCACGGTGAGGACGGCTCGGTCACGAAGGCGCTGGACGGCGTGACCCTCGACGTGGTCCGCGGCGAGTATCTTTCCATCATGGGCCCGTCGGGATCCGGGAAGTCCACCCTGTTCAACATGATCGGCGGAATCGACTGTCCGACCGAGGGCATGGTGTTTATCGACGAGATCGACATGGCCCAACTCGACGCCTACGAGCTGGCTTGGATGCGATGCTACAAGATCGGCTATATATTCCAGAGCTACAACATTCTGCCCACCCTGAGCGCGCTGGAAAACACCACGCTGCCGATGCTTTTTGCGGGGCTCAGCCCGGGCGACGCCCGGGACAAGGCGGCGGAGATCCTGAAGATGGTGGGGCTGGGCGAGCGGCTGTTTCACCGGCCCTACGAGCTTTCCGGCGGCCAGCAGCAGCGCGTGGCCGTCGCGCGCGCGATCGCCAATGACCCGGTCATCATCCTTGCAGACGAGCCTACGGCCAACCTTGACACCAAGACCGGCGCGGAGATTATCGACCTGCTCAACCGCCTGCGCAAGGAGCGCAACATCACGATCATTTCCGCGACGCATGACATGAAGATGCTCGACGTGTCCGACCGGATCCTGTGGATTCGCGACGGGCGGGTCGACCGGCTGGAGAAGCGGAAGGATTTGAATATCACGGTGGGCACCATCGGCGCGGCGGATCACTAGCGGCGACCGGGGCGTAATTTGCAGGAAAGGGCGGACGTGGAAGCAGGCAACATACCCGAACAGATACGGCTGAGCTGGGCGATCGCCTTCCAGGTGAGCCTGGCTGGCCTGCGCCGGCGCTTCGGGCGGTCGATGATCACGATGTCGGGCGTGGTCCTTGCCATTGCCTTCCTGGCCTACATGCTTTCTTCGGAGAGCATCATCAAATCCCTGATTCAGCTCGATGACGATCAGCTCAACATCCGGCTCCAGGAGATGGGTGTAAACATTTTCCGCGGCGGCGGCACGGATCCCATGACCTACCTGCTGCTGGGGCTGACGCTTCTGACCTGCACCGTCGGCATCACGAATTCCATGCTCATGGCCGTCACGGAGCGAACCCGAGAGATCGGGACGCTGAAGTGCCTGGGCGCCAGCGATGACTTCATTCTCAAGACCTACTTCATCGAGTCCTCGCTCCACGGGGTCTGCGGGGCCGTGTTGGGCATGGTCATCGGGCTGCTCGTTGCCATCGGGGTGAACTGGATCAACTATGGCCACCAGGCGCTGTTCGCGCTGCCCCTGGTCGGCCTGCTCAGAGCCCTGGTCATATCCCTTGTCATGGGCGGCCTGATGACGGTCACCGCATCGCTGTTCCCCGCCTATGTGGCGGCGCGGAAGCAGCCCGTGGAAGCCTTGAGGGTGGAGGAATAGTGAGCGACGCCATCATTACCATTCGCGGGGTCTCGAAGGTGTACCGGAAGGGCGAGGAGGAGGTCCACGCGCTCCGCGGGGTGACCCTCGACATCCAGAAGGGCCAGTACGTGTCGATCATGGGGCCGTCCGGGTCGGGGAAGTCCACGCTCTTCAATATCATCGGCGGGCTCGACACCCCGACTTCGGGGGACGTGCTGGTGGAAGGCCACAAGCTCGACCAGCTGAACTCGTCGCAGCTCTCGTGGTTCCGCTGTCACAAGATTGGCTTCATCTTCCAGTCGTTCAACCTCGTCCCCACGATGACCGCGCTGGAGAACGTTGCCATCGCGCGCACCTTTGCGGGCGCGTCGCCGTCCGAGGCCCGGCGCGATGCGGCCGCGGTGCTCGAGAGCGTCGGCCTGGGCCATCGGCTGGACCACCTTCCGTCGCAGGTGTCGGGCGGGCAGCAGCAGCGCATTGCCATCGCGCGGGCCCTGGTGAACAAGCCTCTCATCATTCTGGCGGACGAGCCGACCGGGAACCTGGATCTCAAGACGGGCGAGGAAATCATCAACCTGCTGTCCGCGATGAAGAAGGACCTGGGGATCACGATCGTGACGGCCACGCACGATATGAAGATGCTGTCCCGCTCTGATTTTGTCATCCGGATCGACAGCGGCGCGATTGAGAGCATCACGGCGAAGAAGGACCTGAAGATCGTTGTGGGGTCGATTGACGGCAAGACGGTGCTCTGAGGCCGGGATGAATAAAATTGATCGGAGAAGCTCCCTCGCGGGAGTTCCGGTGATGCTGGATGGCGTTGCGGCGGAGCATAAGCCGGATGGGGCGATGGCCCTGCGGGTGAGGATCGGGCGCGGCGCGGGTTTTCTTGAGCGGTTCCGGCCTGCGGTGACGGAGCGGACGTACGAGCTGGACCGGTTCGGCGGGTTCGTGGTGGACGAGATTGACGGCAAAAGGAATGTGCTGAGCATCATTGACGCGTTTCAGGAGAGATTCAGGATGTCGCGCCGTGAGTCGGAGCTTGGCGTGGTGGCGTTTCTGAAGATTCTCTTAAAGAGAAACCTGATCGCGATTGTGGCGAAAGATTGACGCAGCGCGGGCTGTGCTGAAACAAGCGAGTTGTCCGTGACGATTATGAATGTGATGCGGTCTGAGGCCGGAAAGCGAGCGGGGCGGGGTCTGTCGAGGCCCGCGCTGAACATGGCCTGCGCTGTGGTGCTGGCTCTAACGGCGTTGGTTTCCCTCGGCCAGGAGGTCCCTGCGGCGCCTTCCGCGGAGGCCCGCGCCATGATTTCCGAGATGCGCGAGCTCTTCGGGTCGGCCGGGTCGATGGCGCCGGGGCAGCCGGGCAACATGGCTCTGGAGGCCGAGGTGGCCCGTCGCTTCGCAAAGAGCGGCTTCGCCACGGGATCGATTCCCTTCAGCGCGCCGGTCTTTGTGCCGGGCCGGACCGTTCTCACGCGGACCAACGAAGCCCCGGTGACTCTGTACACGATGCATCCCACGATGTACCGGCCGGGCAATTTCGCCGAATCCGAGTTTGCGGCCGACCTGGTGTATCTAGGGAAGGGCGAGTATGAGGACCTGGCGCGGGTCAAGGGCTCGCAGCTGGAGGGCGCCATCGCGTTGATGGACTTCAACTGCGGCGCCCGGTGGCGGGACCTGCTGCGGTTCGGCGTGAGCGGCTTTGTCTTCATCGGCGCGCCGTCCTACGAGTATGCCGATTCCTACTCGAAGGTGTACAACACCGAGGTCTCCGTGCCGCGCTTCTTCGCTGAGGCGGAGTCCGGCGGGAAGCTGAAGGCCGCCTGCCTTGCCGCCGAAAAGGACGCGTTCGCAATCCGGGTCGACGTCCAGTCCGAGCCGTCGCGATTCCAGCCGGGAGAGCTGAAGGACCTCTGGGTTCTTGTCCCCGGAAGCGATCCTGAGCTGGGCAAGGAGATCGTGCTGTTCACGGCGCGGATGGACGCCAATAGCGTGGTGCCGGAGCTGGCGACCGGCGGCCAGGCCGCGATCAACCCGTACCTCATGCTCAAGATGCTGGAAGATTTCACGGCGAAGCCGCCGAAGCGATCCGTGCTGCTCGTTGCGGTGAACGCGCACACGCAGGCGCACTTGGGCGAGCGCATCCTCGCGTGGCACCTGCTGGCGGATAGCAATGATGCCGCGAAGCTCCGCGGCGAGATGGCCCGCGAAATGAGGGTCGCGCGCCTGTACAGCGAGAACTACGGGCTGCTCAAGCTGGCCCCGGTGTCGCTCGACCAGGGCAGGCTTTTTGCCGCGGTCGAAATCCTTACCCAGCTTGACCTCAAGCGGCAGGCGCAGCGCAAGGCGCAGCGGGACGCGGCGAAAGACGGGGTGCCAGCGCTTGAAGCGACGCCAGCCGCCACGAACGCAAATGCCGAGATTTCCGAGGTCGATACGAACGACGTGCTCGACCTCGCGGTCTTTGAGGAGCGGGACTATCGCGAAGCCATCGAGCGGGGCGTCAAGGCCGCGCGGGAGGAGGAGAAAGGCAGCTTTTTCTCGCGGCGCATGCGCGATGAGAAGATGGACCTGGCGCTCGCGCAGGAGCGGCAATGGCTCGAAAGCATGGAAGGCATGCCCTACGCCGAGATCCTGGAGATGGCGCAGCTGGCCAAGCCGGTGTTTGACGACGAAAAACTGTTCGAAAGCTGGCGGATTGACCTCGATTCATCGAGCGGGCAGCGCCTTTCCGTCAAGAAGGAAATTCAAACTGCGGCAATGAAGACCAAGAACGCGCTGCTGCAGGAGCGGATCCGCGCGACCCGGGACAAGCAGCTGAGCGAGGCCGAGCGAAGCGCGCGCCTGGCCGACGTGGAGCAGCGGAGGGTGGACGCAACCCGCGTGCTCGTGATGTTCAACAAGATCGACTTCGGCATCGGCCGGCGGAAAGTGCGCTACAGGGACATTGCGGCGAACGAGGCGCAGCGCACGCTGCTCAAGCGGTACCGGGACGAGCTCACGGAGAAGTTCTCCTTCTGGCAGCGCCACCATCGGGGCCGGCTGGAGGCCGATGCCGCCGGGGATTCGGTCCGCGATCAGCTCGGGGGCGGGAAGGTTGTCCTCGCGCTGACCTTGGAGATGACAGCCAACAGCGGGAAGCTTGCTTTTTCCGCGAGCTGCCCGGGCTTCGAGCCGTCGTGGCAGAAGAACTTCGGCCAATTTGTCTCCGGGATTGTTGGCAATCTCTCCTCCAACCGTGCAGACCGGTGGACCCCCTACGTGGATTCGCTGAACCCCGTGCCGGGTCTGCAGCAGGTGGACCTGCTCTATTCAACGGACTCGGCCGTGCGGTACTTTGTCGCGGCGAAGAACGGAGTCCAGGGCTGCGGCACCCCGGCCCTGGCCCTCAAGAATGCGCTGGCCGGCAAGGGGCGGGTCTTCAGCCCGGGGGACACGCTGGAAGCGCTTGATGCGCAGCAGATCTTCGACCAGCAGGCGTGGCTGCGCGAGTTCCTGCCGGCGCTTCTGAACGATCCGAAGATGACCGCCCGCGAGAACCTGGACGTTACGCTGGTGGGGCATGGCGCCACGTTCGACACGAGCCGGGGCCTGTGGTCCACGCTTCTCGGGACGTTCGCCATGGAGGAGATGACCGCGAACATTGTGCCGGAGAAGGCCCTGCCGGGCTGCATGGTCGTGCTTTACAGCAAAGCGGATCCTACGGCCGCGGCGAACTTCCTGTTGGATGGCGACGTCGTCAACTGCTATGCGGCGATGAGCGATATTACCGGGAAGGCTGTGGTCTACGGAATCGCCGAGGGCGGCGGCATGGCGCCGCTGGCCTACCAGATGGATAAGAACTGGCGCCAGGTGGTGGAAGCGCTGGACAAGGGCCGCATCCAGACCACCATGCAAATGGACAGCAACATCGCCCGCGACCCCGCCAAGACGCTGCCCATGTTCCCGTGCCGCGAGTTCCCGATCTTGGACAGGGTGGACCCGACGCTGGTGGGAACTGAACCGATTACCGTCGCGACCATCTGGCCGAAGATAGGAAGCAGCAAGTCGGATCCCGCGAAGTACGGGGTGCACGGCTTCTTCCTGCCGAACAGCGTCTGGTCGCACGCTGCGTCCGGCCCCGGCGCGGTCTACCTGAACCGGAAAGACGGTGCGGCGGCTCAGGAATCCCTGATGGTCATCACGGAAAAGAAGCGCTGTTCGATCAATGCCACCCCTGAGAAGCCGGAGGGCACCGGCTACGCCACCGCCGGGGAGCTTGGGTCCGACCTTTTCGCGCACACGGCGGAGGACATGGATTCGCTGAACGGGTTCCGGAGAAATCGGCTCAAGGGCGTTGCCAACTCGCTTGTCGAGCGGTTCATCGGGGAGGGGAAGAAATCGCTCCAGGCCATGGATGTTGCGCGGCGAGCCAAGGACCACGGGGCGTTTCTGCAGGCGAACTACCGGGCGCTGGGAAGCGAGATCAAGGCGTACCTGCAACTCAGCGCCATGAATGCCGACATGCTGAAGGCCATCATCCTGTACATGGCCCTGATGCTGCCTTTCTGCTTCTTCATCCAGAAGCTGCTTTTCGATTTCGACCTGCTGCAGCATGAGCTGCTCGCGTTCTCGGGATGCTTCGTCGCGATGTACAGCCTTTTCCGCGTGATCCACCCCGCCTTCACCGTTGCGGAAACGCCGGAGGCGATCTTCATTGCGTTCGTTCTAGGGGCGATCGGGCTCTTCGTCACCATGATCATGCATTCCCGGTTCAAGTCGGACATGCAGATGATTTTCGGGAAGGTCGGCGGCATAGGTGACGACGCGGCCTATGGCACGGTCGGCACGACGGCCATGATGGTGGGAATTCACAACATGCGGCGCAGGCGGGTGCGCACGGTGCTGACCACCTCGACCGTGATGCTCGTGATCTTCACGATGCTGACGTTCTCCAGCGTTTCGCAGCGGCTGGACCCCACGCTGATCAGGAAGGCGTCGGATGCGCCGTATACCGGGCTCTTCTTCCACTGGCCCGGCGGGAAGAATATGGACCAGGATACGGTCAACGTCCTGCGAAACATCTTCTCGGACCGGGCGGATGTTGTTGTGAGGCGGACGATGGCGCTCACGGGCGCTTGGCCGATCGAGCCGGTGGGCGGCGGGCGGAGCGAGAGCGCCACGAATCTTATTCACGGCATCAAGAGCCTTGTCGGGCTGCCGTCGAACGATAGGGTGTTTGCCATGTCGCGACCCCTGGTTGCGGGCCGCCATTTCTCCGCCGATGATGCGAGCGAGATCATTCTGCCGGCGAAGGCCGCGGAGGCCATGAATTTGTCCGTGGCGGACGTGGGCCGGACCACGCTGCGCTTTCATGGCGCGGACCTTGCGCTGGTGGGCATTGCGGACGACCAGCGCCTGCGCCTCGTCCGCGACATGAATCCCAATCTGCCGTTTCTGCCGTTTCTTGCGAATCAGGCGATGGGCGGTCCGAAGAAGGATCCCGAGTCGCTCGAGATCGCGGAGGATGACGTGAGCGCGATCGTGGCCGACACGGCCTCGCTGGTGCTGCTCCCCGCGACGGTGGCGAAGAACTGCGGCGCGCTCCCGCACAGCGTTTCCGTCCGCTTCCTTGATGAAGTGGTGGCGGGCCCCGGCTTTCACCTGTGGGAGGAGATGGACCGCCTGCTGACGATTACGCACGCCCGGTTCTACATCGGCAGCGAGAGCGCGTTCAAGGCCAACTCGGAGGCCGAGCGTGTCACGCAGGCGGGCATCTATTTCGTGAACAGTAACTACCGGACGTCCATCGGCGGGCTTGCGCGGCTTATCATTCCGCTGCTGATTGCCGGCCTGATCATTCTCAACACGATGCTGGGCACGGTCTACGAGCGCAAGTCCGAGATCGCCATTTACAACGCCATCGGCCTGAACCCGACGCACATCTTCATGTTCTTTCTGGCGGAGGCGTTCGTGTACAGCTTCATCGGGTCCGTGGGCGGGTATCTCATCGGGCAGAGCCTGGCGATGACGCTGCAGCATTTTCACCTGATCCGGGACATCGGCGTCAACTTCTCGTCGCTGATGGTGGTGTATGCCATCCTGTTCACCATTGGCCTGGTGCTTCTCTCCACGATCTACCCGGCCTACGTGGCGACGCGCACGGCGGTGCCCTCCGGAAAGCGGCGCTGGTCCATGCCGGCGCATGACGGCCACACGATGGACGTGGCGTTCCCCTTCATTTACGAGGGCAGCCTTTCTTCCGGCGTGATGTACTACATTTACGAGGACTTCCTCGCGTGCACGGAGAAGTCGCTCGGCAGCGTGATCGCCACGTTCGAGAGCAAGGCCGTTACCACGGACGCCGAGGGAATGCCGGTGTACGCGCTGACGTATTCGATCGGGCTTGCGCCCTTTGACCTGGGCGTTACCCAGCGGGTGAAGTTCGTGGCGCGCTATGAGAAGCGCGTGAGCAGTTACCGCCTGTCCGTCTCCATCGAGCACCTGTCCGGGCTGGACTCGAACTGGGTGAGCTTGAACCGCACGTTCCTGGAGCGCATGCGGAAGTTTCTCATGGTGTGGCGCAATATGCCGCCGGCGATGTACGGGTGGTATTCGGATTGTGGAAAGAAGTTGTATCTGGACCAGCCGCTGCCGACAAAGCCGGAGAGGGCTGTTCAGTAGTCGGTGATCCGTGGCCGGTGATCAGTAACGAGTGGCGGAAGATTGGGAGTCAGGATGAAGAGGACAGGGGTATATTCGAGGTCCATTCTGGATACTGACTACTGGATTCTGTCTTCTGCTTACGTAAGAGGAGGTCTCTGTGTCGTTCACTGACGACAAAGAACTGAACGAATATCGGCAGATCATGGCGCCGCCCGAAGTGTCAGGCTTCGAGGATGGCTTCAACTGGAAAGCCATCGCCGGCGCTATTTTCCTGGGCTTCATCGTGATGCCCGCGTCGGACTATCTCAGCCTTGTCATCGGCGGCGACGCCGGGCTTGGCAACACCATGAAGTGGATTCTGGTGATCCTCTTCGCCGAAATCGCGCGCCGCTCGTTCACCAGTCTGAAATGTCAGGAGCTGTACGTTCTGCAGTTCATGGTCGGCTATGCGATGGCCGACCAGTTCACCGGATACCTGTGGACCCAGTACGTGGCGCAGTCGGACTATATCAAGGGGCTGGGGCTCGACCTCCCCAAATGGGCGTTTCCCGCCGCCGAGGAATTGGAGCGGAGCGGCCGCACGTTCCTGGCTAAGCCGTGGCTGCCCATCATTGCCCTTACCATGTTCGGGGTCTTCATCAGCCGCATCCACAACTACGGCCTCGGCTACGTGCTTTACAGGGTTGTCAACGACGTTGAGAAATTACCCTTCCCGTTCGCGCCCGTTGCGGCGGCAGGCATTGTGGCCCTGTCCACCGACCGCGGCGACGAGGCGAAGTGGCGCCGGCGCTGTTTCAGCATCGGCGGCATCGTTGGGATTACGTGGGGCATGATCTACATTTGCGTGCCCGTGATCACGGAGGCCATTCTTCCCAAGCGCGTCGAGCTCGTCCCCCTGATCTTTCTCGATTTCACGACGCAGTTCGGCAAGCTGCTGCCGGCCGTCCCTTTCAACCTCGTGCTGGACGTTGGCGCGTTTCTGGCCGGTATGATCGTGCCGTGGTGGGGGGTGATCGGAGGAGCGGTCGCGCTGCTCATGACCTGGATTCTGAACCCGTTCCTCCAGCATATCGGCGTCCTCTCCCAGTGGCGGCCGGACATGGGCTACATCAATACGACGTTCGTCAACAGCATTGATTTCTATCTGTCGTTCGGAATCGGGGTGTCCCTGGCCATTACGTTCAGCCAGATGTTCATCACGGTCGGGGAGCGGATCAGGGAAAAGATGAAGCCCGGCGCGCAGCGCGTGATCACCCACAGAAAGACCATGGGGCAGGGGTTTCGTGAGAATTGGAAGATCCTGTTCACTAACAACCGTGCCCGCGGCGATTTCTCGATTTGGGTCGCCATCGGCATTTACCTCTTTGAGACGTTCGCATGGATCGGGCTAGGCCTGTACCTGATCGGGCCGCGCTATCCGTGGATGCTGCTGACCTTCTTTGCGCTGGTCTACACGCCGCTCTTCTCGTATGCGACGGCCAAGATGGAAGGGCTGATCGGCCGCGGGCTGAACCTGCCGATGCTCAGGGAAGTGACGATTCTCGCCACGGGGTACCAGGGCTCGGCCATCTGGTTCGCGCCCATGCCGATCGCGAACGTGGGGAGCGAGACGTCCGGCTTCCGGGTGCTCGAATTGACGGGCACGAAGATCCAGAGCCAGATCAAAACCATCGTGCTCACTCTGCCTATTGTCGTCATTGCGTCATTCTTCACGGCGGAGATTCTCTGGCGCATGGCGCCTGTGCCGTCGGCCGCGTACCCATGGACCGAGCGCATGTGGGAGATGAATATCCGGAACTGGGGCGTAATCTACACCTCGACGCTGGAGGGCGGATCCCAGTTCCTGGAGGCCCTGAACGGCAATTACGTGGTCTGGGGCCTCGTGGCCGGGTCTACGCTGCTTGGCTCGTTGACCATGCTGGGGCTGCCGGTCATGTTTATTTTCGGCGCGCTGGGCGGCCTGTCGCAGGTGTCCCCCGGCGCGATGTTCTGCGGCCTGGTCGGCGCCATTGTGGGACGGTTCTATTTCAGGAAACGTTACAAGGACATGTGGCTGAAGTATATGACGGTCGTGCTGGCAGGCTTCGGTTGCGGGATGGGCATTATCGCCATGGTCGGGATGGCCTTTACTGTGATCACGCGAATGTTAAGCCCCACGTTGTGGTGACAAGGGGAGTACGGGAATTTCATGAGCGAAAAGACTGAAGGTTTAGGAAGAATGACGGGGCGGGCGTTTGTCCTCGGCCTCTTCTTTGCGGCGGTTTTTGCCTGGTTTACGGTCCTGCGCGAAAACCGTCCTCCCTATGAGGCTTTGACGGCGACCAACATTCCCGTCCTCCCGTATGCCCTGCTCGTGGTCTCCGTGCTCGTTATCAACCCGCTGGTCAAGTTTCTGCGGCTGGCGCGGGTTTTTTCGCGCGTTGAGCTGCTCGTGATCTTCTTGATGGGAATGGTGTCGAACGGCATCGTTTCCTACGGTCTGCAGGCGCAGCTCGTGCCGCTTGTAGCGGGCCCGTCGAGCCGCTTCAACCACCCCGGGGTCAGGTGGAACGTGTATGTCGAGCCGTACCTCAATGAGGATTTCTATCTCGTCTCGAAGGGTTCCAGCAAGGCCGCCGCCAGCTACAGGGACGCGGACGCGGCCGCGGAGAAGGCAAAGTCCGTGCTCAAAGCGGCGCAGGACCTGACGGTGTGCAGGGAGGACCAGCAACGGGCCCAGGAGGCGCTGGACGGGCTTGTCGCGCCGCAGGGCCAGCCGCAGGTGCCTGAGACCGTGCGGCAGGGCTACGAACGCAAGCTGCGCATTGCCCAGCGCCAGTACCAGCAGGCTGAGAAGGCTTGGCAGGTGTATGCCGCCGCGAACGTGGAGCGTGAGGTCATTGCCACATTTGGCGAGAAGATCAAGCTGCTGGATGTCGAAAAGGCGGCGCGGAAGGAAGCCCTGGCGGCCATCAAGAAGCCGGCGACCGATTTCGTCAGCGAGTTTGAGAAGGGATTTGCGCCGGAGAAGCGGGCGATCCCCGGGTTTATCTATATCACGGGCGAAGGCTGGGAGAGCTACTCGTCCCGCTTCGAGCGCATGGTAAAGGGCCGGAAGGCCTTCGCCGAGCTGTATGAGGCAGATTGCCTGCTGGCCAGAGCCCGGCAGGGCGAAGGCCTCGACGTGGCAGCCGTGGACGCGGCTCTGGGAAGAGCGATTGTCCTGCTGGAACACATCGGCGACATGTCGCAGCTTGCTGAGCGGAAAGCTGCGTTCTCGGCCAAGCAGGCGGAGCTCGATGCCATCCGCGCGAAGGAGCAGTCAGGGCTGAAGGACCTCCAGGAGCGCGGCTACTATGCTAAGGACCGCGACATCGCATCGATCGAGAAGCAGACCAAAGCTACGACGAAGCGGATCGAGCTGCTGGACAAGCAGATTCTCAAGCTGACGGAGGCCGTGAAGGCGAAGATCGACCCGGAGGCGACAGTGCGCGGGCGCGCCGTCGCCGTGCTGGAGACCGCGCGCTCGATCCGCGCTGAATTCGGCACGGCGAAGGATATCCCGGCGCTGCGCGGCCGGCTGGCGGCAAGCCTTGCGACGTTCCGCTCGTTCGACGCGTCCCTGCGCCGGTTCCTTGTGGGGGATATCCAGTGGAGCGTCTGGGCGAAGCCTCTCTTCAACTGGAGCCTGATCGTCTTTGCGACGTACATCGTCCTGATGTCGCTTAACGTCCTTATCTTCAGGCAGTGGGCCCATAATGAGAAGCTCATCTACCCGCTGGCAGAGCTTCCGCTGATCATGGCTGGCGCGGATGACGTGGAACAGAAGGGCGTGCTGCCCCTGGTGTTCAAGAGCGGACTTTTCTGGACCGGGTTCTGCATATCCGCGGTCATCCTCGGGTGGAACCATCTGGCGGACGCCAGGATCATTGCCAACATCAGCCCGATCTCGCTCGACTACAAGTGGGGATCCTATGTGGACGGCAGCGTATTCAACGCGCTCAAGGAGACCCGCTTCAAGATTATCTTCTCCGTGATCGGCCTGACATTCCTCGTTCCGGCGGGAGTTTCTTACTCCATGTGGTTTTGGCAGGTGCTATGCATGGTGGAACTGCTCGTCATGGTCTGGCTTGGCATGGGGCAGAGCCGCGACTCATTCCAGTACCACTTCACGTATCTCATGAACTACCAGACGGCGCAGGGCGGCGGCGCCCTCATCGTCTTCGCCTCGGTCATTCTCTGGAAGTGCCGGAAGTACCTCTTGTCCGCCTTCTCGGCGCAGTCCGTTGCGGGCCTGGATCCGTCCGAGCGCAGCGAGCTGCGGGTGTCGTCCGCGCTATTCCTTGCGGGGTCCGTTGCGCTCGTGGCCATGTTCACGCTACGGCTCAACGTGAACATCTTTTACTCTGTCATCATGTACCTGCTTTTGCTCGTCCTGACGATCGGCCTGGTGCGCGCGGTCGCAGAAGGCGGCGTCCTTGGCACCCAGGCGTTCTTCAACCCCTTCCACTTTATCCGGCATGTGTTCGGCATGGACAAGGCCTGGAACTCGCCCGTGCTGATGGCGCCGCTGTGGATCTTTGTGGCGATGATGTACGTCGACATCAAGTCCTTCATCGCGCCCGCGATGGCCAACGCGATGAAGCTCCGCGACGACATGCGCATCAACCGCCTCAAGTTCCACGGTGCCGTGTGGGCCAGCATTCTGGCCGCGATGGCCGTCGGGTTTGCGGTGCACCTGATCCTCGCCTACTCGGGCGGCACCGGCAAGATGAGCGGGTGGCATTACTCGGGCGGCGTGCAGGACCAGATGGGCTTTGGCTTCATCCAGCGCATGATGGAAGAGAAGCCCGTGGACGTGGCGGGGGTGCGGTGGTGGATGCTCGCCGGCGCGTCGATCATGGTGATGGTGATCCTGCTGCGCCAGCAGTTCAACTGGATTACGCATCCGATCGGCCTGATCATGTGCATCAACCCGATGATGTTCCTGTTCTGGGGATCCATGTTTATCGGATGGTGTTTCAAGTCGCTCGTGAGCAAATACGGGAATCGGGAAACCTACCAGCGCCTCCGCTATCTGGCCGTCGGCCTGATCGTTGGCGAGCTTTTTGTTGCGGTCCTCGGGTGGCACCGGTTTGACTTCTGGTGATGCTCCCGTGAAGAAACCCGACCGCCAGCCGCGCGAGTTCGCCTGGGACGGCGTCGAGTTCCAGATCCCCTGGAACTGGGAGCTCGGGCTCTATGAGTTCATGCGCAAGGGGGTTTCCCGTATCGAGGTGGAAGACGAATACGTCGTCCGGCTCGAAGCGGAATGGATCCGGCCGACGAAGCGGGCGCTGAGGCCGGCTGCCATCCTTGAAAAATACAAGGATGCAGCGGGCGCCCTCACGCGCATGGCGCATGAAACGATCGAAATTCATGGCCTGCCGCCCGGCTGGGCGGCCACGCGTGCCCTGCAGAGGACCACGGGCAGCTCCCGGAAGAAGCGCGGGCTGGCGGTGTCGGAGCGCGAGAGCATTTGCGCGATCTACGTGTGCCCCCAGTCGAAGCTCCTCCTCTTCGTCCTGCTGCACTTTTCATCCGAAGACAAGGAAAACCCGGAAGAGGTGATGCGCATGATCGCGGGCAGCTTCCGGGATCACGCTGAGGCCCCGCTCATCCCCTGGAAGCTGTTCGATATCGCGTTTGAATTGCCGCGCGAATTCAAGCTCGCCCGCGCGTCGTTCGATGTCGGCGCCAAGCATATGGTGTTTCGCTGGAAGACGCGCCGGCTCCATCTGTGGCATTTCGCGTGCGCCGACATGTTCCTCAAGGGCGGGGAAGGCATGGAGGAGTGGGTCACCGGCTACCTGAACGCCTATTCGCAGATTCGCGGAATTGTCTTCATGCCCGGAAAGAACGGGGAAATCCTCTGGCGGCGGCGCGCGCGGCATCTCTTTGGGCACCGCAACGAGATTGCCAGCTGGTGTTTCCAGTACAAGGCCGGGTGCCGCCTGGACGCTGGAAGAAACCAGCTCCTGGCCTGGGTCTATCACTACCGCGAGGCGGGCGACCTGCACGTAATCCCCGCGTCCTGCCTGCCGCTCGGGAGTTGACGGGGCCGGGGCCCGTGATTCCCCGGTCTGCCAGCGGCGACGATTCGCCTATTTCACGTCCGCCATGTCGTAGCGCGTCGTGCCCAGCCCGAGTTTCTCCAGCCACTGGACCTGCACGTAGGGATCCTTGCCGTGCAGCTTTTCAAAGAGGTGTTTTCCGTCGCGCAGCATGTACGGCGGCGTGATGGAGCCCGGAATCACCTCCTCGGACTTGATCATGTCGAGGCACGCCTGCTCGACGGCCACGATGTCCTGGCCCGCAGCGATGCCGATGTCGGGGACGAGCGCCGGGGTGGTGAAGCCCCAGCAGTCGCAGTAGATCGTGATGTGCATGAGCGTATTGATGAAGAAGACGTCTTCCGGCTTGAACGTGTCCAGCACCAGCTTGGCGACCCGCGCCAGGCCTTCCTGGAAGAGGTTGAACTGCGGCGCTTGGATGCGGATTGCCTTGGTAGGGCAGGCGAGCATGCAGTGCATGCACCGCCGGCAGTGGTGCCAGAAGATGTTGTAGTCGCCCTGTTCGTTGAACGTGTTGGCCTGGGTCGAGCACTCCTCGAGGCACTTGTTGCAGTGCGTGCACTTGCTCTTATCCCATACCAGCTCCCCTTCAAGCCCGTGCATGGCCCCTCGGGTCTCGCCGGGCGTGCAGCCCATGGCGAGGTTCTTGCACGCACCCCCGAACCCGCACGCGCCATGCCCTTTGATATGCGAGAAATCGATCAACACGTCCGCTTCCACAATGGGCCGTCCAAGCCAGGCCACGGGCAGGCTGGGCCACCCGGTTTCCAGGCGCACGAGGTCCTTGCCGTCCGCGCCCAGGGCCGGCACGAGCTCAGCGCCGATGGTCTCCTTCGCGTAGCCGCGGTCGGAGGCCCCCGTGATGCTGCCGTCCGTCACGAATACGCGCTTGGGGTTGCCGGTCTTGATGTGGTCCACGAGGAGCTTCACGAAGAGCGGATGAATGGTCGAGTAGCCGATGCCGCCGCCCAGGTGCATTTTGATGGCCACGGTCTTCCCGGCGACGCGCTCCTGGATGGGAAGCAGCGCGAGCAGGCGGCTGAACTTGGCGGGCAGCGTGCGGTCGCGGTCGAGCTTCTCCGGACGGGCCGATGCGAACAGAACTTTGGACGCGGTCGTAGCCATGATTCCTCTCCCCGGGTTGTCGCTCTTAATGCGTCCCATATTGACCATATCGGCCGCATGGTTGGCAAGCCTGCAGATTGCGTTAGCCGGGGTCCGCGCGGGTCCTCCATGGGACCGCGGGAGCACACGCGTGCCCTGTCCCGCCCAATGCCCAAGGGCGCGCAGGCCGGATGTCTGAAGCGACCCCTAAGCATTCTACTTGATGGGGGATATCTTCCTGATCGTTTCGAGCGCAACGGGCTCGCCTACGTCGGTCATTTTCCCGTTGATGTCGGCTTCGAGGTAATAGATGCGACCGGCCTTGAAATCGAATCGCGTGGCGCTCATAGAGAGCCCGAGATGCGAGGAGAAGACGTGAGGTCCCGGCGTCGTAAAGAAGTGTCCGAACCGGCCGTTGCCGAGCGACAGGATGCTGGTGTTCTCCTCCTTTAGGCCGAAGCTTACGGCGGCGGAGACGAAGCGCTTCTTCCTGAATACGCACACCGTGGCCTTGTCGGCAGGCAGTTGGGCGAGAAAGAAAGGTGGGGTGCTCGCTCCGAGATCGTCCTCGGATGTTCCCGAACGCACAGTTCGACTGCTTGGCGAGGCTGCTGTCCCGGCTGCGGGCGCGGCATTCGTCCCGTAGGGGGAAGCGCCTGCGACGACCGTTCCATCGGCGTCGGTCATCCAGAAGATCGCCGACTCTTTTCCGTACCTGCTGGTGCGCAGGAAGCACAGCGAATACTGTGCGCCCGGCGTCGCATGGAGAACGAGATCCTCATTGTTGTTTAACGTCAGCATGTGATCAACTGCGGAAAGCATGGACCCGCCGGAGACGCTATCGCCCGCCGCAGAGCGGCAGTGCAGGACATGCTTGCCCGGCAAGACATAGCAGGCTCCATTTCGCGCGGCGGCCGGGGGGAGTGGCTGGCCATCCAGTTGCGTGATGGTAGCCGTCTCCACAAAGCTCTTCTTCATTCCCAAAGAGGAGAAGGTATTGGTCTTGGCCGCCATGCAGAACACCAGGGCAAGCTCTGATGGCTGCCTCATGGGGCCCTCATAGGCGTGGTAGCGACCCGGTGTTGCGCAACCCGCAAGCATGCACGCAATCATCGCCAATATTCCTGAAGTTCCGAATCCGACCCGTCGGTGTCCTGCGAAGGTCATGCAATATTCTCCCTGTGGCGTTCTGCTCCGACAATGCCTGATGAAGACTGTATAGAAATCAATTGCCGCTGCAAACCCGAATAGTCCGCCGGCGTGTACCACCTCTTCCGTATCCGCAGCGCATCCTCCCCCCCGGCCCCGCTGTCGCTGTGTCCATCGGCTCTGTGGTTGTGGTCGCGCGTCGGGGAGCTGGCTTGACTCGACTGCGGCATTGGCCATACTTCGGGCTTTTCCGAGTGCGGGGGCGCGCGGGCGGCGTGCAGAGCGAAAGGGGATGGCAGCATCATGCGAAGACAGGAACTGCTGAAGAAAATCGCGTCGTTCGGCCTGGACAAGTTTCCGATCAGCTTCTGGAACTACACCAGCCTCGCGCTGCACGGCGAGCATATGACAGAGGCGGAGGTCGCGTCGTGGGCGGATGCGGGTTTTAGCGTGCCGCAGGGCTCGATCTGTGACCCCGGGAACCCCGGCGAGATAGAGCACACGTTGAAGATGCTCGACTGGGCGCTGAAGTGCGGGATGAAGCTGATCCCCTGGGACGTCCGCTGTATGGCGGGGAGCGACCCGACCGGCCGCTTCCCCCGGGAGGGTTTCCGCCGCGGAGCCGAGGCCGCTGTCCGGGACCTGGGCGCCCATCCGGGCCTGTTTGGTTTCTACGTGGCCGACGAAGCAACAAACGACGGCCTGTACGAGTGCCAGCGAATCCAGAAGGAACTCGCCCCGCATCTGAAGCCTTACTACAACCACCTGCCGGTTTGCGGCAGGACCGACGAAGCCATGGCGAAGGACCTCGATGACTACGTTGCGAAAACAAACGCCGACCTTTTTAGCTACGACTGCTATACGCAGATGACCATGACGGGGCCGCTGCTGGACGACTACTTCCGGAACCTGCGCCTCTACCGGGAGGCCTCCCTGCGACACGGCCTGCCGTTCTGGAACACGCCCATGTGTGTCGGGCACAACCAGTACCGCTGCCCGAACTTCGACGACATCCGCTGGCAGTTCAATACGTCCATCGCCTCGGGTGCCAACGGGATTGTGTGGTTCTTCTACTACATGCGCCATCCGCACGCCAACTATCGGTTCTCTCCCGTCAATGAGCTTTGGGAGAGGACGCAGACGTACCACGATATCCGCCTCGTGCAGAGGAGCTTTCATCGCCGCTACGGCGATTTGTTCAACCGGCTGGCTTCAACGCGCGTCAGCTTCTACCCTACGGCCTTTGGCGGCGGCGAGACCTGGGCCCCGAATGAGCTGCTCAGCACGGTGTGGCCGGCATACGACAACAGCACGCCGATCCTGGTCGGCGAATTTGTTGACGCTCAGGGCCGGCGCTACGTCATGATCGTCAACAACAGCATGACCAAGACGGACCGGGTGTTGCTGAAGTTCCCCAAGAAGGCCCGGATCTACTCATGGGACTGGAGCGGGCTCCAGCGCGAGGGCGCGGCGTATTGCTCGGATGACATTGCGCGGACCGACAAGGAGGACGGCACGACCGTGACGTGGTGCTGGCTTGCGCCCGGCCAGGAGGCCGTCTTCCGGGTGGAGTTGGCATAGCGCCTGACGATAGAGCCCAACTATGCCGGTTCGGTCACTCCCTCGGGGCCGGGAGGAAGCGTGTCGCCGCGCAGGCCGTCCTGCTCAAGGGACAGTCGGCGGCCCAGACTGAGAAAGCCCAGCGAAGCCACCCCTGCCGTGGCTGCCACGATGAACCACGGGCCCTGCTGGAAGAACGGAGAGATCGCGCCGATTGCGTTCGATCCCATCAGAATGCCCGTGGCGCTGCCGATCTGTTGGAACAGGCCCTGCACGCCGAGGTAGCGCCCCTTTTCGCCCTGCGGGGCCATATTCGCCCCAAGCGCCTGGAGCCCAGGCGAAACCGCCAGTTCGCCCAGCGTCACTACCGCGACAGCCAACGCGGCGGCGAAGAAGACCGTGGAGTATCCGAACAAGAGGTAGCCCACTCCATAGAGAAACGCCCCGGCGGCCAGTCCGGATGTTATGCGGCGGCGCTCGAGCACGCGCGTCATGAAGTACTGCGCCAGAACCACCATACCGCCGTTAATGGAAAAAAGGAGGCCGACCTGGGCCGCGGAGAACCCCAGGTACTTCGAGGAGTAGAGGGATGTGGAAACTACAAGCTGGCTCATTACGGCGCAGATGATCAGGGTAAAGAGGCAAAAGCGCAGGAAATGAGCATTCTTAAGGGTCGTGTAACCCGCGCTGAGAGTGGGCGCGACAAATCTGCCGCTGGCCGCGCCCGGGGCGTCCTTGATCGCGAGGGCGATGACCACGGTGCAGCCGGCGAACAGGGCGGCCGTCACAACGAACAGCGATGCATACGAAGTCTTCGCCAGAAACCCGCCCAGCGCGGGCCCAAGCGCCCAGCCGGCATTGCTGCCCATGCGCAGGAACCCGTAAGCCTTCATTCTTTGCGAGGGCCCGACATAGTCCGCCACCCAGGATCTGGCGGCGGGATGGAAGAAGGATCCGATGAAAGTTCCCATCGGATGGAACACGAGAATGGCCCACAATCCGGCATCGCTGTATACAATCCATGCCAGGATCGCTGTGAGAATCGACCGCAGCGCCAGGGAGGCGACCATGACCTTGCGCCGCCCTATGGCGTCGGAGATCTCTCCGCCGACAAATTGTGCGAGAGAGCCTGCCAACATGGAGCACGACAGGAATACGCCGACCCAAGCCGTGGGCACGCCGCGCTGGGTGCTGAGGTAGATGGCCAGGAAGGGGAAGGAGATCGCGTAGCCCGCGGTCATGAAACCTTCCGTCACGGTCAATATCCAGAAACCGGGTTGATACTTCATGTCAGGCAAACGGACTCTCAAGGCCACGAGTTCTCGTCAATGAGCGAACAGTAATCGGTGGAGAGTAATCAGTCATCAGTAATCAGTCATCGGCTCCTGACTCCTGACTGAAGGCTGCCAACCGTTCTTGAATTCCTGAGCAGGCGTCTGGTACAGTCGCGTCCTCTTTTTTTTGCCGCGGCACGCTGAAGGTTGGGGAGTCCATGATCGATTTCACAGCGGGGTTGAATCCCGAACAACGCAGGGCGGTGCTGACGACCGATGGCCCCCTGTTGGTGCTCGCGGGCGCCGGGACCGGGAAGACGCGCGTCATTACCCACCGCATCGCCCACATGCTGGCGAACGGCGTCCCGGCGCGCTCGATTCTGGCCATGACCTTCACCAATCGGGCCGCCGGCGAAATGAAGGAGCGCATTGCCAAGCTGGCGTCGAAGGCGCACGTCGAGGAGCTGACCGTCGGTACGTTTCACTCGTTTTGCGTGAAAGCCCTGCGCCAGTTCGGAGAAACGGTCGGCATTCGGAAAAACTTCGCAATCTGTGATGCCGACGACCAGCTGACGGCGATGAAGAAGGCCCTTCGGGAGTTGCAGATTCCGGAAAAGGCGATCCCCCCCAGGCTGGTGCTCAGCCGCGTGTCGCTGCTCAAGAATCGGCTCGCCGGCCCCGAGGCGGGCCTCGGCTCGAGCGACCCGCAGGAGGCCGAGCTCAGCCGCGTGTACCAGAAGTATGATGCCGGCCTGCGGGCCAGCGGCGTGCTGGACTTCGACGACCTGCTCCTGTTCATGGTCAAACTGCTCCAGGAGAAGGCGCCCCTGGCCCAGTTTCAGAAGCGCTACCGGTACCTGCTGATTGATGAGTATCAGGATACCAACGGCCCGCAGTACGAGATTGTCAAGCAGATCGGCGGGGCGCATCGCAACGTGTGCGTGGTGGGGGATGACGATCAATCGATCTACGGCTGGCGCGGGGCGGACATCAGCAAGATCCTCAACTTCGAAAAGGACTTTCCCGGCGCCGCGGTCGTCCGCCTGGAGACCAACTATCGTTCCACGGCGCAGATTATCGCCGGCGCCAACGCGGTCATCCGCAATAACACGGCGCGGCATGAGAAGGCGCTTCGTTCGGCCCTGGGCGACGGGCAGGCGATCGTCGTCAGGCGGCTGCCCGATGAAGAGACCGAGGCGCTGTACGTCGTGGAGGACATCCTTCAGCGCGCGCGGGAGAACCGGCTGCCGCTGGGCACTTTTGCGGTACTCTTTCGAACCGCCATGCAGCCGCGGATGTTTGAAATGCGGCTGCGGGAGAAAGGCGTGCCCTACAACCTGGTGGGCGGCATGTCCTTCTTCGACCGCAAAGAGGTGCGCGACGTGCTGTCGTACCTCAAGCTCGTGGCGAACCCCGAGGATGAGCTTTCGCTGCTGCGGGTCATCAACACTCCTCCCCGGGGGATCGGGGACACGACGGTGCAGAAGATGCTGGCCGTCGCGGCCGAGCGGAGTATGTCGTTGGCCGAGGTGATCCGGCGCGGCGACGAGTTTCCGGCGCTGCCGGCGCCGGCGCCGGCGCTGTCGGCGGCGCGGAAGTTTCTCGGCGCGCTGGCCGCGCTGAGCGGCCTCCAGGCCGGTCCGGAGCTCGTGAAGCTCGTCAGGCAGGTGGTCAGCGCGGTGGACTACCAGGAGGAAATCAAGCGCAACTATCCTGATCCTGCCGTGCGTGCCAAGCGCTGGGACGCCGTTAACGAGATCATGAACATGGCGGAGGTGCACGCGCGCTACCGGCCGCAGGCCACGCTGAACAGCTTCCTTGAGGACTTGACCCTCAACGCCAACGACGACAGCGATAAGGAGCCGTCGGGCGACGACAAGCTGACTCTCATGACGCTGCATTCCGCCAAGGGGCTGGAGTTTGGCGAGGTGTACCTCGTGGGCATGGAGGAGGGCCTTCTGCCGCACGCGAGATCGATCGAGGACGGGAATGTTGCGGAGGAGCGGCGGCTGGCCTATGTCGGCATTACGCGCGCCAGACAGCGGCTGACCGTCACCTACGTCGCCAGCCGGGCGCGCTATGGTCAGCGCGAGGCCGTGATGCCGTCGCGCTTCCTGTACGAGATGCTCGGCCGGCCGCCCCCGCCCGAGATCCGTGAAAGCGCTTTCCGGCCGGCCGCCGCGCCACCGGTCGTCGCCGGCAAGAAGAAACAGGCCAAGCGCAAGCGCGCCAAGAAGAGCTCGCCACGCCCTACGGCGACGGCCTCAAGCAGGTCCTGCGCGTCTGCCCGTTCAATGCTGAGCACCGCAACAGCTCCGCCGTAATCATCATGCGCGCCAGCCTTCGGTCGATGGACAAAGTAAGTTAGCCTTTGGCTGAGTTACTGCGCCTGGGGGGCGCGCTTACTAGTTCCGAAGTATCCGCGGACAGCGGTCGCTGTCCAGTTGTCCTGGGGACATGAGATATTGTTGGGCGCATGTGAGTTCCGGGGATCGCCGCCCGGGGGAGATGCGGCGAAGCTCGGAGAGAACGCGGCGGGGTCGCCGCATCTCCAGTCGGAGTTGCCCGTTGTCGCTCCCGGCTTGCTTCTGGAGTCGCGACGCCCTCGTCGCGGAGATGAAGAAACGCGCCTGAACGGACAACTCCCCGGAACTCACATGCGCCCTCAACTTTTCACTGCTCGCCCAAATCTACGGATAAGGAACGAAAGTGGGTGAGACGGCGGCGGAGTGGGCTCGGGGCTCCGAATTAAGGCGCGAAGGCGACGTTGATGGTGCGGGAGAGGGGAAAGAGCGAATGCGGGCAAAGGGACGACATTCAATGTTCATTTTCCCCGCGTCGCATCCGCCGCCAGGCCGGCGGCTTCAGCGGGAGGGGCCCTGGAAATAGAAGATAAACAATCCGGGGAGACTGGTTGCGTGCAGTAAAGGAAGCGCTGACGTGTAACTCAAGGGCTGGCGCTATGCCATCTCAGCAACATGGCGCCTGTGAACCACGACGGGCGCGCCCTGCTGTTGGTATTGGAGCCTATATATGCCAACGACTCATCGATGAGTAACTTTGGATTTCGCGTATACATAGTTCCCGCTGATCTGAAAGAACGTGTGTCAGCGCGCAGCCTTCGGGATCTACCCGGCTTCGTTCACGACGCGGACTCCAAGATCGCGCAATGTGCGAATCCATGAAGTCACTGTGGCGGGCGAGGGGGAAATGATGGTGCCCAGCGCGTCTTTCGTGCCGAACCTCTGGTGCTTGCCAGTACCCAGCGGGTGATAGGGCATGACCTCAAACCCGAGAAGCTGTGGCAGGCCGGCGGACAGGCGCGCAATGGCCTGGAAATGATCCTCCCGATCGTTGAGCCCCGGGATGATGGGGAGGCGGACCAAAACGGCGGCGCCTGCATCGTGGAGGAACCGGAGGTTGTTCAGGATCTGTTCGTTGGGGGCGCCTGTCAGCTCCCGGTGGCGTTCCGGGTCGCAGTCCTTGATATCGTAGAGGAAGCGGTCCACGTCGGGCAGGATGCGCCGGATCGCGTCCTGGGAGACCTGGCCGCAGGTCTCGACGGCGCAATCGAGGCCCGCCTGCTTTGCCGCGCGGAGCAGCGCGGCCGCGAACTCCGGCTGCATCAGCGGCTCGCCGCCGGACAGCGTCATCCCCCCGCCCGAGGTGTCGTAGAAAGGCTTATCCCGCAGGACTTCGGTAAGCACTTCGGGCACGGTCGCGTCCCTGCCGACCAGATCCAGTGCGCGGGCGTAGCACTCCGCGGTGCATGAGCCGCACACGACGCAGGCCTCGCGGTCCAGCGCGTGGTGTTCGCCGTCCATCCGGTGGGCGTTGCGCTTGCAGACGCGAAAGCAGTAGCCGCAGCCGATGCACCGGTCGGGCAGAAAGGCGAGCGCGGGCCCCGCGTCAAGTCCTTCCGGGTTGTGGCACCAGAGGCAGCGCAGCGTGCAGCCTTTCAGGAATACCGTCGTACGGATGCCGGGCCCGTCGTGCACGCTGAATCGCTGGATTTCGAAGATCCGTCCGGTCATTGTGTCTCCTTCATTGCTGCCTAGACGCCATGTTCCGTCCGTGCAATGACATCATCCTGGTATCCCTTGCACAGTTCGACGAAGCGTGCGCTCATGCCCCAGACCCGGACGACCAGGTCCCGGTGTTTGTGCGGCTCGCGCTGGGCCTCCCTCAGCGTGGCGGCATCCACCACGTTGAGCTCGAGCTGCATGCCGCCCATGGCGAAGAACGTTCTAAGCATGGCGATGAACTTCTGCAGCCCTGCCTCGCCGCGTATAGCCATGGGGTGAAAGCTCAGAAGCAGCGCGCTGTTCCACTGGGATAGCAGGGGATCAATCTTTGCAGCCGACTTCATGGCGGCGGTCGGCCCGTGCCGATCCGTGCCGTTGGCCGGGCTTAGCGTCACTGGAATGGGGTCCTGGCTGTGCCGCCCGTCCGGGGTGGCGGTGTAGTTGCGCCCCGCGCCATAGGAATGCGGCTGGTGGACGCCCGCCAGCACCCGGGCCCCGTTGGACGTGAGGTGCTTCATGATTTCGCGGCAGGCGCACTCGATCAGCTCCTTGCCGAGCAGGTCCGCGGAATCGTCGTCATTGCCCCACTTCGGGGCCTGGATGCACTTCTGCCGGAGCGGCTCCTGGCCTTCCCAGTTGGATGCCAGGGCGGCCTTGATCGCGCTCAGCGACACCTCGCGGCGCTCGAACACCACTTCGCGCAGGGCCGCAAGGCTGTTGATGGCCGTCACCGGGGAGCACACCATCATTCCCTTATTGGGAAAGCGCAGGCCGCCTTGCGTCATGTCGAGCCCTCTTTCCACGCAGTCGTCCATGGTGCCCGAAAGGAACGGCAGGATCACCGCCTGGCGGCCGGGGATGAGCTGGGCGTTCCAGTTGTCGACGTCCCTGCGGACCACCTCGGCGGTTCGTTCCTTGCATCGCTCCAGGAATCGGGCGAAGGTCCAGCTGTCGTCGGCCTCCGCGAGCGTGTCCAGCACGATGCCCGTCAACGAGACGCCGGAAAGGAGGAAGAAGCTGCTCTTGCCGTCGATCAACACGTCCTGGCATGCGTCCAGGACGTAGTCCCGCGCGGCGGCGGGCGGGAACCCCACGCCCTGCAGCGCGGGGACAAACGCGTCGTCGTTGAAGTAGGCCAGCTGGCCGAAGTGGCTCGTGGACAGCCTCGCCAGCCGCTCGATGTATTGGGGGAGGCTGTCCCGGTGAACGCGGGCCGCAACCTGCGGATTGGGGAGCCGCACGTCGTCGAGCGCGTCGAGCAGCGCATAGGTCAACGCGTTGACGCCGTCCCCGCCATCAGGAAGCAGCCCGCCCAGGACCACGTTGTCCATGCCGTCGTACGCGACGTCGCCCAGGTTCACGTCGCCCTGGTCGTTCAGTTTTATGAGCAGACACCGGAGCAGGAGCGCCGCCTCGCCCGGTTCGCACGTCTGGTACGTCGGCAGGAGATACTGATCCATGCGCCCCTGGGACATGAGCGCGTGGTTTTCCATGATGGCCAGCAGATGCACGAAGAAGGTGAGCTGGCAGGCCTCATGGAACGTTCGCGGCGGGTTGGCGGCAATATTGCGGCAAGCCGCGGCGATCGCCATCAGTTCCCCGGCGCGTGCCGGCGGCTGCCCGGGCGCCATGGATTCGGCGAGCGCGGCGTAGCGTCGCGCCAGGGCGCCGGCGCTCTCGAAGGCGACGCACACGGCGCGCAGAAAATCCTGCCGGACCGGGTCGGCCTCAACGGCCAGCCGCGCCTCGGCCTGGTCGCGAATGCCGCCAAATCCAAGACGCATGACCTTCGGGTAGTTAGGCACATAGTGGCCCTGTGAAACGCCTTCCAGATGCCCCGGGTGCATGGTCTCTTCGGCCCTGGCGTAAGACGGGAAGGCGCAGAGATCGACATCGTCGACCGGCCGTGGCGGCCGGTCAAGGTGTTCGAGGTCCCCGCCGCGTCGCCCGAAGACGGTTCGCGCGCCGACGATGAGCTCATCATCCTCGATAAAGACAGGCATGCGTTCGAGCATCAGGCCCATCGCGCGGGCCTTGCGCTCGGCCAGGCCGTACGGGAGGTCGCGCACCGACCAGTCTTTCGGGAGGAAGATGCGGTGGCGCGCGTGCTCCGCGTCGAGCATGCGCTGGCGCAGGCGCGCCACGCGGCGGGCCATATCATCTGTCATTTCCATTGGATGGGCTGCACGCTGCTTTCGTCGACCTGTTCCACGTATCGCGGCGTTGAGAATAGTCATCTCTTCCGCGATGGCAAGCCATCGTTTGTTCATGGGCGAGTAGTCTTACGGAGCATGGGTTCCACTGCGCAAGACGCGAAAGTTGCAAAGACTGTCCAGAGTGCCCGTGCTGGGAGAAGTGTGCGCATCTGCCTTTTTCTTGTGGATGATGCGGCAGCATGGCATATAGTCACCTCTTTCGAGAAACACGCAACGGAGGCAGCAATGGACATCGCAAAACCGAATACCTTGTATCACGAAGTGCACAGGCCCCAGTTCCACTTCACTCCGCGGGTAAATTGGACGAACGATCCCAACGGGCTGGTGTTCTACAAGGGCGAGTACCACATGTTCTTCCAGCTGAACGCGAAAAGCATCAACTGGGGGCCCAACACGTGGGGCCACGCCATCAGCCGTGATCTCGTGCATTGGGAGCAGATCGCAGACGCGATCAAGCCCGACACATACGGGTGGATCTGGTCGGGTTCGGCCGTGGTGGACTGGGAGAACACCGCAGGGCTCCAGAAGGGGCGCGAGAAGACGCTCGTGGCCATCTATACGACAGGCGGCACGATCGGCACGGCCGGGTGGGAACACCCGTCGACTCCGGCGGTGCAGGCGATTGCCTACAGCAATGACCGCGGCCGGACCTGGAAGAAGTACAAGGGAAACCCGGTGCTTGGTCACATCCGTGGGAGCAATCGCGATCCGAAGGTCATCTGGCATGCGCCGACGCGGACCTGGATCATGGCCTTGTACGTTGATGAGAACGACTTCGCCTTGTTCAGCTCCAAGAATCTAATCAAGTGGGAGCACCTTCAGGACCTTCACCTGTGCGGGTCGAGCGAGTGCCCGGACTTCTTTGAGATTCCCGTTGATCCGCCTTCGCCTGGAGGCTCCGGCGCGGCACGCGGCCGCAAGACGGATACACGCTGGGTCTTTTGGGGTGGGGACAGCCGGTACCTGATCGGCCGGTTCGATGGGCGTACGTTTCACAAAGAGCACGACCACTGGAAGCTGGAGCAGGGGCCGAACGGCTATGCGGCCCAGACATGGAGCGATGTCCCGGGCGGACGCCGGCTGCAAATTTCGTGGATGAGGGACGGAAAGTATCCGTCCATGCCGTTCAACCAGCAGATGACATTTCCCGTGGAGCTCACGCTCCGGAAGTATCCGGAGAGCATCCGGCTCTGCCGCAACCCGGCTGCCGAGATCGCGAAGTTGCATGGGCGCAAACACCAGTGGGCTGGCGACACGGTCAAGCCGGGCGGAAATCTGGTGCCCCGCACGAAGCATGACCTGTTCGATATCCAGGTGGATGTTCACATGGGAAGCGCAACGGGGTTCGGCCTCATCATCCGCGGCCACGACCTGCGCTACCATGTGCAGGATCGAAAGTTCACGTTCCTCGGGCGCGAGGTCCAGACGTGGGAGGAGCTGAAAGGCGGCCGGCTGCAGTTTCGCGTGCTGGTGGATCGCACGTCCGTGGAGCTGTTCAGCGCGGGAGGGAAGGCCTCGGCGTCTTTCTGCTACCTGCCCGAGGCGCGGGATTGGCCGCTGGAGTTCTACGCTGTGAACGCGGGCGTGAAGATCAAGTCGCTGGTTGTGCATGAGCTGCGCTCCATCTGGAAGGGAACCTGAACGATGCTGCCGGACCGGGCGCGCGAGATTCTGAAGTCGATTGGGAATGTGAAAATCGCGATCTGCGGCGATTTCTGCCTCGACGCGTACTGGATGCTCGACCCGCGCGGCTCGGAGGTGTCGATCGAGACCGGCCTGCCTGCCAACGCGGTGGGCAGGCACTACTATTCGCTCGGCGGGGCTGCCAATATCGCGGCGAACGTGGCCGCGCTCGAACCGGCCGGCATCATGGCCATCGGGGTGATCGGCCCTGATATCTTCGGGCGCGAACTGACGCGCCAGCTGTGCGCCCTTGGCGTGGACACGCGGCGGCTGACGGTGCAGGAGGAAGAGTTTGACACCGTCGCGTACTGCAAGCACTACGCCGCGGATGAGGAACAGCCGCGATTCGACTTCGGCCTTTTCAACAAGCGCTCCGCCGGAACCGACGCAAAGGTCCTTGCCGGCCTGAAGGAGGCGCTCCAGACATCCGATGCGGTGATCGTCAACCAGCAGCTCCCGGGCAGCTTGCCGAACGAGGCTTTCTTCGCGGGCGTCAACGCGCTGCTGGCGGAGTTTCACGACAAAGTAATCATCGTGGACTCCCGGCACTATTCCGCCCGGTTTGTGGGGGGCTGCCGCAAGGCCAACGAGGTGGAGCTGGCGCGGTTGGCCGGGCGCGAAGCGGGGCCGGGCGATGCGTTCAAGCTGGCAGAGGTCGAGCGCTTCGCGCGCGACGTCTGCAGCCGGCTCGGCCGGCCCGTGTTCGTGACGCGCGGCCCGCGCGGCATGCTGGTGTGCGACGGCGGAAAGGTGGATGTAGTGCCAGGGATCCAGATCCTCAAGCGGACCGACCCGGTGGGAGCGGGGGATACGGTGCTGAGCGCGCTGGCGTGCTGTCTCGGGGCGGGCGTGAAGCCGGCGGAAGCCGCCGAGTTGGCCAACTTTGCCGCCGCGGTGACGGTGCAGAAACTTTTCAAGACGGGCACGGCCTCGCGGCAGGAGCTCATCGATGCGGCCGCAGACGCCGACTACCTCTATCAGCCGGAGCTGGCGGAGGATATCGGCCAGGCCGTTTACGTCGATGGCTCGCGGATCGAGGTGTGCTGCCGGCGGGACGAGCTGCCGAACACGCCCATAACCCACGCCGTGTTCGATCATGACGGCACGATCAGCGTTCTGCGCCAGGGCTGGGAGCGTGTGATGGAGCCCATGATGATCAGGGCCATTCTCGGCGACCGGCACGAT
>CAYRKB010000001.1:88479-104311 GCA_964424705.1 uncultured Victivallales bacterium
TATCACATGGCCCGCGCCCGCGCGGCGGAACACATCGAGAAGTCCACGGGCATCCAGACCATCCTTCAAATGGAGGCCTTGGTCGAGATGGTCAGGGAGTTCGGGCTCGTCCCGCAGGAGCGCATTCTGGACAAGTTCGGCTACAAGAAGATCTACAATGACGTGCTGATGGAAATCGTGAACCGTCGGCTTGCGCGGCTCAGGAGCGGCGAGGAGACAATCGCCGACTGGACTCTGGAAGGGTCGGTATCGTTTCTTGAGGAACTGCGGCGAAGGGGGGTCACGCTCTACCTGGCGAGCGGCACGGACCATGAGGACGTCGTCCGCGAGGCGCAGGCCCTGGGCTATGCAGGGCTGTTTACAGGCGGCATCTACGGGGCCGTCGGGGACGGGTCGACGGATTCCAAGAAGAGGGTGCTTCGTCGGATCCTCCGCGAACTCGCCCTTCGTGGGCCGCAGCTTGCCGTGTTCGGCGACGGCCCCGTTGAACTGCGGGAGTGCCGCAAGTGCGGGGGGGTGGCAATCGGCGTTGCGAGCGATGAGGTCCGGCGCCACGGGCTGAATCCGGACAAGCGTCCGCGCCTGCTCAAGGCGGGCGCACACATTCTCGCCCCTGATTTTTCGCAGCCCGGGCCGCTGCTTGAGATTCTTTTCGGGGGCGCGGCGGAGACCTAGCGGGATGTCAGAAGATGGAGGTCTGCAGATGACAAAGGGGATACCGTTGGACAGGCCGGTCTTCTTTTGCCCCAACCGGGTGTGGCGTTGCTACACCGGCGGCGCGCTGATGGACAAGTTTGTCGGCAAGGCGCGCGGCAAGGATGGTCAGTTTCCCGAGGACTGGCTGGCCTCGACCACGGTCGCGGAGAATGGCCCGCACCAGCAAAGCCCAGCGGAAGGGCTGTCGCGCGTTCGCCTGGCAAACGGCTCCGCCGGGCCGCTGCTGAAGGATCTTATCGAGGCCTCGCCCGAGGAATGCCTCGGGCCTGGCGCGGATCCGGCGGAGGGGGTGGGCGTGCTGTGCAAGTTGCTCGACTCGGCGGTCCGCCTGCCGATCCAGTGCCATCCGGACCGGGCTTTTGCGCGCAAACACTACCGGAGCGCGCACGGCAAGGCGGAGTCGTGGTTCGTGCTCGGCGTTCGCAAGATCAAGGGGGAGGACCCTTACCTGCTCATGGGCTTCAAGCCCGGCGTGAATGCGCGCGACTTCCGCAAGGCCGTGGCGGCGCAGGATATTGCGGCCATGACCGGCATGCTGCACCGCCATAAGGTCAAGCCCGGCGACTGCTATTTCATCCCCGGGCGCTTCCCGCACGCGATCGGGCCCGGCGTCTTCCTGCTCGAGGTCCAGGAGCCGACCGACTGGGTCGTGCAACCCGAGCGGCGCATCGGGAAGACTAAGCTGACCGACACGGACATGTGGGGGCCCCTGTCGCCTGAGATCGGGCTGAAGTGCTTTGACTATTCCGCCGCCGGAACGGCCGCCGCAGCGCGACGCGCGGTGGCCCTGCGCGCCCGCCCGCTGCGGCGGGACAAGGGCTCGGTGCTGGAGGAAGTCGTGGGGCCGGCTGTCACGGATTGCTTCCGCGTCGAGCGGTTGACGGTCCGGGGTGCGATGACCTATGAGCCGGGCGCCCCGTACCACATCGCCGTGATTGCAGAGGGGCGAGGAGAGGTCCGGACCGGCGGGCGTGATGCCGTTGCCGTGCGGCAGGGCGACACGATGTTCGTTCCGAATGGCGTCCGATCCCTCCACTACGCTACCAAAGGCGGGAAGCTGGTACTGTACGCAATCCATTGACTTGGTGTGACGTACGCCTTACGTTGCACACAATTCAATGTGTGCAATTGTACGTAGGGGTGCCCCATGACTGGCCGATTGTGTTGCGTGTTGTATCTTCTTGCCGCCGGCTGCGCCCAGGCACAGACCAACCTTGCCACGATCAATGAGGATATGCTTGCGGCGAACATCAAGCTCGACGGCGTGTGTTCGAGGCAGAAAGAGGACGCCGTGGTGTCGTACGGGAAGGACCTTGACGGGTTGATGGCGGCCCTGCAGCAGAAGGGCGATCTGGACGGCGTCATGGCTGTCAGGGCGGAGAAGAAGCGATTTGCGGCCGAGAAGAGCGTTGATGAGTCAAACAGCCAGGACGCTAATGTGATCGCCGCAGTGAAGAAGTACCGGGCGGCGGTCAGTATGGCCGAGCGGGAAAGGGTGGGCAGGCGCGTTGTCCTGCTAAGGCAGGCTACCGCACAGATCGACGCGCTGATAAAGCAGCTGGTGAAGCAGGGCAAGATCGAGGACGCGCTGGCAGCCAAGAAAGACATGCAGACCATGCGCAGCGTTCTGGCCGAGGAGGAGTCCAAGCTGCCGCCGCCCAAGGTCGCTGCCACAACGGCTGCCAACCCGCCATCCGACACGGCTGCCAAGCCAAAGGTCGGCGCCGCCAAGCCGAAGGCTGAAGCGGCCAGCAAGAAGACGGCCTTTGGCAATCATTACTATCAGCGGATAGACCAGAACCTTTCGTGGCATGATGCCAAGGAAGCCTGCAAGAATATGGGCGGCCAGCTTGTCGTCATCACCAGCGCCAAGGAGAACAGTTTTGTTGCGAAGGTGGCAGATGGTCATGAGGTGTGGATCGGGTGCAGCGACGATGTCGAAGAAGGCGAGTGGCGCTGGGTTGATAATACTCCCTTGACTTTCAAGGGGTGGGATCCCGGTCCGCCGGAGCCCAACGGCGCGACGGAAGGGGAAGACTACGTGGCGTTTCGTGGAGGCCTCTGGAACGACGCCGGCGATTATCATCGCCCATTCATTTGCGAGTGGTCGTACTGACGTGATGATTCCACGGCCCTTCGCAATCCGGGCGGCGCGCCGGGATTACGTCGCGATGTGAGCGACGTTGAGCTTGGGCTCACGGAATCCTGAGCGGCCCCGCCGATCGGAAGACGCCCGTCACCCTGTCCGGGCGGATGCCTTCGGTTGCACCCAGCGCGGTGATGCAGCACGCGGCTGTCGCCGCGCCGAGGCGGCCTGCTTCTTCCACGCTCATCTCCCGCAACAGGCCCGTGAGCAAGCCGGCGAAGAATGCGTCACCGGCGCCGGTTGTGTCGACGATCGGTCCGGGCAGCGGGGCGCACGGCACTTCAATGAGTTGCCCGGCGGCAGGGCTGAGCAGCGCGCCCGCGCGGCCAAGCTTCACTCCGAGGAGCCCCGGCGCGCCGCACCGGCGCAGCGTGTCGATGATCTTGCGCGGATCGGACTCTCCGGTCTGGTGCGTGGCTTCGTCATGGCTGGGCACATAAACATCAAGATGCGGGAGAATTCTGTCGAGAGGCCGCATGGAGCCGCCGCTTCCACCGGTATCCATAGCCGTCCGGCAGCCGGTTGCCCGTATGGCCTTCAGCACTTCGTCGAGGTCCGGCTCGAGGTCCGGCATCTGCGAATAGTAACCCACCAGCATCATGCGGCTGCGGGCGAAAAGATCGAGGTGGGCGAGCATGGTGCTGCGATCCAGCCGGTAGGACGCGCCGCCATAGGTGGCAAAGCTCCGTTCGCCTGCCGCGTTGATGAGCACGGCGGTCGTACCTGTGCCGGTGGTGGGATGACGCAGCAGAGCGCCGCAACCGACGCCTTCGCCCTCCAGCCGCGCGCGGATCATGTCGCCCCATTCGTCGGCCCCGACATAGGCAAGCATCGCGGCCTTCATCCCAAGCCGCGTCATCGCAATCCCCGCATTGCAGGCAAGGCCGCCGGTCATCAGTCTGACCGGCTCAGTCTTTATGACGGCGCCGACTCCGATCATCGATTCCAGAGGGATTGGCCGGACGAGAATGTCCGCGCCGCAGGATCCGCATAGCATGCAGTCGATTGTATGGTTCATTGAATGATTTCCAGGTGTCTTCCCGCGCCGATCCGTATGAGCACATCTATGCCATGCCGGTGATGCATGGTCAGCTGCCATGTGTAATGATCGACAAGTTCATAATGAGCGGCGGCCTCTTTCGATGATTGGCCTTTATGCCTGCTCCGCGCGAGGAGGTCCGCGCGCGATACATCGTCCGGGCATTCCAGGAAGATGCCCCGGTCCGCCCCGGCGCGCAGGTCTTTCCATCCCGGCGGGTCCAGAAGCATATAGAGCCCCTCGACGATAACAATGCCTTGCTGCAGCACCGGGATGGCATCGGGGACCGGGTCGTGCAGCGTGCGGTCATAGCGCGGCCAGCACAGGGGCTCGCCCGCCCTCAGCGTGCGCAGCAGTTGCTGGATTGCGGGCAAATCGAACGACTCGGGCCGCCCCTTGATGCGGCGCAGAGGCATTACGGTCCCGTTGACGGTGATTTGTTGCGAGTCGAGCACGCGGTTCGGATAGTGAAATCCATCCATCGGCAGCGCCTGGACCGGGGCTTCGATGCGCCCTTGACGCGCGAGCTTTTCCCAGAGCGCCGACAGCGTGGTCTTGCCCGAGCCGGGCGGGCCGCTGAGAAAGACGATGAAGCGTCCACGGCGCCTGCGCCATCGTTCTTCCAGATCACGGAGCACCGGCATGTGCACAGTCTCCAGCGCGGCCGCATCCACCGAGATGTGGGACGTCCTTCCGTCCAGATTCAGGTCCACAACCGACTTCACAGTGCCGCCCTCACGGTGTCATGCCTTGCCGTCTGCGTTCAGCCGGACAACCCATTCTTCCACGACCTTGGCAACGTCTTTCAACGCTGCGCCCTGCGCCATGGGCGTCCACATGTTCTGTTTTTCGCCCCATTGGGTCAGCAGCGACTCGCGGTAGGCGGCGATCAGCGCGGTGGCCACGTTGACCTTGGCCATGCCCAGCGAAATGGCCGTCCGCAGATCGGCGTCCGGGGTGCCCGTGCCGCCGTGCAGGGAGAAGGGGACCCTGACCTTCGCGTGGATCTCGGCCAGCCTGTCAAAGTCGAACTGCGGCAGTTTAACATATGCGCCATGGGCGTTGCCGATGGAGACGGCCAGGCAATCGACGCCGGTGATCCTGACGTATTCCACCGCTTCGTCCGGGTCCGTGAGCCGGGACCCCTTGGAGCCTTCCACCGTGCTTCCGTCGCACTTGCCGACGGCGCCGATTTCGCCCTCCACGGTGATCCGCTTCGGGTGGCACATGCGGCACACCCTTTTCAGGGCTGCGGTGTTCTCCTCAAAGCTCCGGGTGGAGAAGTCCAGCATCACGGAGGTGAAGCGCGCCTTGACGCATTCCTTCACCATCGCCAGGGAGTCCCCATGATCCAGGTGGAGCGCCGCCTTCACCTTGTAGTTCGCCAGCAGCGCGCGGGCCACGTCGGCGTTGGCGGCGGGCCCCAGCACCGGGAATTCGCCCGGGCCGGCCATCAGGATCACGGGCGCCTTCAGTCGCTGGCAGACCTGCAGGATGGTTTCCATGACCTCCGCATTCCAGGCGCAGAAGGAGGGCACGGCATAGCGGCGCTTCAGGGCATGCGCCATCAGAGTCTTCATCGGCAGGAATTTCATGGTTGTTCCCCAGTCTGAGCTTGAAGCCGCTAGTGAATCGACTTCAGCGGATAAACTTCAAGGAGGTTGAATTTCACGTCGCCGCCTTCGGCCCGGATCACCAGGGGCGACTTTTCTCCTAGCTTCCAATACGTTCGGCCCTCGATGACGTAATTCTCCCCCCCGCCGCCAACAACTTCGACCGATGAGTCATCCAGCAGGATGTGCAGTGTGACGCGCCCGTTCTTGGGGCTCAGGCGGACCTTCCGCCCGAGCTCGCCCCAGAATCCCCACCGGCCGCCGGGGTTGCCGGGTTCGGTGACGGTGAGCTCCTGACTCTTGGCGTCCCAGGCGATATCGAGCTGGGCCCCGGTCAGTCTGACCGCCGACGCGCTGCCTGGTTCGAACTCGACAACGATCTCCGTCGGCTTGGTGACGTCGCCGGTCTCCAGTGCTGCGCCCGCCTTGACGACGAAGTCCTTCTGCACGGTGCCGCCCTGCCGCAGCTGTGCCAGTTCAGGGATGAAGTACCCGAACATCCGCACGCCTTCGGGGGTGGACTTCAGGCTCAGCTCCAGCGGGAACGAGGCCATCTGGCTGAAGGTCGTGTCGAAGTCGCAGGTGTGCGCCCAGCCGATCTGCACGATCCGCCCGCCGGGGGCGTTGGCGAAGACCTGCGAGGCGCTGTAGGCCCCCGAGTGCATCCGGCGCTTGGGATCCTCGGGGATAAACGTCTTTCCATCGAACTGCCCGACGAGGTAGGCCGAATCCGACCCCCACGTCACCCAGCGCAGGTCGGCCGTGTTGCCATCGACCGGCAGCGGGAACAGGTTCGGGCACTCGTACATGTCTTCCAGCACGCTGGTTTCGCGCCAGTTCTTGAGATCCTTCGAATCGTAGAAGTAGAACCCGTGCTTGCCGCCGGGGGGCTGGTTGTAAACGACCATCACCCATTTGTTCTCGGGCGCCCACCAGAGGATCATCGGGTCGCGGGTTCCGCCTCCCCGCCGGGCCGCCTCGGCCGGCAGGGGCTTGTACATCATTTCCGGGTCGCGGCGCACCGTCATTCCACCGTCCGTGCTGACGAAGGTGCACTGCGTAAAATCGTTCGGCGCGTCGCTGCCGTTGTTGGCGGAGAAGACCACCGCCGGCCTGCCCGGCTTGCCCAGGTCCGTGGTGTTGGCCACGTCCACTGCGGCCCCGCCGGTCCAGAACGAGCATTCCCCGCGAATGGGTGTCAGGAATGTCGGCTGCTCCTCCCAGTGCAGCAGGTCCGTGCTGGTCGCATGGCCCCAGGCGTTGTTCGGTCCTGCCACCACGTTGTTCAGCCGTGTGTTCGCGTAGTACAGATGCCACGTGCCATCCAGGTAGATCATGCCCGACGGGTCGTTCAGCCAGCCGCGGATTGGCGTGAAGTGCACTTTCGGCCGGTCGGGTTCCTGGTACGCCGGGCCGCCCGGGACCGTGTCGCTGACGGAGACCTGGGCGATGGCCGCGGCGTCCGGCCCTTCGATCCGCACGGAAACCGTTTTGCCCTGCATCAGCTTCAGGTCGATCCAGCGCCAATGGTCGGGATTCTTCGCAGCGATCAGCGTGTCATAGGCCGACATGTACGGCTTTCCGTCCACGTCGATGAGCACCCTGTTCTTTCCCGCCTGCCCGCGCGAGCAGGGAAACAGGAGATATCGCTTGTCCGCCTTGAACGTGCGCGTGTTGTCAGTTGCCGTCTTCGAAGTAACTGAGCCTTCCATCTTCGCTTTCCTCCTGGTTATGGGGGCCCTGCGGCTGACCGCAGGAAATACACGCCCTTTGCATCCGTCGCGAGAAGTCCTCCGTCGAGCAGCCGGGCCTGACTCGCGTAGCCCGCGCCCTGCGCCCCGAACCGCGCGCCGGGCAGCTCTTGCGTGCCCGTGAGGCGGCCGGTCGCGCGATCAAAGACGTCCATGCTCAGGGCAGCCTGGTCCGGCCTCGGGTTGGCGGACGCCGCGGGAAGCTTCCAGCGCGGGCCGCCCGGCGCTTCGGGCAGCGCATTCTCGGATCCCGACACCACCATCACCGTGTCCGTGTCCGCCCGGAAGTCGAGGATGTTGTAGGCGGTGCGCGCCGCGGCGTCGCGCGGCAGGTCGTAGGCGACGCAGGCGGAGTTGGTGGCGTCAAAGAAGGCGAGCTTGCCGATGCGCCTGACAAACAGCCCGTCAGCAGATGGCTGCAGCCCGGCGGCGCTCCAGTACTGGTCCTGCGGCTGGACGTCCATGACCACATTCAGTCCTGCAAGCAGGTCCTGCCCCTGTGAGAGCAAAGTGAAGTGCGCGCGCCTGCCGTCGCCCACATACGCGATCGAGTCCGGCAGGAAGGGGCCCCGGCTTGGCCACGGCGGCATCCGGCGCAGGCGGGAGTAGGCCCGCGCGTCGGCGAATGCGATGTGCGCGGGCCACAGCGGCTCGTCCGGGAGGAAGCGCCGCACATCCTGCACGCCTCCGCCCGCGTCGAGGAAGACCTCCGCCGGGCAGTTCTCCTCGGAGCCGACGCGCGCCGCGCTCCAGTAAAGGTGCAGCGACGGAGTCCCCGCGGCGTCGGCCCGCAGGCTGATCCACTCCATACGGCCGGCGGCCAGCCGGCTGTCGTCCCTCCCGAGCCACTTCTGCCAACGGACCTTGCCCGTGGCGGGGTCGATCGCCGCCAGGGGGCCGGCCTTGGTGAGCTCGCCGGCGAAGATCAGCCGCTCATCCCCGCCCACGACGTCCGCGCGGAAGGGGAGTCGCAGCACCCATTCTGTTGCGCCGCTTGCCGCATTCAGCGCGGTGAGCGTGCGGTCGCGCGCGGCGACAATCAAGCGGCCGTGGAAGCCAACGGAGGTTGGACGGTTCTGCAGCCGGGCCTGCCAGAGGACTCGCCCGCGCGGCTGCGTCTCGACGCGGAGCAGCATGCGGCCGGACAACACGCAGAGCCTGTTTGTCGCGGCGGCGTTGTCCGCCACCAGCAGCGGGCGCTCGCAGGGCAGCGTCCACTGCGCGGCCAGCGGAAGCTGCAGCGGACCCGCCACGCTGCCCGGCTGTTCAACAGGATCGGGGACCGGCTCCTCGACGAATTCCGCGAGGGATCCGTCGGCCAGCAGGGCGAACGCCGAGCTCGTGCCGGCCTGCAGAGGCGTCTCCTCCGTCGCGGCTCCCGTGGCGGCCGCGAACCGGAGCAGGCGATCGCCTGCAACGACCAGCACCTGGCCGCGCGCCGTGACGGCGCGCGGCTCCCGTGTGTCATCGAGTGCCTTGGCCCAGGCTTCCGCGCCCGAGGCCGCATGGAGGGCCGCGAGGCCGTCCCGGCCCTGTGTTACGAGCGCGTCGCCGACCACACCGACAATGCGGCTGGCGGGGAGCAGCGCGTTCGTCCACAGCATCGAGCCGGTGGCCGGCTGCAGCGCCATGATGGCCGTGCAGTCCCGGGGCGCGATGAAGGCCCGGCCGCCCGCCACCAGCGGCGCCGTGCCCTCGCGGCGATACTGAATTTCAGTGCGGTCGCCCAGCAGCATACTGGGATATGCCCGCACCCACTCGACCGCGCCATCGCGCGCGTCGCAGCGCGCGAAGAGCCCGGCGTCCGTTGCAACATAGAGCGACCCCTGGTGCAGCGTGATCGCGCTGCCGCCGATAGCCATTTCGTCCGGGCGGGTTTCGGCGGGAAGAGCCCCGAGCATTCTCCTCCAGAGAATGGCGCCGGTCATGCCGTCGAGGCAGACAAGATACTGGGGGATGATGGTCGCGGTCTTTCGTCCTGCGGCCACCACGTAGAGGCAGCCCTCGCCGGCGGCGGGGCCGCTTTGCGGCGTCAGGTCGTTCCATTCGTTGCGCCCGTCCGTGCTCCAGGACATTCCGCCGACACCGGTATCCCAGGCCACCACGGCATAGTGCTGAACGTCGCCGCGCCGTTCGGTGAGGAGGCTGTAGATCAGCGGGCGCTCGGATGACAGTCCCTCGCAGCCTCCGATGGCCGAACTCCAGCGTCGGCCGAGGACGGCCGGTTGTCCTTCCCCTGCGGTGATGCCGGAAAGAAGTGGCTCGCCGCACAACCGGCGCAGTTGCAGGTTGGCGGCGTCGTAGCAGGCGACATGGCGCGACCCGACAACGACCAACAAGTCATTCTCCGACTCGATGCGCCGGATCGTCCAGGGGCCCAGCCCCATGGTGGCGGACACCTGGTTGAGTACGACCGGGTCCGCCGCAGCCATGGCCGCAGGCAGCTGCACTTTCACGCGCCGCATGCCCGACGCATCCGCGAGCGGCGCCGGACGGCGCAGCGTCGCCTTCAGATCGGACGCTCTCACGCTGCCGCCCTGCCAGGGCAGCAGCGCGTCGTCCGGCACGGCGGACATTGCGCGCTCCAGGTCTTCGCGCCAGTCCGGCTGCCAGGCCAGGGCGAGCCAGTATCCCACGTGCGACTGCTCAAGCAGGGCGGGGTCATCCGTGTGCGACAGGACGTCCTGGAAGGACCGGGCTGCCCAGTTGGGGCGGCCGTTGCGGAGCGCGTCCTCGGAGAATTCGATCAACAGCTCCTGTGCGCTGCGTGCCCAGGGGTAGCGGCGGAACAGGCGCACCGCTTCGCCGGCATCGGACGCCCGGCGGATCTCCGAGGCGACGGCTCCGGCTTTACTCTCCTGGAGCGTTCGCAACGGAACCAGATCGGCCGGCTTTGCGCTGCGCAGAAGCTGGTCGATGGCAAGCCAGAACGATTTGCGCAGAAGCGGCTCCTCAGCCAGCAGGGCGTCGGTTTCAGAGCTCAGCTTCACCGCATCCTGAATTGCGGCGGGATCGGAAGGGAGCTGCACGCCCGGCCGCAGCCCCAGTTCGCGCAGGGCCTTCCAGCGCACCTCCAGCGCGGCGGGGGGGCGGGTCAGGTCGGCGGGCCACGGCGGCGGAATCTCTCCGGCCAGGCAAACGGCGGGGAACAGAAGGGCGGCACGCGTGAACGTTCTAAGCGACATGCGAGTCATGGGATCTGTCTTTTGGTGAAAGCGGCGCAGGACGGTTCTCTAGGGCGGGAACAGCGGCATGATGCCCCGCTTGAAAGGATTAGACACCTTGATGTTGTCGATGGCACATACCGGGTTTATGTAGTCCGAGCCGCGGAAGAAGAGCGAATTGATTCCCTGGGGCGCGCTGTTGGTGAAGGTGATGCCGGACAGGTTCTCCAGCGGCAGACCGTCGACGGTCGTGTTGACTGTGACGACGGCGTTCGTCCGCACCAGATCCATGACCAGGTGGTAGAACGTGCCGGGTTGCCAAAGGCGGTAGATAATCAGGGGATTGTTATAGCCGCCGCGGTACTTGGGCGTGAAGCAGCCGCCGTTGTAGCAGGAGAGCTGGCCGCCGACCGATTCCGCCAGCACGTTGGACGCGAACCCATTTACGGTGATTGCCGGCCCGACGAGAAAATCCAGTTCGAGGATTCCCCGGCGAAAGTCGAATTCGATCCTGCCCGTCGTGTTGCCGTCCGCAAAGATGTCAGGAAAGAAGCAGTTGGCGGCCGTTCCGCCGGCCCCCTTGACGTCTCCCTCCATGTGCTGGTCCGGGCCTGCAGAGACGACTGGGCTGCAGCGCCCCCCGATTTCCATCATCGAGTTCTGCACCCACGTGCCCTGGCCCACGAGCGCTCCGGGGGAATAGTCTTCGAAGTTCTCCACGAAGACGGGGCTGTATTCCGGATCGACGTATCCGGATAGCACGGATCCAAGCACCCAGGTGCCTTTGCTTCCTTCCGCCCCCGGGGTGAAGTTGCTGAAGGTGTCAACGGTCGCCGGGCCATTCGTTGGATCGGCAGGCGCGTAGGGCACGGATCCCAGCATGACCGCCGCCAGAACTACCGTCAGGTAACAGAGTCTTTTCAGCGCCGCTCCCTTATTTGAACTCGGCTCGTACGCCGGGCCATGCCGGCGATGTATGGCGCGGAGAATTTGAAGGATACGATGGGTGAAGGCAATCAGAATCATCAGAATCATCCTGCCGTTTCGATCACAATGCGCCACGCGCCCATGACGGTTGCGAGGCAGGCCAGTTGCAGCACGGACTGGATCCAGCCCGGCAGTCGGGAGGGGGCACGCCAGCTTGCATAGATGGTGGCGACCATTCCGCAGAGGAATCCCAGCGCGTGAGCCGCGAGGTCGCTGCGGGGGCCGGTTCCGAGCGTGGCGAGCAGCGCAAGCCCTGCCCCGATGGGGAGCCAGGTACGCTCCCGCAGGCCGGGGATGCCCCGGCCGTGTCGCATCCTCTGAATCGCCTGGTGCGACGCGAGTACGCCGAGAGCAGCGAAGGAGCACGTGGATGCGCCGACGCTGACCTGATCGACCCGGAGAACCCATGCAACACCCGCGTTGCCCACGATGCCGGCGCCAAGGATCAGTGCCCAGCCTAGGCCCCCCCCCATAATCCGGCAGACAGACCGCCCCAGGAAGGAAAGGCTCAGCACGTTCGCCAGAAGGTGCGAGACGTCGGCGTGCACGGTCAGTGCTGTGATGACGCGCCACCACTCTCCGGCGAGGATTCGCCCGGTATCAGCAGCCGCCAGACGGAGGAGGGGGGATTGCGGCCGATAGGGTCCAAGCCAGATGTAGAAGGCCACCAGCATACACGCGACCCAGAGCGCGGACCAGGATGGGGAGGGGGTGAGCGGCGCGGAGGAGCCGGCTCGCGGGGGAGAAGGCCAGTCGCGGTTATCGAGCTCGTATCCCTCGATCTCAGCCTGCGCCGTCTCGGCGGCATCGTGGGGAACGTGAATGACCCATCCGGAAGCGTCGTGTGACAGCCGGTAGTCAAATCCCGCAGCCGCAAGCGCTGTGATCCATTCCCCGGTCTTCACGTCGTCGGGGGGGCTGATCACTTCCTCATTCACTCGGCAAGGCGAACCCGTGAAAGACAGCGTTCGCTATTCCTCCGGCTCCGGGGAATCCGGCATCTTGAGGATCTCGTGCTGTTCATCGGCTATCACGTCGAACACATCGCGGTCGATGAATTCCTCTCTGAGGAACTCCTGCGCGAGCGACACGGCGTGCCCGATCAGCATCACAGCCTCGCGTTTGCGGTGCATGTCCTGATAGACGAGCGCCAGGCCCTCATAGCCCTCAAAGTGATTGGGCTGGGCCACAATCAGCTCCTGGAACTTGCGCTCGGCGAGCTTCAGCTCGCCGTTGTCGAGCAAATCCATGCCTTCATCGGCCCAGCTCCAGTCCCAATCTTCTTCACCGTTCGGCCGGATATCCGGCAGTTCGGCGCGGAGCTTGGCGACGAACTCCTCGATCGTTGGTTCGGATTCTTCCATGGGTGCTCGCGTTACATCGGCTGGATCGTCATGCCCTTGGCGATTTTGCCGGCGCCCTCGACGGCTTCGCAGTTGCTGATCTTTTCCTTCGCCTCGGTGACTTTGATCGTGCCGATCTTGTTGACGGAGCGATCAAGCACTTCTCCCGTGTCATCATCCTTGACCTCTTCGACCTCACCCACAACAAACTGCTGGCCTACGGCCACGCCCTCGCGCGCGCCGCGGTTGATGACGATTTTCGCGTCCTTCACCAGCGCGATGCTGCCTTCCCAGGGAATGCTTTCCAGCTGCTTGGTCAGGAACTCCACGCCCTGCGCGACCGCGTCCTCTGTGGCCTTGCCCACGTTCGATTTTTGGAAGCCGCCGAGGTCGCCGGTCAAGCCGCCCAGCGCGCCGCCGCTGTAGCCGACGCTGATGCCACGCTTGCCCGCCTTGCCGACGACCTTCTTAGAGGCCTTTACCTGGCCGGTTGTCGAGTCTACGACATACATCGTAATGTTGATTTCGGCGGCATCTTTCGCGCCCCCGAGCCGCACTCCCTTGAAACTGAAGCCGCCTTCGCCGCCCGTGGTGCTGTCCTGCACGTGCGTGATATCGCCCTTGACGAGAAGCTGCGCCGGCGTCATCTGGCCTGTCTTGGGCGCCTTCGTGCCGCCAGCCAGCCGCCCGCTCGTGGCCAGATCCTGTTCGGCCATGGCTTCCTGGCGCATGTCTTTTTCCCCGAGGACAATGAACCTTCCGGACTGCTGGAGCGCATCGGTCAGCACGGCGCCCCAGGCGTCGCCGATATCCCATTGGCCGGACCAGCCCGCCTTGTTCTCGAACTTGCTCACCGAGATGCTGTACCGAAGGTTCCCTTTGGCATCCTCCGCGCGCGTCGTCGCCGCGCCCGCCAGACCCACCGCCGCAACTAAAACACAAACCGCTGCCTTCTTCATTGCGCGTCCTCCTCGTCTGGTGTTGCTGTACGGGTCTGAGATTACACCCGGATCGTCGTTTCCGTCAACGCCGGGCAACGTCCGCCGGCGCGCTGGCGACACGCTCCCAGCCGTCGCCGCTCAGGTGCCCATCGTTGGCGAAGCAGCCCGGGGTTCCGTCCCGCCCGTGACGGCTGCAATGTGATGCCTTCTGTAAACTTGCTGGAGCCGATGGACGCAGGCAGCCTGCACCTTGGCGTCTGCCGCCGTCAATTCGCCAAGGCGTGGCCAATGGCGCTCAGACTGCAGACCGGGTCAGTGCCGATCGGACGCCACGCATAGGTTCCCGAGGTGGGGCAGCTGGGTATGACGTTTCCCTTGATATACGTGAGGATATAAGTTTCGTCATCTGTTCCGGAGACGATGGCTCTGCCGGTGGCCCACATGTTGGCCATGGAAGATTGATCCTTCGCATTGCTCATGATGCGCAGATTGTTGACGCAGGAGGCCTTCTGAGAGACCTTGCGCGCCTTGTTGAAGGCTGGCATGGCAATGATGGACAGCAGGCCTATGATGCCCACCACCATCATGATCTCAACCAATGTAAACCCGTTTCTTGCCGTGCTCACGTAGACGCCTTCCCTTTTCAAGACCTGTCCAAACTGAAATGTCCTGTGATTAAGACCAAACTCCTGTTTTGAGTTAAGCATATGTCATACCAATATAACCATTAATGTAGAGACATGAAAGCTGGAAGTGAAATATGAGCGTTTCTGTTCATGCGCCTATTCATGGCATCGAAGATGATTATCAGAGATGAATGCAAAAGTATGCATCAGTTCTCGTACTCGCAGAAGTGAGAAAGCAGCCATAATGGTCTCCTCGGGGGCACGGAGTGCTGAAGTTGTTCTCCTTGAACCCAGTGAGGCACTCGCCGATCCGCTGGCTGGCTCTTCCTCCTTGCTTTTCAGAGTCGAGCGGAGGACTATTGACAAGTCAGTGGGCGGTGTCCTTTCGCGTTCGGGCCGGCAGCGTCACAACATGAGCACTTCAACCGGTTGGTTGTATTGGGCGTTTCTATCCGCTGTCTTTGCGGCGCTGACGGCCATCTTTGCCAAGGTAGGAATCCAAGGCGTCGATTCGGATCTGGCCACGCTGGTTCGCACTGCAATAGTCTTCGTGCTCCTTTCGACGTTTGTCTTGTTTGCTGGAAAGTGGAGTAACCCGCTGGCTTTGTCTTCCAAGACGTGGATATTCCTCGGGCTTTCCGGCGTTGCCACCGGCGCTTCGTGGGTTTGTTATTTTCGTGCGCTCAAGATTGGCGATGCCTCGAAGGTCGCGCCGGTTGACAAGCTGAGCCTTGTGCTCGTCGCCGTCTTCGCGTTCGCGTTTCTAGGTGAGCGCCCCTCGCTGCGCGATTGGACAGGCATCGCCATGGTCGCAGGGGGCGTCTTGATGTTGGCGTTCAGACGTTGAGAGAGATCGTATTGATCCTGGACGATTTCTCTGGCGCTACTCGACGCCAGCGAATTCCTCGCGGTCCTCATAGGCCAGGCGCGGCGTGCCCGTCAGCCTGATCAGGCCGCCGGCCTGAAGCCCGCACCCGAGGGCAAGTGCCACGGTGACCCCTATGCCGATGAGTTGAGCCTTCGCCACGCCTGGCACGGCGCCCAGCAGTCCCGGCATCCCGTGCAGGTTGTGAACTCCGCAGGTGTCGACGACTTTGAGCCGCGCTTCCAAAGCCGGCTGAACAAACACATACCCGAGGACACAAACCGCCCCTGCCAGCAAGCCGATTCCGAAGGCCGTCGCCGGCGCCACGATGTTGCAGGTCGCTCCGATGGCCACGCCGCCTGCGAGTGCCGCGTTTGCCATGTCGGCGAACGATGTTTTGCCCTTGCGCAGCAGCGTGATGAGCAGGTATGGACTGTCTGTCTGCACACGCCTTCCGGCGGGGTACAGAGATCGAACCGTATCACATGCTGCCACGGCGTAGCACCTCCAATTTGCAGTACGGCGAAGCGGGGGGCGCATGTGAGTTCCGGGGGTCGCCGCCCGGGGGAGATGCGGCGAAGCTCTGAGAGAATGCGGCGGGGTCGCCGCATCTCCAGTCGGAGTTGCCCGTTGTCGCTCC
>CAYRKB010000002.1:0-34865 GCA_964424705.1 uncultured Victivallales bacterium
TCCGAGCTTCGCCGCATCTCCCGCGGGCGGCGATCCCCGGAACTCACATGCGCCCAGTCTCGCCTCAGTCAACGGGTGGCGCTCGGTGGTAGGGCGCCTATTTGGCGGCGGGCAGGCATTCTACGATTGCGGCGCGAACGCCGGCGTCCTGCTCGCCCTGCGCAAGGCTCCGCAGAAAAGCCGTGATCTCGGACGAGCGAACATGCCCCAGCGATCGTATGGCGGCGCTTCGCACCGACCCGTCCATCGAACTGGACGCTATATCCATCAGCATCTTCTGCGCATAGGGGGACCGAACTTCTTCCAGAGCCTGCCTGCACGCTGCGCTCGCGGCGGCATGGTCGGCCAGTATCCGGCATGCCTGACCGCTGCCGGCCCTCGCCAGAGCCCTGGCAGCGGCGTCGCGCGCCGGGCCCCCTGCCTCCCCCCCGGACAAGAGGCCCTCGAGCGCCGGGACATTGGAAGGCTTCGACAGGCCTGACAGCGCGGCGAGATACAAGGCTCTCGTCGCATCATCCGTCTCGGCCCCTATGCGCCGCCCGAGTTGCTCAACGACTTCACATCCTTCCATACAGGCCAGTATTCCGGTCAGCGCGGCTACGCCTTCCTGACGCCGTTCGCGGGCAAGCATATCCACCACCGCGTCCGCCACGACAGCGCTTCGGACATTCCCGAACACCGTGAGCAAGGCGTCCCTCGCATCGCCAAACGGCTCTGCATACAGCTTCACAATCGCCCGTGCGCCGGCTTTGCCAGTCCCAATTCGCATCAGAATCCGCATGGCCGCAATCTCGGCCGATCGATTCCCGCTGTCGAGGAGCTTGGCCGACTCCTCCACCGCGCCGTCGCCCCGCCGGATCAGCTCTTCGGAGATGGCTGCCGTTTCCCGTGATTCTCCTGCGCCCAGCCCGATCCGTAAGCCGCGGCACAACTCGGCCGTGGAACGGTCGTCAAGCCCGTCCGGGGCCTCGGCGCTTTCCTCCGCACCACGGTCATCCGCAGCGTCGCCCGGAGCCACTTCGGCCTCGCCGGCGGCGGGCCCGACGTCGGAAAGATCCCGGGCGGACGCCGCAGGCGCATGGGCACGGACAACCGCGGCAGAGGCAGGCTTCCGTTCTCCACGGCTGCCGTCTGACCCGGCCACCGGCCCGTCCTTTCGAAGCACGAGGAGGAGAGCGGCCCCGGCCAGCGCCAGGCACAAGACAAAGGCGAAAACAATCCGGGGTTTCACAAGATGATCTCTCTTGATGCACATGCGCCGTCTCCGGGCGGATGCATCCTGCACCGGCCCCTATGGCGATACGACGGCCCTGTACGTGCCCACCTTGCCGCTTGGCGCGGTGATCTTCAAGTAGTATGTCCCGGGGGCCAGTGGCCTGATGATCCTCGAGGCCAACCCCACGGCATTGTCGTTGCCTTCAAGGAATGCGCCCTGTTCGTCCGGGCCATAGAGCTTCATCAACGTGTCGGGGATCGTGCCCAAGAACGTCTGCGCCCGGTAGGTTCCGGAAGTCACGACATCGATCTGGTACCAGTCAGCATCTCCGCTGTACGCCAGGCTGCCGGTCGCGTTTGTCACTCCCATTGCCAGCGCCGTCGCAGGGATACCGTTCGATTGAATATCCCGCTCTATCTGCAAGCCTTCGGAGCCCACGATCCGGCCATCGGCGCCATCGGGCAATACTGCGCCAATCCAATTTGTGAGACTCCCCGGTGCCACCTCAAAGCTAATCCTGCATGGGCCGGGGTCGTTCGGGACCGTCCAGATGCACTGGTAGGCGTACAGCTTTGCGGCATAGCTATTCCCTGCCTTGTCGAGCGAATCGTTGGCCAGCAGGCCATTGTATTCTACCAGCTTGCCGGTCTTTGGAAGTCGCCACGCGGCGCCGGAAGAGGTCTTGAGCGCTCCCGTCCCCATGAAGTCAGCCTCGGAGGGCAGATCAATCCGTATCCTCGATTTCACCGGCGGGTAGCATAGCACGCTCCATCGGCATGTGGCCACGCTGCCGGGGAGCAGCACGTCACCCAGCTGGATCGATTGCACGACGCACCCGGCCCGGAGTTGGCTCTGATCGAGCTTCTCGAACGCCACTGCAGCCTTTTGGAGCGTCTGGCTCTGGCCGGCCGCCGCCGGCCCTACCCCGACGATATCGCGCGCGATCTCCTTGCCGTCGGGCCCGTAGGGACGCGCGTCCGTATCGCAGGGAACGTTCGCAATCATGTACGCGAACCCGTCCAGCCGCGACGTCAGGAACCGCACGCGGCACAGCCCCACGATATCCGGCACAACCCAGTCTGACTCAAAGCTGAACAGCCTGCTGCGCCACTCCCCGATCGCCGCCGTGCCGTCCGTGGATCCGACCAGAACGCCGTTCAATGTGACATTCGTCACGTTGCCGCCGGGCGGCAGCCTTATCTTCAGCCCGGAGAGAACCGGTTCATAAGACTCCACCTGCCACTGAATCCTGTTCGTGGAGCCAGGCACAAGGCTGTCTCCCATGCGGACGTCCCGAACCACCGCGCCGCCCAGAAGGGCGAGGCTCTGCAGGCCTGCAAACCTCGAGGAATAGGTGACCGTCAGCGCATCGCTCGCGCTGTTGCCAAAGATGTCATACGCAGTCGCTGTGATCACGTTGACCCCGCTGTAGAGCGTCACGCCGGCGCAGGTCCAGTTCGTGGTGCCAGTGCACGGCCACGTTCCGCTGCGGGTGCTCGAGACCTCGACCCGGACGATATCGCAGCGGTTCGACGCTCTGCCCCTGATATCCAGCGTGCGGTTGGTGGTCGTGAGCGAAGCGCTCGTCGTCGGGTTGGTAATGACCACCACAGGCGCCGGACCATACAGGGCCCGGACAACAGTGTTGCTCATAAGGGTGACGGTCGCGTTGCTTCCCGACTGCGTATCCACGCCGGCCCAGCCGCTCAGCCGCCATCCGCCGGCCAGCGTGAGCGGCGCCGCAAGCGCCACGGTCGAGCCCTCCGCATAGGCGAACGTGAAGGGCGTCGCGCCTGACGCCCTATTGAAGTAATCGTTAGGCGCCACCCCGATCGTCGCCGTTTTCGAGGAGCCATCCAGCCCGGCCGCCTGCACGCTCAGATTCAGCCCGAAGTTGGCCCGAATGGACCGCGCGGACGTCATCTTGACTGTGATATTCGACCCGCTGATGGACGCCCCCGCAAGATCCCCCGCCCACCCGAAGAATCGCGCACTTCCGAGTGGAGTGGCTCGGATCGTCACGCTGGCGCCGGCGGCGTACAAACCGCTTCCCACATTCACGAAGCCGCTTCCGGAGGTCAGCGTGGTCAGCCGGTAGTTCGTGATCCAAAGCCACAGTATGCTCGAGTTATTGACAAGCAGGAACGGGCCCGTATTCGTGCCATTCCCGCTGGCCGGCACGCTGCCGGTCCCCGTCCATCCTTTGCACACGTATTGGGTGGTTCCCCTGTCGTCCGGAGAGTTGTCAATCCACGCCGAAGTCGGCGCCCCATAGTACTGCCGCGCGCTGGTTCCGACGGGGGGCTGCGGCGAACCGTACGGGCTGACCACCTTGAGGGTGCGCGAAACATACCCGGTACCCGTCAACTGTCGAGTGGTCCCGCCCCCGCCCGTGAACGTCAAGGTGCTCCCGTTCGTGCCGGCCGCAGCCGGGCTGTAGCGAACCGTCACGCTGCTGCTCTGCCCGGCGGCCAGACTGTAGCTGCCACCGGACACGATCGAGAACGGCGCGGACACGCTTGCGCCGCCCGATAGCGTCCCGGACCCGGCGTTTCGTACCGCGAATGTCACGTTGGATGTTGAGCCCGTCAGGACAAAGCCAAAGCTGCCGCCAGTCGGGGTGACCTCGATGGTCGGGCCCGGCACCAGGGAATTGAAAGCGGCCGGCGACCCCACCCCCAGGCTCAGGCGCCAGCTGGCGGGCAGCGCGTTGTCGGCGAGCGCATCAGCAAGTCCAATCGAGACCCCGGGGGAAGCCGGCCAAGGCGGGGTGTTGGAGTAGGCCACGCTGTCTATGCTTTTTCCCAGCAGGTCGGTGAGCGTTACCGATGCGCTCACGTTGGCAAGCGACAGCGCAGGCACCTGGACGATCCTGGTCGCATATTCAGTTGCCGCGGTCCACGTGACAGGCCAGTCCCAGAGCCCATAGCCGGGATAGCGCTCCACCAGGTTTGCGCCGTCCGCGAGCGACGAGTACGTATTCGTCAGGCTCGCCTCGTTATCGGTGATCACGAGGTACTTGTGCGACCCGATCATAGTGCCGTGCGGAAGGTGATAGGATTCCGCGCCTACGCTCAGCGTCCACCAGCTCAAGTCTATGTCCTGCTGCCCCGGATTATAGAGCTCGAGATACTCCGGGCCCGTGAGAGGCTGACACATCAGTTCGTTAATGACAACGTTCGAAGGATTGTACACGTTGGCAGAATTCCAAATGTTCGTATTCTTGTCGGACCACACGCCGTTCAGGAAGAACTCCCGCCGCTCCGCGATGAAGGCCTTGACGGCCGCGACCTGATTCGACATCAGCGCCGGGTCCGCGCCGATCTGCACATAGGCAGGCGTCAAGCTTGACCGCAGCGCATTCAGGCGCGGGAACAGGTTGTTGGTCGAATAGAGAGTGCTGAAATAGCGCCACAACAGCATCTGGTGCCGGTGCCGGTAGGGCAGTGTGTATTCCGAGTCCGTCCCGGTTTCCGGGTAGAAGAGCGTTTTGCCAAGAAGATGGCTTCTTACGCCCGACGCGATGCTGGGGTGCAGCGGCGTCTGGTAGTAGGGATGAAGAGTGGTCTGCGCAAAGAAACTCCCCGACGGGAGCGGGTCAAAGCTGAAATCCGTATCCCACGGATACTGGCACCAGCGGCCGTCGCTGGCGCGTCTGTGCTGGAACATATTCCAATCAAAATACTGATCACCGTTGCCGGTCAGGGAAAGCAGGCCCATCGCGTACATGACGGATTCGTAGCACAGATTCGTCCGCACGCTCTCGTTCTTATCAGCGCCGGTGACGTTGGCGAGAAGGTCATAGACCGCATTAAAGTTGTCCTGCGTTTCATCCCCGCCCACCATGCCCCGCCCTCCGTAGCCGGAGCGAGAAACGAAATCGTTCTTGCCGATACTGTTTCCGGACAGGAACGCCTCGCCGGGGGCTTCCAACTCCGTCGTTATGGTCGCCGCGCCGTTGATCCACAGACACACATGTCGCACCCGGGGCGTCGCCAAGCCGATCTGCCGTTGAAGCTCATACGCGAGGACCTCGTTCACCACTCGCTGCTGCGTCCACTGGGACAGATTGCCACGGTGTCGCAAATCAATACCGTCCTGTCCGTCGGCAAACCACGTATCGAGCAACCGCCCTTTGTTCATTCGAACCGCAATGCCGCTCGTCTCAGGCTCCAGGGGATAGGGATAGCCGCGATGCCGCACCCTCACATCAGTAAACACTTTGCCGGACGGGCTCACGGCGCACGCGCGCTTCGAGACGGGGTAAGTCACCGGATCACCGTCAACGAAGAGCTGCCAGTTCGGCAGAGCCGTCTGGATGGAGGCGCCGCTGATCCAGTACCCGAAATCCCGGCTCGGATCGTCAGGTGCCGGCAGTTGCGCAACGGAGCCGCTCGTGCCGGTCGCCAGCACATGATAGCGGACGATCCGCGGCACGGAAGACACAACCGGCACCTGCACGGCATACTCGCCGTCGCCCGCAAGAAGGTCCGGGGTAACGCCGTTGTCCAGCATCGTCAGGTTCGTGTAGGACGCGTCCGCGAAGCGATAAGAATTCGAGCTTACGGCCCTGTAGCGCAGCTGGACGCCTGCAACGAGTGAAGGCGAAGTCATCCTTGCCCGCACCACATTCGCGGTGCCGGGCGGGCACACGTCGTAGAGGGTGGTAACGCTTGATATACCAGGCGGGGGGGACTGCCCGGCTGCAGAGTTGGCCGCGCCGGGCGTTCCGCGCGTAGCGAACGAGACCCGGTTTGTAACGGGATCCGCCACGGCATACAGGCTCTCGCCCAGTCCGTCGCGGCGGGCCCAGTACGACACGACGTAATTCTGCCCGTTAGACACCGCCAGCGGCAACGAAGCCACGGCATTGCTTTCCGGATCGCCGTACACCGTGAGGGAATAGCCGGACCCGGACTGGACGACCAGCCGCGTCGCGTTCCCCACGACCACGAGACCTTGGCTCCCCGACCTGCCCGTGCCGGGCACGGCGCGGGATGTCACATGATTCCCCAGGAAGGTCCATCCATTGGTTCCGGCCTCAAAACTTCCGTTGGCGACAAGCTCGTTCGCTGACCCCTCCGCCTTTACGGACACATCATCCACTGTCACTTTGCCCTCGAAGTCCAGGTAGAAGAGTATGCCCGAGTTCGCCGCGCTCACCTGCCCCGTCCATGCCAGGTGTTGCCAGTTCGTGGAGGCCTGCGAAGACGCCCAGTTTACGCTGGATGACGCAGCGCTGTCGGCGGAGATCCGCTCGAGGGACGGGCCCATGCCGTCCGCTGCCACAGGCCAGGGGGCGCGGTCAGAATAGGTGGCCCGGTCCATTTCACGCCCGTACGAGTTGAGCAGCCTCAGCGTTTCCCCATCGTTCTGAAGGCGGCCCGACCAGTTGCCAACGGTGTTCGTTATGCCATACGTCGCCCGGATCACCTCCTGCGAGGCGCAGCAGACAAGATATGAGTACGGCGCCAGTTCCGTCCCGGCTGAAAACGTGAAACCCACCCCTTCCAGCCGCGCGCCGCCCAGCGAACTCGTCACCGCCAGCGGGTTGTACAGCTCCACGTATTCCAGGGCGGATTCATTGGTATCCACCGGATGATACATAATCTCGTTCAGAACCACGTCCGCCGGCGGCGCTCCAGCGGCGGCCCAGAACCACTGGGGCGCCGCGAGTGTGGCGCACCGTGCTCGAAAGCTCACGATGACGGTGCGACCGGTTGTAACGGGCGGGCTCAGGAGGGCGCTCGCAGAATCAGCGAGGCCTCCGCCCGGGCCTGTGGCCATGAGGTGCATTACTCCGTTTCCGCTTTCCTCCTGCAGTTCCTCCCGATACGTCCCAGCGTGCGTTCCGGCCGGGCTCCACCCGACAAGCGGGCCGCTGAAATCGCCGCCCGCCATGCTCTCGACCTGGGAGTCCTCCTCCTTCACGGAGAGGTCGTCCACGAGCGCTTCCCCCGCCGCATCGAGATACACGTAAAAGAGATTGGAATGGGTGGCAGAGCCCGTGTACGTGTAGGTCGTCCAAGCGCTCGTGGGCTGCACATTGGTCAGCAAGCCGCCCCCCGACATCCGGACCGTAAGCGTCGGGGACGGGAGATAACCCCCAGTCGACGCCGGCAGCGACGCGCTCTGACCATTGGTGCCGTAAGCCTCAAACCTGTGGTACACCCAGACGTCAGCCGCCGGGCTGGCGACCACCGCCGCGTACACCCGATCGCCTGCGATCGCATCGCCATTCGTTCCGTCATCGTGCATCACGTAGGTGTTCTCCAGGCCGTTGATCGCCGACCTGAACAGGACCTGAGTCGGCAGAGAAGCCGACACCATGGCTACCGTAGCCGTGAACACGCCGCCGGGCACTGGCGAAGTCGGAAAGAGGGATGGATTGACGAATCCCCCGAGCGGCGCGCGTCCGGGCGTTCCGCCCGGAGCCCCCGCAAACCAGTTAGCAGCAACGTTGCCGTAACTCGAAGGATCAAGCCGCTCCAAGGAGGAGCCTTTGCCGTCCGGGGCCGTGGGCCACGGCGCGCTACTGTCATAATCGATGTCCTCAATCAGTACATACGGGACCATGTTCGTCTCAGGCGTGGAGGGCACTTCCAGCCGGATCCGCTCCCCTGCGTTATCGAGTCTTCCGCTCCACGCGCCATACACCGGCACGTCGGCGGACAGGGCGTACATTGCTCGAAAGGCCGGAAGATTGGTCGCGCCCGTTACAACCAAGCGCCCTCCCCCAGGAACAACCACATTTGTCGGAAAAACGAAGTTCACGCCATCCGCAATGCGCCACGTGTTCGTGGGAAAGTCCGGATCGAAAAGAGGAACGGGACCGGCTGCGATGTTCAGAAGTTCCAGATACTCGGCCTGCGGATCGTCCCCGGGGTTATGGTACATGATCTCGCTGATCACGACCGGGCCTACCCGAGGCAGGCCATTCGACCCGCCCAGGGAGCGCTCTGCCATTGGAACAAGGTCGCCCGTTCCGTTGGGATACCGACCGAAAGACATACCATTGCTCGAAGCGCCGAAATCAACAAAAGCCACAGCCCGCGTAAGGTTGCTCTGCGCGTTGGCAGCAGTCAGGTATACGGCCTCGCCCAGTTCGCTCAGCGAGAAAGGCGTCGTCTTCGGGTCGTTCGTGCTGGAAAAACTGTGCTGGTAGATCACCGCGTAGCCATTCGCCTGCACCACGGCGTTGGTGATCCGGTACTTCTTCCGCACGACCGGGTCATCGCTCAGATACCACCCGGTCATGTTGACCGCGTTGGTCGTGATATTGTGCAGTTCAATCGCGTCCTCCAGCGGAGGATCCGTGTGCGCCAGAATCTCATTGATGACGATATCACACACCGCAGGCTGACCCACGCTGCCCGGGCTGCCGTGCAGTTCGCTGCTCGCCCTCCAACTCGACGGATCGTCCGGATCGCCCTCCGGATTGACAAGCACCAGGGATGCGCCGCGGCCGTCCGCCGCCTGCGGCCACTTCGGACCGTCGCCGAAAGTCACCCCGAACAGACTGACGCCTGCCGCATTCTTCAGCGTCACCGTATCCCCGCTGTTGGCCAGCTTGCCGGAGTAGCTGCCCAGAACATTCGTGACCAGGGGGTAACGGGCCGCAAAGGCTGTCAGGTTCTTTGCCACGACCAGATACGAGCCCGGCCCGAGACTCCGGCCTGAAGGAAAGACGAAGCTCACACCGTTGGTGAGATAGCTCCCGGCAAGAACCACTGACGTGGGTCCCGTGTTGCAGATTTCAACAAACTCATACTGCTCGCCATCGGTAGGCAGATTGGTGGCCCCAACCGGATTGTACATGATCTCACTGATGACAAGGTCTCCGCCCCGCGCGGCCACGGCTAAACCAAGAAGCGCCGCACCAAGCCAGGCAGCGACACCTTGCCTCAGCTGCATTCTGCAGAAGTCGTTACGCATGTTCACTCTTCAGCCACTGCATCCAAACAAATGGGCATTGAGTAATATCGGCCCAACACAAGTCTCACCACGATGAAACAGTACTTCGCCCATCGCATTCACACAATTCGCCATACCGTAGCCTTTGCTTCCAAATACCTGACTCGTCACCTGCAGGCAAACGAGTCGCGAAACGGATGGATCAGAACCGTGCTTCGACAACCTCGCCCTCATTCGCCGGGGCGCGACAAAAGTAGGCCGGAGACACACTCGAAGGAAGTTCCACAACCGAAACGGTGGCCCGCCCCGGAGGGAAAGGGCCGTGCACGGTTCGAAGGAAAGGTGCGCCGGAGATTGTCAGAAGCCGCACGGTCAGGCGTCCGATCTCCTTCCCGCCGTTGTTCTTCACCGTGTATTGCAGCGAGGTCTTCATGGCGCCGTGCCAACCGATGGACGGCTCCCGCTTGATGTTCAGACTCGCGATCGCGTAAGTCAAGGCCTCGGCGTTCCGCTGTTCAAGGATCTTAAAGAACGGGAACCGATCGAGATTCAAGCGGCCAATCGTCAAAGGCCCCTTGAGTCCGGCGTACACGCCAACTGCAAAAACCAGCCCGCCCAAGAGAGACACGTACCTGCCGACTTTTGAGGGGCCTTTCTTTATCGTTTTATGGCCGCCCCACATCTGCCCAATGAACCATATGGCAAATCCTGCCGCTACGGTTACATAAACGCCCGAAATATCAGATGCTTGCATGCTTTTGCAGGGAAGCCATTGCCATTCCGACGGCACGCGCTTGCGCCCCTGATCCCTATGCTGGAAGAACAGAAGCAATGGGTTGATTGTCCCGCAAAGAGCTTGCACAGTCAAGAATGATACTGGATCTAGAAAGCGCTGCCCGCAACGCGCTCAATACACTTGGCCACAAGGCGGGCACTGTATTCAATATCAAGATAGTGAATCGCGCTGCGATCCACAAAGAGCTTACAACCCGCAGGGAAGTCATCGTCAGCAGCACAGAACTGAAGATACAGCGAAAGCCGGGGTAAGAGCTCCAGACGGCAGGCGAGGTCAGCCTTCGCCTCGCCCGGCGAATCAACCCCTCCCAGCATACTGATCCGCGCACAGAGGCTGGCCGGATTCTTCTCAAACACCAGCGCCAGCTGCGCCTCCGCCCTTTGCTGAAATGCCTTCACATGAGAAGGTGTTCTCGGAAAATACTCGAAAGGAACCCACTGACCCGCCAGCGGCGCGCTCCCCTTCCGCAGCACGTAGTCGTACGCAATGAGCTTGTTCCAGGAATCCCGGCAATGCGCGCCATTCTCGAACAGGCCCTCCCTGCGCACCTCGACCGGGCTGTTCAACATCGTCAGACTGATAACGTCCCTCAGGGGATCATACTCTGCGCCGATCGCCGCCGCCGCTTCCTTGAAGTCCGCATCCCGCAGCTGTGCCTCAAGCAGATTACATGCTTGCTCGTAGGAGTCCTCGACTGTGACAGCCTTGCGGATGCCCGCCCGCCGCCCCCTTCTTCAACGTGCGGGCAATCGGACAGCTTGCGTTGGCCCGTCCGCACTTTCAGCGCGAACGCCATGCACGCCGACTCACCGCAGTCGCCGCAGTTGGTCTTCGGCAGCTTGCTGTAAATGTCCAGCGCCTGCATTGATCACTTCCGCGCTTCACCGCGATTTGCAAAGAGATCGAACTGACGCACGGCCGCACTGATACTGAGGCGGACGTGCTGTGCAGTGACCGGGTCAAAGCGCTTGGCGTAAATCGAACCAAAGACCTGCCCGGCGTGAACGCTCCGCCACGATCCGTCGTCCTGGCAGACCTCCAGGTTGAATGCCTTCCCCTGCCCGCGGCGGTGCCCGGGATTGTCGATTGTGAACTCCAGCCGGTCAAAGGTCCGCATCTGGCCGAGATCGACGGACGTGTTGCTCCGGCCCGCCGTCAGCGAACGTTCCGATGGCGCGGCGAGCGCGAACGGCTCCACCGGCCGGTCATATTCCAGCTTGAGAATCGTGCTGCTGAGTTGCTTTGACGAGACCAGCTTCGCGTGGATCGCAGGCGGCTTGATCGGACCGTCGAGCCTGTGGACGTAGACGATGTTATCGCGATAGACACAGCCCGGCCACGGGCCGGCGCGCACACCCGTCACGCTCTCGCCGTACTTGGCGAGCCACGGGCCGGTGGTCCTTCCCGGCTTCGGCAGCCCGTCGAGCATCGGCGGAATGCCAAAGAGATAGTTCCGGTCGGCGCACGCAACGCTGACCAGGGCTCGGATCCGGTTCTCAAGGGACGACATGTCCACAATATCGGCCCGGCGCGCGGGCGGCTCGACCCTGAGCGCCTGCACTTTGCCGTCGCGGTACTCGCACTCCACCGTGGTGTTGCCGGCGGCGTGCAGCTTGAACGAAACGTCCCAGTCCTCCGGCCATGCCGGCAGCAGGAAGATCTTCCTGCCGTCGCTCTGCAGCAGCATGCTCTGGAGCGCGTTGGCGCAATTCGCGCCGTGGTCATTGTCGGGCGTGTAATCCATCTTCGTTTCCCAGAAGGCCGGGAAGCGCGCGCGCGGACGGCTGGGCCACGGGGCGTCCGGATCGACGTTGTCGCACCAGCTGACGAACTGGTCGTTGAAGTTGATGCTCATCAGGCGGGCTGCTTCGCGCGCCAGCCCGAGGTACGCAGCCTGCACAGAAACGGTCTGCCATCCGCCCGTCTCGACCGCCTGCCCGTCCACCGTGCCGTCCAGGCTGACGGTCCGGACGTGCAGGGACTGGCGCCCTGCCGCGAGCAGCTTGTCATTACCAAGCCACACCTGCCGGAACGGGTAGACCGAGTACAGCTCCGGAGTCTCGCAGATCTCGCGGCCCGATTCGTACTTCTCGCCCGCGGCGAGCAATTCGAGGCCCCTGATGAGGCGCGTGGGCACATCCGGCAACTCGCCGAGCAGCCTGCTCCACCGCGGGTTGTCGTCGAAGGCGGCAAGTTTGGTCAGCAGATAGCGCAGCCCGGTGATCTCTGTGTTCGGGTTGGACACCGGCTGGTACGTCTCCACCGTCGCGGCCGGCTCCACGATCATTTTGCCTCGGGCGTCCCGCCCCGGGAAGTGCAGTTCAAAGAACCGGACGAACTCGTCGGCGCACGGCAGCAGGACCGTCTCCAGGAATGCCCGGTCGCCGGTGTGCTCATAATATTCACACATGAGCGCCGGCATTTCGATCGACGGGAGAAAGTGATAGCGCAGGTGCTGCGGCATGTTGTTCGGGTCGAACACGCCGACGTTGTGCCACAGGCTCGCCTCCATGATGAACGCGCCGTCGTGGCGGAAGATGTGGCGGCAGTGGTCGCGGCACACATCGAGGCCGGCGCGGACGAACTTCAAGCCGGGCAGAAGCGTGTCGTAATCGCCGCGCGCCGCCATGGCCCAGTACGGAAGGCGCGTGTTCTGCCACATGAACGGGAGCGTGCCCCAGTCCCGGTAGTCCGGCGACTTTGCGCCGCCGCCCAACAGCGACGGAACGCCGTCCGGCATGTCCATCGTGAAGATTGATCCGTTGAACGGCGGCGGCACAGCGCCGCGGCTGGCGCACGCTTCGCAGAAGCGTTCCAGTGCGTAACGCTGCGAGATTTGGAATGCGTTCTCCGCGCTGCCCACCTCGCCGTGTCCCTTGTAGGCCGCCGCGCCCTGCGGGAACTGCGTGAACCGGCACGGGTCCAGTTGCACGGGCCCGTCGCCGCAGCCGTGCACAAAGATATGGCTGCGCGCCCAGAACACCCGCCACCACTGCTGGTGCGCAGCCCAGTCCGAAGCCACCGCTCCTTCCAACTCCGCGTACCACTCCGCCAGCGTCCCGGTCTGGATGGAAAGGACGCGTACCGCGAGGTCCACCGTCTTGCAGCCGCGCATTCGCAGCGCCCGCACGCCCTCGCGCACAAACCCCGTCCCGCTCAGCCGGCAGCCCGACGTGCGATGGATGATCGGGTCCACAACCCGGGCTGCGAATTCGGGCGTGTTCTGCAAGCGGACCCGCTCGATCCACATGGACGACGTATTCCGATAGCCCCATGCGAGCCGATCCGCCTTGTCATCCAGCTCCGAACAGTCGCGCAGCGTTTCAAAACTGGCCACCGCGTCCATGGGGCTCTTGCTCGTGCCGGTCACGCGAATCACCGGGCTGTTCGCGTCCACCCACACCCGCAAGTCCACGCCGCCTGCGCGGATCATGATCGCGCCGTCGCGCAGGGCAAGCGTCTGCTCGAAATCGTCCGCCGCGAGGGCCGGGCTGAACCGCACACGCACCCGCCCGAGTTTCGGCAGCAAATGCCCGCCATCGAATGCGTCGACCTTGCTGATGTAGAACAGCAGATCCCCGTTCTTCTCGACCCAGACATTGGCGCCGACATCGCCGTTTCCCAGCGGCATCGAGCCGAACGAGTCCTCGCTCGGCGAATTCCAGGTTACATTGCAGTCGTCGAGGCTATTTGCCCGGTCACACTTCGCATTTTGCATCTTCGTCTCCATAGATCCTGGCCCGGCCGTTGCCGAACTTCATCCTACGCGGCGGGAGCACGAGGCACTCCGCCTTCTGCATCCCTACGGCATGACATGCGGCGCAGGCCCTGCAATGCTGCATACCGGATTCGTCCCGACCGGGTTGTATGTATAGGTTCCGCCCTCGGGGCACTGCGGGGTTGTGTTGCCCTTAATGAATGCGTTGATGACCGCCCTGTTGGTAGCGCTGTCGCAGTCGCTGCCCGAAGGCCACCTGTTGTCGCGCGCCGCCAGCACTTTTGCCGCATCGATAATACGCAGATTATTGACGCAGGCCCGCTCCATGGCATACACCCGGAACGTGCGCACAGGCGAACCATCGCGGGAGAACCAGTACAACTGGTGAACAAGCCCGGTCATGCAAATGCCGGCGACGAATGCCATGACAATAAGCAGCACTGCGGCCACGCTCCAACGAGACTTCCAGGTGCCCCCACTTTTCGAGTCGCCGGGCTGCCCGGCTCCTCTACACCACTTGATCGCAGAATGAGCCCCGACGAGGACAAAGAAGAAAGCGATGATGCCCGTGATGATCGACGGCCAGAACAGACGTACGGAAGGACCAACGTCCCTGAGGAAGAACAGCCACCCAAAGAGGAAATGAAACAGTATTTCGACCGGAAGCACGATGAAACTTATCATGCCGCTGAGCAGGAAGAGGAACAGCAGGATCGCAAGCGCGACATACAACAAACGGATGCCTCTGCGCCTATCTATCGTCATCTACCGGGCCTCGTTCAGCTTGTAGATTGGGCCTGCTTTCTGCCATGCGCCGGGAGTCATAAGCTCGCGCGCCCCTGCGATCATCGTGAGAATCAGGACAAAGGCTGCGCCCCAAAGCCCCACGAAGGCTATGGCTCTTCGATACGTCAGCTCGGGGAGGGATGGAAAGCCCTTTCTAAGCGAATTCCATATCAGGAGGAAGGCGTAGGACGTGACGAGAAATGCGGCGACAAAGAAGGATATTATGTGGAGACGCGCCTTCGCCAGCCCCGTCAGCGAGGGCGGAATTGGCATCCCTGCCCAAGCATGGCTGGCGAACAGAAACACGCCCAAGCCAAGCGCCAGGCACCCCATTAGAGCCTTCCTGCGTCCTCGCCACATCAGGCTAATCATTATTCATTCTCCCGATCTCTCGCATTACGGGGCATCGCTGTGTTCGATTTGCGCTTCCAATGGTTCAAGGCAGCGACGCGCCCTATAACGGTGCGCAGAATGATACACGGGCGCAGGATTGGCAACGGATATCTGGCCTGTGAAGTGCGACGGATGTCCGCGTCAGAACCGCCACTTCAGGCGAATGTCTTTCCCGGCGCTGACGAGCCCCTGCCTGGAGACGGCCCAGACCCGGTAGGCCGGAACGTCCATGATCAGGCCCTGCCTCCCTCCGTGCGTGTGGCGGAACATCCAGCGCCCCGATGCTGCATCATGCTCCATGCGCACGTCCTGCCAAGGGCCGGAAAGGTAGACCCCTTCCAGTTCTGTGGCAGGCATATCCACCGTGACGGAGAAGGTCACCTGTTGCCCATCGCGGAAGTATCCAGGCTCCATGGACGCCGCAGTGATAAAGGGCACCCTTTCGGCGGGATCATCCCCATTCGGCACTCGCGCCGGCATATCCGCGTCGACCGGCCGGTCGTATACCACCTCGGGCGGCCGGGGCGACGCCGGGAAGGGCGTCACCTGCCCCGTCTGCGCGGCCGGCGGGTAATCGAGCAAAGGACCCAGGAACTGGTTGGCGCCCAACTTCACAAGATCAAGCTGGAGAGCGTTGTCCTTCCCCCACTGGATATGGTCGGTCAGGTCGGCGTAATGAATGCTCGGCCGATGGGCCGCGTAAGACTCGACGGGCACCTGCTCTCCGTTCACGGCGAGCGTGATGCCGCCGACCGTGGCCGCCTCGGTGAGCGGGATCACAAACCAGAGCCGGTCCGGCCGCATCCCGACAAAGCTGTCCCCGTAGTTCTTGCGCCACTCGGGCACCAGCGGCTCGTACTCGGCAAGGTTCAGCGGGCGAGACTCCTCAAGGAGGCCCCGAATCTGCGGGTCAGCAAGAAATGTTGTTTTCAGCGACACCTTATCGAACGCCTCGTGGCGCGGGAAGACAAAGGCCTTGCCGTCCGCCGTCCGCCAGTCGTCGAGCAGACGCGGCAGGCGCTGGCCATCGAACCGGATCGTGGCGCAGGCATACTTGCCCCGGGGCTGCAGCGGAATTCTCTGGCCGTTGACCGTCAGCTGCCCGGCCGGCTGCCCGCCCCACCCGGCCAGGGCAATATCCGCGAGACCGCCCGGCTCCTCCGTGGCGCCTGTGACGGACAACACCCCGTTCTCGAACCGTGCGTTTCCGCCGACACCAAAGACCATGGGCAGCTGCGCCTCGGAGAATAGCGACAGCTCCAGCAAAACGACCTCGTAGGCCGGCACCACGGCTGACACGCGGTCGCCGGTCGCAAAAATTCCCTGGCCGCTCTTCCGGTCGAAATGGAACCGGCCCGCCACCGGATACAGCTCCTTTAAAGTGAACCGACCATTCACGCCGAGGCCGATCTCGTCATCCAGCCCGAACTCGATCCGCGCGGCCCGGGGGCCCGGATTGCACAGGAAGATGAATCCATGGTCCCGCTTGATTCGCGCCCAGCCGTCCACGCCGCCGGGCCGCACCTGGTCGCCGAACGGGATGTTGTGCTTCCGATACCCGGCCGTCCGGCGCGCCCACGGAAGCCACATCCGGTAGAACTCCTTCAGGCCCGGCACAAGGTCATTGCGCTCCGGCAGGATGACGGTAGTGATGTCGCCCCCCGCCGCCAGGCAGGACATGACGCTGTACTTCCATCCGAGCTGGTCCCAGGCCTTGACCAGCCGCGGGTCCCAGACTCCCTCCTGGAAACGGTGGACCATGCAATGGTTCAGGAGGCTGGGATGGAACCGGAAGTTCTGGTTCCACCAGCTCTGGAAACGCGTTCCGTCCGCGTTCAGGCGGTCGGCGTGAACGTCGGCGTGCATGGTCGCATTGCTGTACGGCCCCCACTCCCAGTACGACTCGTACTGGTCGAAATACTTGAAGCCCCAGAGCCCGTGCTCCTTGCGGCCGTAGAAGGCCTGGAAGTAGATTCCCGGGAAAGTCTCCTTCAGGCGCCGCATCAGGTTTGTGGCATTGCGCCAGCCTTTGTATGCGCCCTTGCCCGGCAGGTGACCGTGCTTGTCGCTGTGGCAGAAGAGGCCGTTGCCAGGGCCCGGATCCCACGACCACAGGTCCAGCTTGAAGCGGGCGATCGTGTTGCGTTGCACGGCGAAGAACCAGTCGGCGTAGCCGTCGCACGCCATGCAATTCTCGGTCGCCGCCTTGCCGGTGTCGTCCACCTTCTTCCAGCCGGTCTGCTCGGGGGCATACGGCAGGGCGGCGGCATTGCCCTGGTCGCCATGTCGAGCGCAGCCCATATAGTAGCCGAAGCGGATGCCCTTCCCCGCCGCGTGGTCCATGATGTTGCGGGCGGCGGAGCCTTCCGGACCGAGGTCCCAGTAGCTATCCATGCTTCCCGAAGGAAGGCGATAAGGATCCATCGGGTTCAAAATGATCAAGTCACCGCCCAATTCGTGGAAGGTATCGATCATCTTCAGGTGGACAGCCTCTTCCGGCGAACCAACCTTCGGCATCTGAGGAAGCGGGTAGAAGAAGTTGTAGAGAATGAACTGGAACCGCTCCGCGCCAAGGCCAAGGTAGTCCCAGGCAAACTCCTGCATCGCGCGAATCTCGGCGCGATCCAACGGAATATACGCGCACGGATTCCGGAAGCGCGGGCGGGGCTCGTGGCGCGTCACGGGCACGTGTTCCGCAAGCATGTGGCCGGTCCGCTTGTACACGCCAAAGAACTGGCATTCGCTCTCGTACGCCTCGCCAGGCTCGAGAATGAGAGACGGCTCGAACGAGAGGTCGAACGCGCCGTTGCTGTGCTCGGCGGCAAAAAAAGGATTCTCGATCCCGGAAAAGACACCGCCCTTCTCAAACCGCAGAAACGCCACGGTCGGCGCATTCCAGAACGTGTCGTAGTTGATGAAATGCGCAGGCGCCCGCCCGAAGACCGTTCGGCCCAGGACAACCTTCTCCACCACCAAACGGCTGCGCAGGTCGGTCAAGACCAGCCGGCGCTTCAACCAGGGCTGGGCCTCCTTGAAATCGTACTTCAGAGTGATGCGGCAGAAGCCGGCCTCGAACTCGTAACTCCGCCACCCGTCACCCGCGTGACAGGCCGAGGGAACAGCGCCTTCGTTGCTGAACCGCCCCTGATCCGTGACGACCTCGAACACGTCGGAAACAATCGCGTATGCCTCGTCCGCGGCAGCGTTGGTGATGCCCGACAGCCCGCCGTTGGCGGAGTATGTGACCGCTACCGATGCGTGAAAGGGTTCATGAGCCATCTTGCCATCCCCCAGTCAAAGCCTCGAAATCAACCCCGCCACTCAATAGTAGTCGATTTGCGAGAATGGGGCTCCCTGCGCCCTGCGGCGCAGGAGCCGAAATTCAGGCACCTGCCGCACAAGGCGGCAGGGAGCCGGTCCTTCGTCAATGACTACCACAACACCGCCTCAATGAGCGTTGGTCGGCGCGATATCCCACACCCGTACAGCCGCCGCCTTGGCGCTCCCGCCCTTGGCGAAGAGCTTAATGCCGGTGGCGCCCTTGGGCGGCAGAACCACTCGCGACAGGGCCTGACGCCCGTCATTGGCGAACACCTCGAGCATGCAGCGGTCCACGAAGATGCGCAGCTTCAGGGGCTCATTCTTGCCCAGCTTCATCGGGGCCGCTTCGACGTGCTTACGCTCGTTATTGGCGATCATCTTGCCGAGGAGCTGGTTCTTGCCGGTGCGGCTCGTGTCGATGAAGAGCTTGCCTTCGGTGGCGTTGTAGCCGATGACCGTCTCGCTCCGGCCGTCGGGCGTACAGCACACCTTGACGCCGTACTCCTTGGCGCTGCCGGTCAGTTCCAGATCGATCTCCAGCACGTTGTCCATCACCGCATCGAAAGCCACGGCGGTTTCGCGGCCGGCGGCCACGGTCACATTATTCTTTGTAACGCCGTTGTAGCGCAGCGTCTTGAGCTCCGCCACGGGCAGCATGAGCAGGCGGTTGTCCTTGCCGAGCTTCATCTCGCGCGGCAGCGACATCATGCCGCTCCAGCCGGAAGGAATCCGCGCGACGTCGTTCCGCGCGTCGATCACCCAGTTGAAGAGGATGCGCCGCCCCTTGTCGTCCGTGTGGCTTTCCGGCGCGAAGAACTGGTTGTCGGCGTACGACATCATCTCGTGGTATTCGGGGTAGAACTGCTCGTTCTTCCACTGGCCGACATAGTAGCGGGCGCCCAGGCGGTGGCTGATGCAGACCATGACCCACTTCTTGCCCATCGGGAAGAAGTCGGGACAGGATATGTCTTCGAGAAGGTCGATCCCCGGGTAGGCGTGCGCCAGGAACGGCCCGCACTTGGTCCACGTCTTCAAGTCCTTGGACTTCCAGACGGTGTTCTTCCCGCCGCCGAAGATTCCGTAGTACGTGTTGTTGTGGATGAACCCGCACGGATCCCATGAAGTGTAGTCCGCCTTCTCATAGTCGACAGGACTTGGAACAAGCGGGTTGCCCTCGAGCTTGTGCCAGTTCTCCAGATCCTTGTCGTCGCTCCAGGCGAGGGAGTTGCCGGCGCCGCAGCCGTGGTACATGCAGAGCACGCGCTTGCCGCCCTTGTCCAGGTAGCTGTTTCCGCTGAAAATACTGGTCTCCGGGCTGTCGACCGTCGGGACCAGGTAGGGCTGCTGATGCCGCCAATGCAGGAGGTCCGTGCTGGACACGTGACCCCAATAATGCTGGCCGTATTCCTGGTAGATGTAGCCCATGTGGTGACGGCCGCGCCAGAACACGTTGCCGTTGGGGTCGAACGGAAAAGCGAGTCCCTCAGGAATGACAAAGTGGTACGTCGGGCGGTACATGTCGCTCAGCAGCTTGAGCCGCGTGTGCCGGGCGATATGAACATCCTCGTTGCTGATAATCGGCTGGCCGTTGTCGTACACGTTCACTGGATTCTCCTCTTTATGTCTATTGCCGCACGCGGCCTCTTGTCCAGTCGCGAGTCGGTCATGGCTTCGGGCAGATGTTCGAATACAAGATCATGGCGGGATTTCCAAGAAGAAAGGCAACATTTCCGGCGAATTTCCTATTCTGCAGCTTGACCGCGCCGGCGCAGGCGCTATGATGCACGGGCAATCATGAGTGAAAGCATTTTCGATATCGGAGCGGCCCCTGGCGTTGACGCGGCAGGCATCGTGGCGGAGATTCAGGCTACCGTGGCGCGCAAGATGGCGGAGGGCGCCTATTCCGATCCGCGGATCGCCCGGGCGGAACGCCTGAACCTGGCCAACCTCAAAAGCGAAGAGCAGTTCCTTACGTTCTACCTCGACTGCCTGCGCGACACAGTCTTTGTCGACATCTCGGATTTCGAGATCGTCGAACGAAGGGCCCGTTTCAGCGGGGCGCTTGTCATGCTCAAGCGGGCGATCTGGCAAATGCTCAAGTTCTACACATACCGCCTCTGGCATCAGCAGAACCAGATCAACGGACTTCTGCTGGCGGCAGCCGAGGGCATCCACACCAGCGCCCAGGATCGCATCCGCAAGCTTGAGGAACGCATCGCGGCCCTGGAAGCGAAGAAGTAGTCAGGAACGTGGTGCGGGCGGAGTGCGGAGATCGTGCCACCTGCGGGCTTAGCCCGTTACGAGTGCGACGAGTCCTGCGGCGGGCGCTTCAGATTCGACAGGGCGAACTCCCTGATCGAGAGAATGCTCTTTCCTACGGATGCATTCTGCGCTTCGAGGGTGTCAACCATCTGCACAACCTGGCGGATGCGTGTATCCACGGGCGAGTCGTCAAGCTTGTTGCCCTCCGCGGTCAGTTCCGCTATCCGGGCCTCGAGTTCGCTCACGCGAAGTTCAGCGGCGGCAAGCGAGCGTCGAAGGTTAAGTATGAGAAACTCCTGCTCCGCATCGGAGCGGTCCATGTCCGTCAGTTCCATGCCATCGGGAATTGGAACCTCGACCTCACTCCCGCAGTCGGTGCAGGGAATGCATAGACCGGCGCCGCGATAGTCGATAACCAGACTCTTGCTGCAATGCGGGCAGTCAAAGACGATATCCGTCTCCGTGATGTCCGCTGATTCGTTCGGTGTGTCGGCCATAGACCTGCCTCTCTCACCCCGACATCGATCAAGCCTTGGTCACCTTGCCGCTCTTGATGCAGGTGGCACAGACAGTCTTCCTCGTCGGGCCCTTGGGCGTGACAACTCTGACGCGATGGAGATTCGGGAGAAACCGGCGCTTTGTAATGCCTGTCGTGTGCAGGCCAATGCCGCCCTTCTTCTTGGCCATTCCGTGGCGCACAATGGTTGTGCCCGCTCTCACTCCCTTGCCGCAAATATCACAAACTCGTGCCATTGCTAGACTCCTTAATAAACGCAGCCACTTTAGCGTACTCCGCGCGGAAGGCAAGGACGAATCCGCCGCACCACGCAACGCCCCAAAACCAGCGGCGCGGAACATAGCGCAAGAACGCGCCAATCGCAATCTCTTTTGATTCGCGATTGCGGCACCTACACGACCGGACCCGACAACGCCTTGAGCATGGTCTCGTAGGGCTTCATGGCGTAGCGATTGCCAAGAGGCGCCTTGATGAAGCGCGCGGCGAACAGGTTCCCCATCTGAACGGCCTCGGCAAAGTCGATCGAGCCGTGCCTGAAGCCCTCCAGATTGCGCGCGATGTACGCGAGCAGGCCGGCCCGGAAGGCGTCTCCCGCACCCACCAGGTCAATCACGCCGCCGTCCATGAACCTCGATGCAACCTTCGCCGGCCCGACAACGGCTCCGTCCGGCCGGGCGTGAATCTCGTAGGCGCCGTCCTGCACCGTGATGCCGAACACGCGGGTCCGGCTTTCCCCGCCGCGATAGGCTGCATACAGAGCCTGCAGGAGATCAGGGATTGCCAACGAGTTCTCAGTAAAGCACGTCCGATCGGTAGGGACGCCTCTCCGAGGCGTCCGCGGACGGCCCGGAGGTCCGTCCCTACCTATGGCCACTCTGTGAGGCGATCCCATCCGCTGCACACCTGCAGCCCCTTCGCCGCTTCCCGCCGTCAAGGTGTTCCCGATCATCCTTGCCTCATCCGACGACGTGAAGAAGATGTCCACCTCGGGCAGCAGCGGCACAAGGAGCTTGTATGCGTTAACTGGCCGTCCCGAGCGAATGACGGCGTCCGGGGACCCGGTCAGCGTATGGCAGTCGGCGATTGTCAGCGCGCCCCGCTTCCGGCACCACCGCATGAAATCCGCAAGGTCGCGTCCATCCTTCGCATCGCCCCTGCGGGACAAGCCGGAATACATGTAATACACGATGCGCGGCTCAAGCCGCGCCACATGCGCCTTGAACCGTTCAAAATCAAAGTCGTGGTTCGCGTTGGGGAAGTAGGCAATGCCGCCCCGCTCTCCAGCCGGAACCTTGTGAATGAACGTCGTTCCGGTGGGCAGGCCGGGGTGCACATGGGTGGCCGACATATCGATGCCGTGCGCCGTCATCGTGTCGTGAAAGAAGCGCCCCTGCGCGTCCAGTCCTCCGTAGCTCCCCTTGCCCAGATTGACGCCCACCGCGACCTTCAAACCGGCCCCGGCCATCAGCGGCGCGCTGTTCCCGGGGCCGCCGGCCGTTACCCGCCCCTCTTCAATCCAAGCCCGGAACTGGTCCTGGGAGTATTGCGGCATGTCGCAGGGTTCGCACAAAGCAAGCCCCCCCTGCCCCGCAAGCGCGTCGGCAAAATCGAAGGCTTCATGGCGGAAATCAGCCACGCCGGTATTGAGGATCAGTACGTCCACACTCATAGCGGCAAGGGCAGCGTCACTTCTGCGCGTTGTAGAGTTCCTTGACGTCCTTCGCCGTCAGCGCGCGGGAGAAGATCATGACTTCGTCCATCGAACCGTCGAACCAGGACCGGTTGACGTGGTGCTCCGGATCCGGCCTCCCGATATAACACTTGTTGGGGACGGCAAGCTTTGCCCTGCCCCAGTCCCCGTCACCGTCCTCGGTCACGTCCCGCGTGTCATTGCCATTGATGTAGAACGTGACCTTGCCGGCCGCTGCGTCCAGCGTGACGGCCACATGCATCCACTCTCCGCCCCTGCGGTTTTCCATCCAACGGCTGGAGGTAGAAGCCGTACGGCCGCCACTGCAAAGTCCAAAGCAGGATCTATTGATGAGGAGTTCGTAGCCGTCATTGGCATTGGGCGGCCAGTTCCCGCCCTTGCACACCAGATCGATAACGCCCGCCGGCATGGAGTCAGGCTTTATCCACAGGCAGATTGTCAGCTGCCGTGTGCTTTGCGGGGAGGAAAGACTGGCGCTGTTCTCCACTTCGATCCAGTCTCCGCTGTCGCTGCCGCCGGCAAACTGGTAGGCCGGACCCACTTTTCCTTTTGCGGTCCACTTTGCGCCATGATTCTTTCCCTGATTCCCACGCCCGCCTTTGTCGGTCAGTTTAGAGACCTCATTTCGGTCAAAGGAATAGTACAGCACAAGCCCCTTCTGAAGAGACGCGGGGAGGCCACTTTTCGGCGGCGCACCCGCCGGCGTTTCCTCGTCGGAACTTGGGGCACCGGCCTCCTCTGTCGACTCCTCTGCCGAATCCCCGATGGGCTTTGGTTTCACTGCACCAGCCGGCTCCGCCGCAGCTGCCGGGATTGCAGACCGGACGCGCGTCAGCTCCTCCTTGGCCTTCTTTGCCAACTCAATTTCGTTGGCCTGCACCGACTCCTTTACGAATGAATCCCAAGCCAGCTCGTAACGTTTGTTCAGGGCCAAAGTCGCTTTCGCGTTGCCGTCGCGCGCGGATGCCAGGGCCTTCTTGTACTCCCCGGCCAGCCGGTCGATCTCGGCCAGATCTTTCTTGCCACTGACCTCCGGGACGATTTTCTCGGCCTCGAACCGTTTCTTCTCCTCCTGGGCCAGCAGGAACGCGTCAAGATTGCCCTGCTTCTTGAGGGCGGTCAGGGCGGCGTCAAGGCCCTTGCCGTAAGCTGTCAGCGCGTCCTGCGCCTTGTACAGGTTCGCCTGTTCAATTTGGATCACGGCCTTCCCGTATTGCTCCCTGAGGGCCTCGAACCGGGTCGTGAGATTTGTCTTGGCGACCGGAGTCGTGTCGGCCGCGAGAGCAGCGCCCCGGGCGTAAGTAGCGGACAAAGCCGCCAGCACCGCAATGACTGCGGCCCTTCTTATGATGACAAACATATATGTCAGTCCTTTCGTGCCATCACGGAGGGGTGACCTCCACTGCGGGCACCTTCTGGGCATCGTAAATCTGCCTTACTTCTTGCTCCGTCATGGCCTTATCGAAGAGCATTACCTCGTCGATGAGCCCGTTGAACCGACGGTTCTCCGGCGAGGCGTGCGTGGCGTCATCCCACCCGATCTTCAGGGACGTTGTCTGTGCGATGCGACCGTCCAGCGGCGCAGCGCTCGTGCTGCTCAGGGCGCCGTCGAAGTACATACGAAGGAGGCCGTCTCCGCCGCTTTCCGGGGATTTCCAGGTGCCTGCGAGGTGATGCCATGCCCCCGGCGCGAAAACGCCCGGTGGAACTGCGCTAACCCCGTCATACCTGGCACCGTTGCCAACGTAGAAAGTGGCCTGCCGCTTACCGGGATATCCCTCGCTCAGCATGAGAAGATCCCTGCTGTTCGAGGAACAGGCCGTTGCGATTCCTGCATGCGGGGAACTGGCGAATGAGCAAGCCCAGGCAGAGAGCGTTACCTCTCCCAGCCCGTTGGCAAGCGAAGTGCTCATGGAGTCTATGTAGTCATTGCTGCCGTCAAACTGGTAGGCGCCCCCGCGAATCCCCTTGGGGGTCCACTTCGCGCCGAACACCTGGCCGTCGTTCTTCTTTGTGCTCCCGTCACGTGCTCGACTTTCTTCCTCCACGTCGAACGAATAGTACAAGATGAGTCGCCCCTCCAGCGCCGCCGCAATGGCACCGACACCACGCATAACGTATATCTCCCTGATGTGCTCAGCGCCAACTGACACCTTTCCGAATATCGTCTGCAGCTTGATCGGCTTGAGACTGACGACGCCCCTGATCTTGTCGCCGTTTTGCAGGTCCACGGAAGCAGCCTCGTGGTCTGCGCCGATCGTCACGCTCCGGATCTCCTCCAGCGAAAGGTCCATCTTCGCGTAGGACGTATGAATGGGCACAGACTGAACATCCGGAATGCCGATAACACGGGACCCGTCCACAAGGTCCAGCACGAGACGCAGCGACAGGTCAACCTTGTCCTGTTCGGCCTTATCCCGACCCGCCCATGCCGCGCCGGTCAGGAAGAAGAATGCCAGCATCAGAAATCTCATCGATGTTCTGTTCATGTTATCCCCAACCTATTTGCCTTCTGCTCTCGTCATTTTTGCGCGTCGTAGATTTGCACGACTTCTTCTTCCGTCAACGCGCGGTCGTAAACCATCACCTCGTCAATGAGCCCGTTGAAATGACGGTTTTCAGGCGATCCGAGCGGCACATCATCCCATCCGATCTTCAGAGATGTGGTCTGTGCGATCACCCCATCTAACGGCTGCGCGCTGGTGCCACTCAAGATCCCATCAAAGTAAATACGAAGGAGGCCGTCTCCGCCACTTTTCGGCGATTTCCAAGTGCCTGCCATATGATGCCAGGCTCCTGGCTCCAGCTCTCCTGACGGTAACGATCCCGCGCCCTCATACCGTGCCCCGTTGCCCACGTAGAAACTGGCCTGCCGCTTGCCCGCAGGTCCCTCGCCGATCATGAGAACGTCCTTGCTGTTCTGGGAACAAGCTGTCGCAATTCCGGCGTATTGGACATTAGCCGATGCACAAGCCCAGACAGAGAGGGTGACCCCGCTGAATCCCTTCACCAGCGAAACGTTCTTGGAGTCTATATAGTCGTCATTGCCGTCAAACTGGTACCCGCCGCCCACCTTGCCCTTCGACGTCCATCGCGCGCCCTTCACTTCGCCGCTATTCTTCCTCACGCTGACATCCGTCGCCCTGCCTCTCTCGTCCCTGTCAAACGGGTACCACAACACGAGCCCCCTCCGAAGCGGCTGGGGAAGCGTGCGTTTCGCTGCCGGCACAGGCGGCTCGTCCTTAGGAGGACTTGTTTCCGTTGCCGCTGCGTCCGCCGACGCCACGGATACACTAGCAGACCGGACGTGCGTCAACTCCTCCTTGGCCTTCTTTGCCAACTCAATTTCATTGGCCTGCACCGACTCCTTTACGAATGAATCCCAAGCCAGCTCGTAACGTTTGTTCAGGGCCAAAGTCGCTTTCGCGTTGCCGTCGCGCGCGGATGCCAGGGCCTTCTTGTACTCCCCGGCCAGCCGGTCGATCTCGGCCAGATCTTTCTTGCCACTGACCTCCGGGACGATTTTCTCGGCCTCGAACCGTTTCTTCTCCTCCTGGGCCAGCAGGAACGCGTCAAGATTGCCCTGCTTCTTGAGGGCGGTCAGGGCGGCGTCAAGGCCCTTGCCGTAAGCTGTCAGCGCGTCCTGCGCCTTGTACAGGTTCGCCTGTTCAATTTGGGTCACGGCCTTCCCGTATTGATCCCTGAGGGCATCGAACCGGGTCGTGAGGTTGGTCTTGGCGACCGGGGCCGTGACGGCCGCGGGAGCAGCGCCCAAGTCGTAAGTCACGGACAAAGCCGCCAGCACCGCGATGACTGCAACCCTTCTTATGCCGACAAACATGGGTGTCAGTCCTTTCCTTCGCTCACTTCTTCGGCCCCATCAGCCGGCCGCATATTCCTGCGGGATCATGTCAGATCGCGGTGGTCCATGACAAGTCCACTCTCACTTCTCCGTCGGCACGATGATGCCGCGCAGGATCACCCGCTGGCACAGCACGAACACGATAAAGGTGGGGAGCGAGGCGATGACGATGCTGGCGTACACCACCGCGCGCCCGCTCCGCTGCTGGAGCTGGTACAGCCAGACCATCAGGGTCCACATCCGCTCGTCCTGGCAGATGAGCAGGGCGAACATGAAATTCCCGTACGCGGCCGTGAACGCGCCGAGCGCGATCACAGACAGGATCGGCTTCGACAGGCTCATGGTGATCTGCCAGAAAATGGCCCATTCGCTTGCCCCGTCGATTTCGGCGGACTCATACAGCTCCTGCGGCAGCGAGTCGAAGAACCCCTTGAGCAGGAAGATCGAGAACCCGTTGGCCAAGCCCGGCAGGATCAGCGCGGCGAGCGTGTTGAGAAGATGGAACTCGCGCAGGATCAGGAACGAGGGGATCTGCGTAACCATCGGCGGAAACGCCATGGTCATGAGCAGAAAGAGGAGGAGCGCATACGAGGACTTCATCTTGTGCCGGCTCATGGCGTACGCCGCCATGGGGTTCACGATCAGGGCGGCGAGGACCGCGAGCAGGCAGTAGATCACGGTGTTGTACATCCCGCGCCCGTAGTAGATCATGTAGTCGACAACCGCCTTGTAGCTGCGGGTCATGAACTCCCGACGGACGTCGCCTTTCATCTTCAGGAACTCGTGGTAGTGCAGGTCGCGCTGAGGCGGCACGACGGCGAGAAAGCTCCCGTACGACGTGCCCAGCGCAGCGTTGAGCGCGGCGACGGACTCATACTTCTTCTCCAGGTAGTCGCGGTATTGAAAGTCCAGGCTGTGGATCCTCAGAAGATTAGAGGGCAAGACGTGCAGCACCTTCGTGTCGGGGGACTGCCACCCGGTCACGAAATCACTCCAGTCGCTGCGGACGATCGCCTCGGCAGGCACTTCACCGACCAGAGGGATCTCGTCGAAGCCGCCGTAGGCCGTTCCATAGATGCGGTTCAGAAAAGCGATGGTTCCGTACTTCGCGCGGAGGCACGCGCGATATGGCTCCTGCGCCGCATCATCCGCCCTGATCCAGAGCAGGTTCAGCGAGTTGCGCACAAACAGCTCCCAATCCTCCCGCTCCTGCGGCGTCCCTTCCGGCATTCGCCGCGAAAGGCGGACGTCCGCGTACGAGGCGTAGCGCGTGCCGTGTGCAAGATTGTACCTGGCGATATCCGTGCCATACTTGGTCTGCAGAAACATCCGCCGGTAGAACCCCTCGGGCGAGAAGTAGCAGATCATCCCCTGCGGCTGCCGGGCCTTGAAGTCCCACATCGCCCTGAGCATCGGGGTGTCGACGGGCGAGCTGATGCGCATCAGGTAGGCTTCAGAGAGCAGGGCGAATGCGTTCCAGCTGACAAAGCTTGAGCCGAGATGCCGGTTGACCGACCCGATGTCCTTGCCATAGGTGTCCGCGAGATAGCGCCTGAACTTCCGGGAGTAAAGCGGCGACGTCCGCGAAAGCGGCGTCTGGATATAGCCCAGGCTGCAGGCATACGGGGGCGGCGGGTTCTCCCTCAGGTAGGCAAGCCATTCGGCCGCCAGCTTCCGGTTAGGCGCCGCGGGGGGGTCGAGCACCTCGAACGTCGTGACGCTGTCGTGGTAGGCCGAGTTCATCGCGTCGAGCGACTCGTTAAAGAGACCCTCGACGTGCTTGCGGTACAGCATCGCGTCATCGATCCAGAACGTCGGTATGACCTTCGTCTCCCGGGCGTCCACGCCGCTCAGGGTGCTGCCGCCCAGCATCAGGAGAAACGGGTAGACCATCGTCAGCGCGCCGGCGACAAGCACCGTGTAGATCGCGGCGTGCAGGGCGCGCGTCTTCGGGTGGCGGTAGGTAGCTTGCGAAACTATGGGCATGTGCTGTTCCTGGCTAGTCCGTGCCGCCCGTGCTCTTGAACTCGAACCGCGATAGGATGCGTAGCTGGTAGACGGTGAAGCCGGTCAGCATCGCCCCCAGAATCCACGCCATGGCGGTGGCCTGGCCGAGCTTGAGGTACATGAACGCGCTGTAGAAGATGCTCAGGTCCGCCACCCTCGTGTTGGCCCCGCCGCCGGTCATCACGAGAATGTTGCCGCTCGCGTTCCACGACCCGATGAAGACGCCCACGAAGTTGATCATCAGCAGGGGCTTGAGCGTTGGGAACACGATGAAGAGGACCTTGTCGATGAACGTCGCCCCATCCATGTCGGCCGCCTCGTAGGATTCGTCAGGCACGCTCTTGAGCGCCGCAAGGTAGACCAGGCAGCCCGGCCCCATCCCCGCCCACAGCATCGGCAGCACGCAGCAGAACATGGCCGTGTCGGGATCGAGAAGCCAGTTGCGCGTTTCCGGCATGGCCAGGAACAGCGCGCGCCAGAGGGACACGCCTTTCTGGGCGAAAATCGGCCCCGCCAGGGCGCAGCATGTGTACGCCGCCAGGAGCCCGGCGACGGCGAAGACCGCGGCCACGCCCGGATGCCCGTGCACCGCCAGGCGCCACGCGAAGGCCAGGGCAAGCCCCAGCAGCGCAAGCCCCACCGCAAGATACGCAATGGCAGGCACGTGCATCAGCATGGCGTTGAGCGCCCCATACTCCGAGCCTTCGTAGAACTGCTTCCACAGAAGAATGATCGCGAGCCCCGAGGTGACGGCCGGAAGATAATAGAGCGCTCGAAAGAGAACCTTCCCGCGCGGCACCTCCTGCAGCAGGATCGCGAGGACGACGGGCGGCAGGAACGTCATGGAGATGATCAGGAAGCTATAGCGCACTGAGTTCCACAGCGAGCGCCACCAGTCCCCGTCCCAGAGGACGCTCCCGAAATTGTCCAGCCCCACCCACTTCGAGCTTCCCATGACGTTGTAATCCTGAAACGCCATGACGGACCCGCGGATCAGCGGGATGTACTGCCAGACCAGGATGCTCAGGATGGCCGGCAACAGGAGCAGCCCCACGACGGTTCGCTTGCGCAAGCCCCAGGCGGCCCGTCGCTCGCCGGCCACCGCCTGCGGTGGCCTGAAGATCCGCGCTATCCTGAGGAGCACGGCCGCAAAGGCCGCGACCGTGAGCGCAAGGGCTGCGGCTGCCGTCGTGCGGCGCTTCGCGAGCTGCCCCGGAGTCAGCGCGTCGAGCATCACGACGTTCGCCTTGGCGACGCCCTCGCGAAGCACGGCCTGCAAAGCGTCCAGGCGCTTCCCGGGATCCTCGGGCAGCCGCCCGTTCAGCGCCAGCGCGCGCGCCTTCTGGATCGACTCGGAAAGGATGCCGCATACGAAGTTGCTGTTCTTGCCGAACGGCTCGGGCTTGCCGGTCGCCATCGCGATCTTGAAACACTCCTCCCACTCCGGCGGCGCCAGCCGCACGAGCTCGTCATATCCGAACATCCGCAGGTAGCGCGGATTCAGGAACCGCCCCAGCCCGCCCTCGACCATGATGCGGACCCTGATCCGCATGGCGTCTTTTGAATCATAGAACCGCATGTATTCCCACGCCGCATCGCGCACGGCCGGGTCCCGGATCCCGTTGAACAGTCCCATCATCGTGCTGTTGAGCTCGCTGCCGCGCAGCCCCGTCGGGCCGAGCGGCACGGGCACGACCCCCGTCACGTCCGGGTTGATCATGCTGAACATCTTCTCGGTGACGTAGCTCACGTTGAGCGCGACTTCGCCGTTCTCCCACTTGCCCCGCGTGCTGTCCCGGCAGACGTACCCTCGCCGCTTGATGCCGTCGCGGTCGGTCCACGGCTCGGTGGTCAGGCGCGTGTAGAAGTCGAGGGCCACGGCCGCCTCGCGGCTGTCGAACTTGCAGTTCCACTTGTCCGACGCCTCGTCGTACGTCATGATCTCCCCGCCCGCCGACCAGAGATAGGTGTACCAATACCAGGCCTCCCACTGCTCGCCGACGCCCAGCACAATGCCGTACACGCCGTTGGCGGGGTCGGTGATCTTCCGGCACGCGTTCAGCAGGTCGTCCCACGTCCAGTCGTTTGTGGGGTATGGGAGGCCCGCCCGGTCAAACAGGTCCTTGCGATACAGGGCGGTCATGCCCAGCAGCCCGCCGAAAGGCAGCGTCCACACGTGCTTCTTGCCGTCCGGCCCCCTGCGCTGAATGACCTGCCACACGCTGGGATGGATGCGCAGGTCCTTCTCCTCCCGGGTCATCGAGGTGAAATAGCCGTCCTCGGGCTTGTCGAGCGGATACAGGAATCCGTTGCTGATGTAGTTGTTGGACTTGCGGAACTGCACGTAGAGAACGTCGGGCGCCATCTGGCCCGCGATCGACATCAGGTCGCTCTCCACCCCCTCCACCGTGATCCCGGAGGCCCGCTCAAGCTCCACCGCGACGTCATCCCAGTTGTGCTTTCCGTACCGCTTTGGATCGGCCTTGTACTTTTCGCGGTATTTGGCGGCAAAGTCCGCCGGGAACCGGCGCTTGAACTCGTTGACCGATTCCAGGTCGGCGCGCACCGCGGGAGCCGGGTCCGTCGGCTCCGGCAAGGCAAAGACCTTCACGTGAATGATCGTCTTGCCATCCCGGTCCTCGATCGAACCGGCCCGGGCACACGCAGCAGAGAGGAGAATGCAGAACAGGAAGAGAGGGGCCCCAACGGCCCGCCGGCTCTGGCGTGAAAGCGAACGCATCGTCATCTATGTTTCCAGGTGATCAAGTCGCGGGCCTTGTATCGGTCTCTTTCTAGCCCCTGCCCTCCCGTGTGTCAACTCACCCCGTCAGGGGGATGCAGGCAGGCTCCTTTCATCCCGCAAGTCACGGCTTCGCAACGATAGCAAGTCTGCCTCGGAGCCACGAGGAGTGCGCAGCACTCGGCATCCTGATGCCCTCGTTTCAAGCTTTGGTCAAGTTCGACATCCCCCGAATCCCGGCCACCTCGAATTCGTCCGCCACTCTCGTGAAGCATCTCTCCTATTTACCGCGCTCGGATGCGCCTGTTGTCTTCGATGCAACCATACTCACGGCCCCTCTGACAACGCGGGCTTTGCGGCGAGGGCGCCACGACCGAAGGACGCGGTCAGCCCTTCGCCTGAAAGCTCTCCGCGATGAGCCGTGATATCTCCTGCGAAGGGGACTCGACCAGGGCCCGGGTAATGTCGAACTGCGCGCGGGCGCTGTTGCGGGCGATCAGCTTGAACCCGTACTCGAAATCATGAAAGCGCGTCTCACAGAACGAGCGCACGCCCCGGTCCTCCCTGACGCATGCATCTACAATCGCGTCCGCCGCCTCCTCCTCAAATACCAGCCGCAGCCCGTGGTCGCGCTCGAACTCCGCGGCGTACAGCGCAACGTCCTTCCGCATTGCCGTCCGCCGCGCCGCCTCGCCCTGCTTCAGGAGATCCTTCAACGTGTCGCCCGGGCGCGCCAGGGCCGCGCGGTCCAGCTCGAGCCGACGGATCGCGGTGGAGGGCAGCTCGAACTTGTAGTTTCGGAGAATGCGCTCCAGGACGGTCATCAGCCCGCGTGCGCCGGTCTGCTCGAGGCAGGCCTGCTCCGCCACGGAGCGGACGGCGTCGGGCTGCAGGGCAAACTCAATGCCGTATCCTTCAAAATCCGCGCGATACTGCGCGAGAATGCTGCCCTCGGAGGCGACCAGGATCTGCTCCAGATCGTCGGCCGAGAGCGAATCGAACGCCACGCGCACCGGCAGGCGCCCGACGAACTCCGGCTCAAACCCATAGTCAATGAAGTCGCGCGACTGCGCGAGCTGCAGAAGCTCCACGTCTCCGAGCCCGCCCGCGGGTCCCACGCCAAACCCGATTTGCGTCGTCGCGACGCGCTTGCGCACCAGCTCCGCGAGCTTGTCGAAGGCGCCGCTCACAATAAACAGGATGTGGCGAGTATTCACCGTGCGCCTGCCGCCGGTCTTCCCGCGCTGCATCTCAAAGACCGCCTGCATCTGCCCGATGAGGTCCGTCTGGCTGAAGAGGCTCACATCCGTCTCCTCCATCAGCTTCAAGAGGTTCACCTGCACGCCGCGGCCCGACACGTCCTTGCCGAAGGCCGACGCCTGCGATGCGATCTTGTCGATCTCGTCCAGGTAAATGATGCCGTATTGCGCCAGGTCCACGTCGCCGTCGGCGGCCTTGACCAGGTCGCGCACGAGGTCGTCAACATCGCGCCCGACATAGCCGGTCTCGGAGAACTTCGTCGCGTCGGCCTTCACGAACGGCACGCCAATCAGGCGCGCAATGCAGCGCATGATATAGGTCTTGCCGACGCCTGTGGGCCCGAGCAGCAGAATATTGTGCTTCACGTGCTCGGACTGCGCGAAGCCGGGATCCTCAAGGCAGCGCCGCACGTGGTTGAAGTGGTCGCAGATGGCCACGGCGAGGACCTTCTTGGCCTCGTCCTGGCGAATCACATAGCGGTTCAGGTGGTCGCGGATATCGCGGGGCTTCAGGCTGAACGCGCGAATGGCATCCAGCTTGCCTTTCGAACCAGCCGCGCCATCTTCCGCCTGTGCGTCTGGCTCGAACTGGGCAGGCGGCGCTGTGAAAGCGGCCTCCGCCTGCCTGAAAGCGCGGCGGAGCTGCTCGTCCGAGCGCTCCGCGTCCTTCTCGTCTTGCCCCTCATTCATGATTGTCGATACCGCCAAAAGAAAACAACCGCGGCACTCACGCGCCGCGGCTGTCACTCTATCTTCTACTTCAGGACCGCGATCAGGCGCCCAAAATCGCATCCTTCGCGGCCTTCGCCACGCGGAACTTCACGACCTTCTTGGCCTTGATCTTGATCGCCTCGCCTGTCGCCGGGTTGCGTCCCATGCGGGCCTTGCGATTCACCAGGACGAGCTTGCCCAGTCCGGGAACCGTGAATCCATCCTTGGAGCCCTTGTACGCCATGGCGACCAGAGCTTCCAACGCCGCGACCACCTGCTTCTTGCTGAGCTCGGATGCCTCAGCCACGCCCGCTACGATCTGACTCTTGGTTAGTGCCTTCGCCATACCCTGTCTCCTTTTGTTACTGACGTTAAATACGAATCAACACATACATGAGTAAGGCCGAAATGTAGTTTCAAAGTCGTGACGGCGCAACTAAAATATGACACATTGGTTGCCGTGCAGATCGCGTTTCATCCATGGCCACGAAGGTAAGTATGCCCCTCTACGAGTATGCGGCGAAAGATCCGTCCCGCTCCTGTGCGCAGTGCGGCGGCGGGTTTGAAGTTCTTCAGCAGATCAAGGACGCGCCCCTGACGCAATGCCCGGCCTGCGGTGCCGCCGTGGCCCGGCAGATCACAGCCTGCGCCGTCGGCGCATCACAATCCGGATACGATGATCGCGCCAAGCAAAGCGGCTTTCATAAGCTGAAGAAGACCGGCAAGGGCGAGTACGAGAAGCTATACTGACGGAGCCTGCCCATCGGCGGGCTGCGGCACCAGGACGCGCAGCTTTTGAGGAAGCACGCCCACCCGCACGTTAACTCCGGCTTCCACGAGCTCGCCGTCCACCTGGATGGGCGTGGGGCGGTCGCGCCACACTTCCATTGCGCAAAACGTGCTGGAATCCACTTCCGGAAGGTCATGCAGCGAGCCGTCGAAAAGCCGCCCGATATTCGCGATGAGCTTGTGAATATCCTGCCGCAGGGCGACCACGAGTTCCAGCCTTCCGTCATTCTCCTTGGCATGGGGCGCGATCTTAGCCCCCCCGCCGTACTGTGACAGGTTCGCCACCGTGAACACCATCGGCGCGCGGAAGATGATTTCCTTTCCGCCGTCAAGGCTGACGTGCATATCCTGGCTCTGGTATTCAAAGAACTCCTGCACGCCGGCAAAGACATACGGGACAATTCCGCGGATTGGCGAGCGCTCAAAGGATTTCGCGATCGAGGCATCCCATGCCATGCTGCAGGTCACAAAGAAAGGGGTGCCGGCCACCACGCCGACATCGATCTCGCGCGGGGCCGCGCGCGCCAGCGCCTCGATCGCCTTGTCCGGCGTGAGCGGTATCTCGAAGTGCCGCGCAAAACCGTTGCCGCTGCCGACGGGAATGATCCCCAACGACACCTCACGCCCGATCAGCGCCCGGCCCACGGTGTTCACCGTGCCGTCGCCGCCCATGACCAGGACGCAATCCGCGCCGCGGTCTGCGGCGCGCTGCGCCTTGTCAAAACCATCCTGCTTGCTTTGACAGAACTGGTAGGACAACTCCGTGCCCGGCTGATCCCAGAACCGGTCCAGCGCGTGGCGCACGGAGTCGAACCCCCAGCGCAGCCCCGACCGGGGGTTGACCAGCACCAGCACCTTGCGTT
>CAYRKB010000002.1:34875-86118 GCA_964424705.1 uncultured Victivallales bacterium
CCGCTCACTCCAAGGCCTCCCTGTCCGGCGCGCTACGCGCCACCACGCCCCTGCAACGCCTGCACAAGCGAAAGGAGAAAATCGCGATTGTCAGCGCACGCGTACCGCATCTCCCCGCCCATGCGGCTGAAGGTCTTGCAGTAGCGCAAGTAATACGCGGGGTGGGTCTGCGGCGGCTCCCCGTCACGCTGCCAGTCCCAGACGGACTCCGCCAGGTCCACGACGGCAATGAAATGGCGCCCTATGCCGTGGCCCTTCTGCAGGCCAACGTTCTGCGCCATGGAAAACGATTTCTCAAACACCATGGGAGACATGACCGCCGACCCGACCGACAGATACACGCCCCCGTCGATCCGGCTGATCGATTCGGCAAACGAGAGGAAGTCCCGCTCCGCCGCGCGACCGATCGCCGGCCCGCAATTCATGGGGTGGGCATAGATGATGTCGTGGCCGAACATCGGGTGCGCGGTTCCGGGCACTCCGAGCCGGCTCGCTGCCGCCTGAAAGCTGTACCGCTTGAACGGATGCGCCACGCTCAGGAAGCCAGCCGGAAGCCGGAAGCTCCGGACGATGGACAGCAGGTCGGACGCCGCGGCAGAGGACTCCGTGTCGGCACGCGCGCACGCCAGCAGTTCCTCTTCGCCCGGGATCTGGAGCCCGTCATTCTCGATCAGTGCGCCGACCGATTCCCCGTAGCCGAGGCCGCGCCAGGCCCCCACGTTGATCGCAAGATTGATGTTGAAGCCTGTCTCCTGCCAGATGCCGAACTGGCCCTTCGCGGTGTTCGATCGCACGTCTTCGCAGCTCGCGCCCTGAAACGCGAACTCCCAGTCGTGGATGATGGCGGCGCCGTTCGTAGCCACATGGGTGACCCATCCTCTTTCCATCAGGTGGATCAGGACAGGGCCCAGCCCGTTCTTGATCGCATGCGCGCCAAAGGCGAGCACCACGGGCCGGCCCGCCGTACGCGCGGCGCGTATCCGCACGGCGGTCTCCGCGACCACGTCGCGCGCCGCGCCGGGCAACGGCGCCGGCGCCGCGTCCGGCAGCACGCACTTGCGCTCGATCCACGCCCGGTTCTCGCGCTCGCGCAGCGGCCGGATCTGCAACTGGTTCCTGTCGAATTGCGGATGATTCATAGGTCTTGCCCGTGGGCAGCGGCACGACTCGCGCCGCTGCTCATTGAATGCGTCCCTCGGAGCATACAACACGCCTCGTCGCAAATACAAGCAGGACGGGATTGTGCGTCACCATAAGCACCGTCAGGCCGCCGCGGTGCAGTTCGGCGAGCGTCGCCATCACAATCTGCGCCGACGCGCCGTCCAGGTTCCCCGTCGGCTCATCGGCCAGCAGCAAGGCGGGCGGAGACACCACGGCGCGCGCAATCGCGACGCGCTGCATCTCGCCCTGCGACAGCAGGCGGGCGGGCCGGTCGCGCACGGACGCCAGCCCCACTCGCTCCAGGGCCTCATCCGCCGCGCGGCGCATGTCGCGGCCGGCCGGCGGCATGTAGCGGAACCGGAACAGAACGTTCTCCAACGCCGTGCGATGAGGCAGCAGGCAGAACTTCTGGAAGATCATTCCGATCCGCGCCGCCCGCAGCGCGGCGCGCCCGGATTCCGGCATGCGGCTGGCTGCCTGCCCTCCAAACCACACCTCGCCTCCCGTGGGTTCATCCAGCAGCCCTGCCAGATTCAGCAGCGTGCTCTTGCCCGAACCGGAAGGGCCCGTCACCATCACAAACTCGCCCTCCTGCACGGCAAAGTGCACGCCCTTTAGAACCGGCACGCCGCAGGCGGGGCCCGGATACGTCTTGCTCACGTCCCTCAGCTCCAGCAAGGCGCCCCGCTCGCTCATGGCACCCGCACCTTCTCCCGCGGCGACAGGCCGTCGAGGACCTCGATATCGCGCAGGCCGGCCTGCCCCAATCGCACAGGCGCGCGCACCCATCGGCCTTCTCGCAAGACCTCGCAGCACGTCTGGTCCTCGTTCCAAAACACCGCCACCCGCGGGATGAGCAGACTCTTCGCGCTGGCATAGGCCCGCACGCGCACTTCGGCCGACATGCCGGGGCGAAGCCTTCGGTCGACATCTTCAAGGCGGATAAGCACGGCGAAATACTTCTGCCCGCCGGGCTTCCCGGCCACCGCCTGCGCCATGCCTCCCACCGATTCGACGGCGGCGCGCAGCCTCAGCTCCGGATAGGCCAGGGGCCGGACCTCCGCAATCGCCCCGGGCACAACGGTGAGAAGATCCGACTCAGGCACCGTACAACGCAGGACCATGTTGCTCATGTCCGAGATTGTGAGAAACGGCTGGTTGCGGTACACCCCGTCGCCCACGCGCACCGTTCGAAAGTCGCTTCCGAGTGAGATGGCCTTGTGGGCCAGCATCCCGGCGCAGGGAGCGACCACGACGCAGTTCGACAGCTGGCGCGCCGCGATGGAGGCCTCCTGCTCCGCGGAGTCCATCACGGCGCGGGCCCGCTCCCGCGCCGCAGGATGCAGAAACTCGAGGGTCAGGTTCGCCTGGCGGTCCGCCTGCAGCGCCTGCGCGCGGGCCGCTTCGGCCCGCGCCGCCTGCTGGGCGACTTCCCCGGCCGAAATCAACCCCTCGGACAGCAGTTCGCGGTTGTCGTCGACGCCGCTGACTTCATTGGAATATTGCTGCCAGGCGGCGGCGGCACGGCCCTGCAATTCCTGCTCCTCCAGCGGCAGCTTCGCACGAACCAGGCTTTCGTAATCCTCGCGCGCCACCGTGGCGTCGCGGTTCATCCGCAGCAGCTCGCGCTCCCACATCGAGCCGTCAAACCGCACGACCACTTCGCCGGCCTGCACGGCGGCGCCATCGGGCGCCAGTTGCACTGCCATGGCAAGGCCCTGCAGGTCGGACATGATCTCGCGCACGAACCGTGACTCGACGGTCCCCTCCAGCACCGACCAGACCTCCATCGGCCCCTCCCGCACCGTCTCGACGGCCTCGGCGGGGTCCGCAGCCCTGCGGCAGCCGTTGCCGCCCCACCATGCCAGACCAACGCCTGCGGCGGCGATTGCGATCCATGCAGCGCGCTTCACGCGTCCCCCTTCTGCGCGACGCCATCCTGCCTCGGCTTGAGGTCCGGCGGCGCCTCGATGAGCGTGCCCAGCACGCGCAGGACGCGGTAGGCGGACACCGAGACGCCGGCTTCAGCCTCAAGCAGCTGCTGCTCCGCCTCTCGCAGCTCGTCTTCCGCGTTGGCCAGGGCGTCCGCATCGCACTTGCCGCTCTCGAACTGGCGGCGGGCGAGCTTCACGCGGCCGCGCGCCACGGCGTGATTTCGTCCCGATAGCAGCGCCTGCTGTTTCAGCCGCTCGCAGGCGCCCAGTTCCTGCCGCACCTGCCTTGCAACCGCCGCACGCACGTCATCGAACCGGATGCGGGAGGCCTCCACGCCGAACACAGCCTGCTCCACGGAAATCCTCTCGGACGTGCGGGGAAAGTCGCCCTCCAACGCAAGGCCCACAAACCACGCATCGGTCCTTGAATCCGGCAGATCGCCCTTCGAGCCGCTCGTCTCGTACTGCTCGTACCGCGATATCAGTTTCAGGTCCGGCAGGAGCGTGCGGCGCGCAACGCGCAGCCCGCGCGAGGCGTCGTCGCAGTCCTGCTGAATCTGCGCGTAGTCAAGGCGGTTGCTAAGCGCCACGCGCACCGCATCCTCCTCCGAGCCCTCCGGCAGCTCCAGGCGGGAAGACGGCAACGCCTGCCACACCGCACCCGGCTCGGACCCGATGAGTTCGGCGAAGTCGGCGCGGCGCGATGACAAGGCTTCCACGTGGGTCGCGAGCCGGATCTGGGCGCCTCCCAGCTTCTGCTCTGCGCGCAGCATGTCGGCCCTTGATGCCCGCCCCTGGCGCTCGCGCGCTCGCGCCAGCGCCACAAATTGGCGCAGCCGCTCCACGCTCAGGCCCGTCAGGTCGACCTGCTGCTGCAGGCGGCGCAAATCCTCGTAGGCTTCCACCACGCGAAGCACCAGATCAGTTCGGCGAAGCTCCACCTCACGGCGCGACGCCGCGACCTGACTCTCGGCGCGCGTCAAAGGCTCACGATTCACGAGCGGCCCGAGACGGCGCAGAAGAGGCTGATCAAGCCGGGCCGCGATTGCCGAGGTCCGTGGCGCGACGCCGGCCCCTGCATCCCCGGCAGCCTCCGTGTGCCGCATCTGCCCCGACACCGAAGCTTCTGTCCCCAGAACCGTGCTGCGCGAGGCGGTCAGCCCGTACTGAAATCGCGTGGTGTCGGCACCTGTCTCGGCAAGGCCATTAGGGCTCCACCGCCAGCGGTATGCCGCGCTTGCGGCGTCCACCTCCAGCATCCGGCTTTGCAGGCCGATGTCGAGAGTCTTCATCTGACGATTCTGCCGCAAGGCCGTGTCAATCGCATCCGCCAGCGTCATGGCGGGAGCGCCGTTGGTTGCCGGGTTCTCGGATCCGGACGCCCGGCGGAGGAACGGCGACATCCACGCCAGCCAGGCGCACAGCAGAAGCCGGGGCGCGCGGCCACAGATTGATACACCTCGCTTCGCCGGCGTCTTCACGGGTTCGTCCCCGCGGAGCCGGGCATGTCGCTGAACCCCGTGGTCTTCTTCCGGTGCAATTCCCACAGCTTCGAGTATTTGATAAACACGCCGTAGGAGTTGACCATGGCAATAACGAACCCCGGAGCCCCGTCCATGAACCCCCGTCGCAAAACGTACCCGCGCAGAAACCGGAACAGAGGGCGGAACAGCAGGTCGCTCCACCGGAACGCGCCCGCCTCCGTAAAGCGCTGCTGCGCGGTGATGCTGGAAAACCGGTTCAGCGTGTCCACATGATCGCGAATTCCGTCATACGTGTAATGCCAGATGGGATTCTTGAGCCGCTTCACGGCGCCGTTGACCACCACCCGGTCGTGCGGCTCCTGGCCTTCCGTGCGCCCGTACTCCCTCCTGAAAAAGCGCAGCTTGGTATCCGGGTACCACTCGCCGTGCCGTATCCAGCGGCCCAGATAATAGACAAGGCGGGGAAACTCATACCCCGCGTACCGCCCGCCCGACTGCTCGAGCTCCCATTCAATCTCCTTGCGAAGGCCTGGCGACACCTCCTCGTCGGCATCCATGAAGAGCACCCATTCATTGGTCGCCATGCCGCGAATCAGGTTGCGCTGCCCCACGTACCCCATCCATTCGTGCTGAAAAATGCGGTCTGTAAAGCCGCGGCAGATCTCGACCGTGCGGTCGGTACTGAAGCTGTCCAGCACGACGATTTCGTCACACCACGACAGGCTCCTGAGGCAGCGCGCAATCTTCTTCTCTTCGTTGAACGTGATTACGCACCCTGAGATCTTTTCTCTCACGTCGGTCGCCTCCGTCACTTGGGCTGCCGCCCGGCGCTCGCGCCGGCAACGTTCATCAAACTCTTCGGCCGGGCGTCGCTCGCCTGCAGCACGTTCCCGAGAGAAACTTTGATCGTATATCCGTAGTAACGCTCGCGGCGCGGCGCGGCCGCGCCGGCTTTTCTGGGAACCGCATACGTCACAGTGACTACGCGCGCCTCCCCCGGCCGCCACTCTTGCTCGGGCTTCGGCGCCGACACAGCCACCTGGGCACGCGCCGGAATGATCTTCCCCGTGCTCAGATCCTCGTCGTAGAAAGCCACTTCAGTGCGCACAGCTTTCGCATCGATGACCTCGGCGGCGGACACGGGCGCCAGAATGATGTCCATCACGCGCATCTCGCTGAAGTCCGCGCTTTCCGGAAACTTATGGTGCTCGATCGAGGAAATCTTAAGCCTGCCCGATTGGGGGGGCGGGGCCTCAGGCATCGCGGCGTCCAGCCGCCCGAATTCCGACGCGGCCCTGTCATAGTACGGCGTGCCTTTGCCGAGGTCGAGCAGTTCAAGCCACTGCTCCATCGCGCGCTCGGGCATGCCGCGCTGCTCGAAAAGGCGCGCGCGCCGTTCGTACGTCTCGAGAGTGCCCGGAGCGATCGCCGCAACGCCGTCCAGAACCGCGCCGGCCTGCGCGTACTGGCCGCTCGCGATAAGCGTGTCGGATTCCTTCAACATGTCCCGCACTTTCTCCGCCAGCGGATCGGGCGCGGGCTGCGAGATCTTCACGGCGGGAGCTGCGGAAGTTAGCGCGGCGGCCTGCGAGGCTGTCAGTTCCTGCATACGGCGCCGCAATTCAGAAAGGTCCTCCCTCATCACGCGGAGCTCTTCGTTCGCTTTCGCCTGCTTCGCCGCGGCCTCCGCCACAAGGGCTGCAGGCGGCGCAGACGTGGCCATGGCCCCCGCGAGGGCTCCGCTGGCTGCGGCCACACCCGCCGTTGACACGGGCGGCTGGAGATTCCGTGCGGCGGCCGGCGGCGCCGGGGCATCCAGGGCCTCACGGATCTCACGGTACTTGTGGTAGCCGTACACGCCAACCGCGGAGAGAAGCGCCACCATGACCGCCGCGCGCGCCACGCGGCGCAGCCGCGGCCTGCGGCGCGCGCCGACCACATCGGCCTGCACCAGCGCCTGAACAAGAAACCGGGTGCGGCCCAATTCCACTTCGTCGCCATGCCGCAGCCGCCAGTCCCGCACCTCCCGGCCATTCACGAGAAGGCTTCCCATGGATCCGAGATCCCGGATGAACAGGCCATCCAGCCGGTGCTCTATCACCGCATGTTGAAGAGCCATCTCCTCGTCCGGGATGACAATGGAGCAGTCTGCGCCGCGGCCCAACGTCATCGGCTCGCGTTCGACTGCAATCCGCCGGCCTTGCAGCGGGCCGGACAACATAATAAGCCGGTAAATCATGGGAACATGCTATGAAACAGTTCACTGGCGCGCCAGCAGAAAGGTGCGTATGCCAGATGAAGGCCCTTGAAGCTTCGCTCTGCCGGGGTGCGGCCGGTCCGGACCGCGCCATGCGACGGGTCAGTCACTGCGCCGGCCGCCAAGCAGCCCGGCGCGCATCAGGTAGTATAGCAACGTCATCAACGCGGTGAACGCCGAGGCGACGTAGGTGAGAAACGCTGCATTCAAAACCTTGCCGGCCATGCCCTGCTCCGACTGCGATACGATGCCCGCCCGCACCATCAGAAGCTTCGCACGGGCAGTCGCGTTCCATTCGACAGGAAGCGTCACCAGGGCAAAGACCACCACCAACGCAAAGAGCAGGATGCCCAACTTCAGCATCATGAGGCTGCCGAGAAACATTCCGAGCATGAACACTATGTAGGATGCGCTGCTTCCGAACTGGGTCACCGGCACCATCGCCGAGCGCAGCGTGAGCGGCGCGTAGTGCTCCGCGTGCTGCAGCGCATGGCCCGCCTCGTGGCAGGCCACGCCGATTGCCGACAGCGACGTGGACTGGTACACGCCGGGCGACAGGCGAAGGGTCCGGGTCATCGGGTCGTAGTGATCCGAAAGAAAGCCGCTCACAGGCTCGATCTTCACGTCGGTCACGCCTTGCATGGTGAGCATGCGCCGGGCCGCCTGCTCGCCGGACATCCGGCTCGAGGCCTCCCGCTTCGCGTATTTTGCGAAGGTAATCTTTGTGAAGAGAGTCGCCAGGCCGGCCAGAATCATGGCCGGCAGCATGAAAATGAGATATCCGAACATAGGGTGCTCTCCCGGTGCTTGCGGGTCGAACGCAGCGGTTACAGGTGCTTCGAAATCTTCGCCAGGAGCATGTCCTTACGCAGCGCGCCGACCATTTGCTCCTGCACCGTGCCCCCCTTGATGATGAGCATGGTGGGGATCGAACGGATAGAGTAATCCGCCGCGATCTTCTGGTTGTTGTCCACGTCGACTTTGACGATCTTCAGCTTGCCGCTCAATTCGGCGGCAAGATCGTCCAGAATCGGGGCGAGCGCGCGACAAGGTCCGCACCACTCCGCCCAGAAATCCACAAGTACGGGGATTTGCGAATTCTGCACTTCGGTCACCCAGTTATCTGCGGAAATATGCACTATGTTAGCCGCACTCATCTTGTTCTTCCTTTCGCACGCCATGCGCGCCCGCCACAATTCCACGGATCAACGTCCCGCTATCTTGCCCGGCCACGGAAGATCCACATCCCTCGCACCCATGGACACCTGCGTGAGCGACACGTCCGGCCCGATGCACTGTGCCAGGAGCACGTAGACGAGAACCACCGCAACCAATGCCGAAATCAGCGCGAAAACCGGGAAAAGAAAATGCGGCTCATCCGACTTGGGTTCGATCGCCACGTCATCCGTGGATTCCTGAGCCGGCGCAGCAGCGCCCCGGAGCTCGGAGGCCTCGCTTGACCGCTTGACGCGCACCGTCTTCTTCTGTGTCGGGGACGCACCGTCGCCCGCTTGCACGATCGTTGCCGCATCCTGTGCAGAGCCTGCTCCGCCCGGTTTCTTCAGTTTGATGGTCATGGCGCCACCGGAGATGCCCGCCGCCAGCGCTTCGCCCGGCTTCTTCAGCTTGATGGTCGTAGCGCCTGCGGGGATGCTGGCCGCGCTTTCCGATCCCAGCGCAGCGTCGAGCGAAATGCGCGACGTTGCACGTTTGGCTGATTCAGGCTGTCCTCCCCCGCTGCTCTGGGGAACCGTTGCCGAAACCGGCTGAGGAGCGGGCGCCACGGGTTTCGGCACGCCAAACTGCTGCGTTCCTGCCATGGGCTTCAAATCCGCACCCACATTCGGCTTGATGCGAATGGTCTTGGGGCCCGCGTTGCTTACGGAGAGCGGGCCGCTAACCGGAAGGCGCGCCGTCTCAATAGGAATTCTCGACGTTTCCCGCTTCTTGGAAGCCGCGGCAGACGCCGCACCCGCGCTTTCCACGCGCGGAACGGAAACGGGAACCCCGGCACCTGGAGCCGCCGGCTTGACCTCCGCCCGCGCGGCAGGCGCAGCGCCGCTTGCAGCGGGACGAACACTCCCGGGCGCAGCACCAAAGAGCTTCGGGCCAGCGGCGGGCGCGGCCGGCGTGACGGATACTGCAGACGCTGCAGGCGTGACGGGGGCGGCCGGCATTGCCGCCGCGGCAGGCGTAACGGGCGCAGACACAGCCCTCAGTATCCCGCTCTTCCGCAGATCCAGTTTTGGAGGAACAGGCCCTGCATCAGTACTCTCAGCCATGGGTACGATCTCCTGGATACTGCGTCCTATTCCTGCGGGCCACGTGCGATCGCAATGCAAGCACGGTGCCCTCACCTGCTATTTCAAAGCTACAATCACATTACAAATTGCCCCGTGCCAGGGTCAACTGCAATCCGGCGCTACACCGACATAATCTCATGTTCCTTGGACTTGATGCCGTCATCAATCTTCGCAATGAACTTGTCGGTCTCCTTCTGAATCTTCTCCAGCGCCTCGTCGCGCTCGTCCTCGGTGCACAGGCCTTCCTTCTGGACGCCCTTGATGTGGTCGTTCGACTCGCGCCGGACGTTGCGCACCGCGACGCGCGCATCCTCGGACATGCGCCGCCCCACCTTCGTCATCTCGGCGCGCCGCTCCTGGTTCAGCTCCGGGATCGGCACGCGGATCACCCGCCCGTCGTTCATGGGCGTAACGCCCAGGTTCGCGGCGAGAATCGCCTTTTCGATATCGGGCAGCGCGGTGGGATCGTATGCGCTGATCACGATCAGCCGAGTCTCCGGCGTGGAGATGTTCGCGATTTCGCGCAAGCGCGTGAGGGTGCCGTAGTACTGCACCTTCACGTTCTGCACCAGCGAGGGAGACGCCTTGCCCGTCCGTATGCCCGAGAACTGCTCGTGCAGGAAGCTCATCGTCTTGCTCATCTTCTCGTCTGCGTCCAACAGTATTTCTTCCAATGCGTCTACCATTCCATCCTCCTTGGAGGCCCTTGCGCCTCCGCCATGCTAGCTTACCAGGGTGCCGATCTTCTTCCCCGCCACGACGCCCTCAATGCTGCCGGGCTGGAAGAAGTTGAACACAATAATAGGGATCTTGTTTTCCATGCACAGCGAAAAAGCTGCTCCATCCATGACCTTCAGCGACTTGCGCAGCGCATCCATATAGCTCAGGTGCGTGTAACGCGTGGCGCGCGAGTCGAGCATCGGGTCCGCCGTGTAGACCCCGTCCACCTTCGTCGCCTTGAGCAGCACGTCCGCTCCGATCTCGCTGGCGCGCAGGGCCGCCGCCGTGTCAGTGCTGAAATACGGGTTGCCCGTGCCGCCCGCAAAAATCAGCACGCGCCCCTTGTCAAAATGGCGCATGGCGCGCCGCAGGATGAACGGCTCGGCAACCTTCTGCATTTCAATGGCCGACTGCACGCGCGTCTGCAGGCCTTCCTTCTCCATCGCGCTCTGCAGCGCCAGCGCGTTGATCAGCGTGGCGAGCATGCCCATGTAGTCGCCGCAGCTGCGGTCGATTCCGCGGTCCGCCCCGCTCGCCCCGCGAAAGATGTTGCCGCCGCCCACGACGATGCCGATCCGCGCGCCCATCTCGTGCACGGTGCGTATGCGCTTTGCAATGCCCTCCAGCACCGCTGGGTCAATGCTGAGGCCCGTCGCCTTGTTCTGCAAAACCTCGCCGCTGAGCTTCAGCAGAACGGTCCGGTACTTCGTCTGCGCTTTTCGATGTGCCGCCATGTTTTGATCGCCTCCCCGTTCTTGTCTCGCCAACCCGGCAAATCTTTTCCCACCCGCCGCACAGTACACCAGAAGCTGCGGGACAGCAAACCGCAAAGCTACACCGCAGGGGACTCACTTTCCGGCAGCGAACACCGCGGCGCCGTACCCGACCACCCACGTGCCCCGGCTCTCGGGATGATCGTCTCCGCTGTTGCGGTAGCGAAGCTCAACCCCCGGCCGGCACCCCTGCGTTTCCGCGAACTGCAGCACGGCCAGCACCGGCCCGATCCCGCAGCACACTTGCTTGTCGTAGCTCCACCGCTTGGCGAGGCTCCTGTGGTCGGCCGCCGCAATCTGCCGCATGGTCACCTTGTCCGTGGAGCTCACCGCGTCGTAGTCCGGGTCATGCAACAGATCCGTGCTGGCCACGACAAGGATCGCCCGCTCCTTGGCCAGCGCGGCGAGCCCGGCAACCAGCTCCGCAATCCCGGCGGCATCATGGTCCCCGATCAGCCCGATAACCAGCGGGACGCCCGGCAGCGCTGCCTGCACGAAAGGAATCTGGTTCTCCGCGGAGTGCTCGCCGGCGTGCGGCGCATACTGCATCGCCACGCGCGGACAGCGCCGGCAAAGGAATGCGGCCGAGCCCTTGTCTAGCGGCGCCTCGCCCAACGGGGTTTCGATGGCGTCCCCGTCCATCAGCGCCGTGCCGGGGAACCCGCCCTTGTGGCTGAACCCCAGGACCACCACGGTCTGCGGCTTCACGCCGGCCTGCGCCTGGTCACGCATGGCGCGAAACGTGTAACCCGCCACCGGGCCGGAAAACTGGTATCCCGCGTGCGGCGAGATCGCGCCCACAATGCGCCCGGTCACCGCCGGGACCGTTGCTTCATCCATAAAGGACTTCACCTGCGCCTCGAGCGTCCGCGCGCCCGCGGGAAACCAGCGCCCGCCGCCCAGCGTTTTGCGTACAACCCGCGCACTGTTCGTGGCCATCGCCCCGTCCTCCTTCGCCTGCGCGCCAGCCGCCTGCAACACCATGCCTAACACTGCAATTCGGCTGACTATGCGCATAAATTTCAAGACAGCCCTCCGAGACGACTACAGCATAGCAGCCCGGGCCCGCAGCGCAATCGCAGAAAAGCGCAGGTCGTCATTCATAGAGGGATGCGCTGCGAAGGGATCGCGATTCAGCTGCAATCCCGCGCATGGGGCTCTACGCCGCAAGCCGCGTCATGCCGCAAGGGGCGCCCTGCCAGACGGGCTCCGGCGGTAACGGGTGACAATCGTCGAGGGCTGGATGCCATCCCCGAACAGCCGGAGCCGCACACCCCACTGCGTGGCGATCAGCCTGGCGGCGAAGCGCATCATCCGCTCCTTCGCGCCCATGCGCCCGAGAAGACGGCGCCGCTCCGCATCCAGCGCGAGCGCACGGGCTCGCTCGGTTGCGTTGACCGCTCTTCCGGCAATCACGGGTAGCAGCTGCGAGTAGTGCCGCGCCTGCTCCTGAAGCTGCCGGAGGCGCGCTTCGAGACAGGCATCGCGCGCCGGGAGCGACTGCAGCCTCTGGAAGCCGCGGAAGGACGTCTCGGTCATCCGGTAGATGGAGCTCGAATTCACTTCAAAGTCTTTTTGAAACGCGCGATCCAGCCAGCGCTTCGCTTCCCCGCCCGGAAACCCGGGGTGCCGCCAGTTCAGCAAGTTCTGCCCGTGCCACTCTTCAAAAGGAACGTCCTCGTTCAGCAGCCCGCGTTCCTTGTGATCCTTGTACAGCTGCGTCACCGGCATGCCGGTATACAGCATGAACTGCACGAAATCCGCGTTAAGGCTGACGGCAAAGTCGATATCGCTGTCCGTGTTTCCGGGCGTATGGTGCTCCATGCACAGAATGGTCGAGCCCAGCACCGAAATGCCCCGGTCGCGCAGGTCGCGCACCAGCTGCGCCTTATCGATCCCGGTATTCTTGACAAAGAGCGATTCGGTGTTTTGCGACTCAAAGCCGATCCATACGAACATCACGCCGAGCCGCACCATGTTGTCGACCCCGAAGGCCATGACCGCCTCGGCCGACGAGGATATGTAGAACCTGAACCAGCGCTGGTGCTTTTCCATTTCCGCGAGCAATTCCAGGGCGCGCGCAGTGTCCTTCAGGAAGTTTTCGTCCATGACGTAGAACTCATCGGTGCCGCGCGCATCGGCGATGCGCCGCGCTTCCTGGAAGATCTCCTTGCCCGTGCGAAAGAACGGGACGTACGACTTCTCGAAGAAATGGGTTGTGCAGCAGAAGTTGCAGCCGTTCACGCACCCCAGCCCGGGCACCAGTACGCTCGGCAGCACGCCCGGCATCGGGATGCCGAAGATGCGGCCCCGCTCGCCGCTCGGAAGGATCGGGTGAACAATCGGGGCGGCGGGGTCCTGGCCGAGGTACTCGCGCATCCAGCGGATGCCCTCGCCGCGCACAAGGTAGTCGCATTCGATCCTGCCTTCGACGCCCTCGATCGCAACGCCGTGCCCTCCCAGGATGATTGTGGACTCGGGCGAGTGCAGCCGCGTCAGGCGCGCCATTTCACGCGCCTTGAGAAAATTCGGGGTGATGAACGAAATGCCGACCACATCGTACTTCTTCCGGCGGATCTCGCGAAGAAAGCGGGCCCGCGAAGGAAAGTCGAGGACCGTTACGTCGGCATCGACGTTCGCCGCAATGAAATACAGACCGAACGAGCGGTGATGGATGCGCAGGGACGCCGGGCCCTGAATGCGCGTGACCTGATTGTGGTACAGCTCCATCCGGTTCTCTTTGCGCCCGTATGCGTCGTCCACTCCGTAAGGCCCAAAGACGCCGCAAAGAAGCACCCTCTGTCTCCGGCCGCCGCCGCGGCCCACGTGATCGCCGCCCGCCGTATGAGATGACTGCTCCACAAACGCCCCCTTGTTGCCCCTGACAATTCACGCCGCGCGAAGAGCGTAATGCGCACGATCCATATCCTCTTCCTGCCTGAAGTATACTCTACGTAGCGCAACATATCAGCACAAATCAGGCGCGCATCGAGCTTGCGGGCGCATGCGAGTTCCGGGGATCGCCGCCCGGGAGATGCGGCGAAGCTCGGAGAGAACGCGGCGGGGTCGCCGCATCTCCAGTCGGAGTTGCCCGTTGTCGCTCCCGGCTTGCTTCTGGAGTCGCGACGCCCTCGTCGCGGAGATGAAGAAACGCGCCTGAACGGACGACTCCCCGGAACTCACATGCGCCCCGCGCTTGCATCACGCCCTCAATTGCCGCACGATGAATGCATGATCGGCTCATGGATCCTGCGGCTCACATTGCCCAACGCGCTGAGCGCGGCCCGCATCGTGCTTGCGCCCGTGCTGCTCGTGCTCGCGTGGAACGGCGAAAAGGGCTGGTTCCTGATCGTCCTGGCCCTCTCCCTGTTCACCGACGCGGTGGACGGCGCCATTGCCCGCCGGCTCCACCAGACCTCCGAAGCGGGGTCTCAGCTCGACAGCTGGGGCGATTTTTCCAACTACATGTCGATCCCGCTGTGCGTCTGGTGGCTGTGGCCGGACGTCGTTCGCCAGGAGCGTTGGTACATCCTCACCTCGCTCGCCAGCTACATCGTCCCGAGCCTTGTCGCAGCGCTGAAATTCAAGCGTATGAGCGGGTATCACACCTGGGGATCCAAACTCTCGGCCGTGCTGATCGGGGCGTCCGTCTTCTTTCTGCTGACGGGAATGACGCCCTGGCCATTCCGCCTGGCCACGCCAGTTCTCGTGCTGGCGGCTCTGGACGACCTCGCCGTCACCTTCATCCTGTCTTCCTGGCGGCCGAACGTGGCTTCCTCAATCCACGCGCTGCGCGCCGAGCGAAAGCTGCGCGCCGCCCCCTGAATCAGGAATGGGCAGTGAAGGCAGGGGCTCCCTGCCGGTCTGCCCGGCAGGAGCCTGAATTGCGGCTCCCGCGCCGCAAGGGCTCCAGGGATCCCCCTCCCTTCCATGAGGCGATACTGAACCTGGGTACTGAACCTGCGCAATGTCTGTTGACAAAACAACGGAGAAATAGCAGTTATTGCGCGCCGTGATTGGACCGCGGCGGGGATTAAGTCAGCGCAGTCAAGAAGGAGGCTGGACGTGATTAAGGTTGCTATGATCGGCTGTGGCGGAATGGGAAATGCCCATGCGCCTGTACTCGTGAAACTGCCCGGAGTCCGGGTTGTCGCTGCGTGCGATCTCATCGAGGAAAAGGCGAAAGCCCTCGCCGAAAAGAACGGAATCAAGAAGTACTGCACGGACTACCGCGAACTTCTCCCCCAGGTCGACGCGGTCTGGGTATGCACGGAGCCCTTCAACCGCCTTGATATCGTCACGACGTGCGCCAAGGCCCGCAAGCACATCTTCACCGAGAAGCCCGTCTCCCGCAGTCTGGCCGATGCCAACAAGATGATCGCGGCCACAAAGAAGGCGAACGTGAAGTACATGACAGGCTACTGCCTGCGGTTCTGGCAAATGCCGTACGTGGTCATCCATGACATCTTTGCCAGCGGCGAACTGGGCGACCTGGTGACGTGCTGGATGCGGCGCTTCATGCCCTTCCCCAAGCCCCCCAACTGGTACGGCCTGCAGGAGAAGAGCGGCGGGGCGATGCTCGACTTCGGCAGCCACGACGTGGACTGGCTTCGCTGGGTCGGCGGCGATGTGAAGACCGTGTTCGGCAGCACATTCCGCATCGGGCCCGGCGTCCAGGCCGACAATCACGGCGCCGCCGTGCTCCTTTTCAAGAACGGCGGACAGGCCATGGTCGAGGCCAGCTGGGCGGCGCATATGAACGAGAGTTCCACCGGGATCGTCGGCACCAAGGGCTCGGTCATCATGGGCAACGACGGCAAGGTCCGGAAGCGGATTGGCTATGACGGCCCCGAGCAGATCGTCGAGGGCGAGTCGGCCAACGCGGTCGACCCCGACGGCAACGTGGGCAAGAAGGACCGGAGCGGCAAGATCCAGAAAGTCGTGTCCAGAAATGAGATGATCCAGGAACACTTCTTCCGCTGCATCCGGGAGGACTTCGATCCGCTTACGTCGGCCGAGGACAGCCGGAAGACGTTGCTGACCGTCATGGCGATCTGGGAGTCGTCGCGCACCGGAAAATCTGTCGACGTTGCTGCGATGGCAAAGAAGACGCTGTAGTGTTGTTGCGGCGGCGGGCCCCGCTCCAGCGGAACCGGCCCGCGGGGCGTCGCGGCAGCTCAACAGAGGACTCGCCACGCCCTGAACAAAGAAGGATGCTGCACGACCCGTGCAGCATCCTCAGGCTCTTCTGACGCCCGGCCGAACCCGCGTCTATTGCACCTTGAACTCGCGCCGGCTGCGCACCCGGTCGGTGGCGCCATCCTTAACCAGCGCGGCCTCGGCTTCGTACTGCCCGGCATCCTTGGGGATCTCGATGATAATGGAAAACTTCTTGGTGCCCAGGGCGGGAATCTCGCAAGGCTCCGACTTCTCCGTGACCGTCTTCCCGTCCTTGACGATGCGGAACTGCACGGTGCCTTTCCAGTCCTCGTTGAGGTCGTTAATTGTGATGACAGGGAACGTATTGCTGACCCCGGCCGGATACGTGGGCGCGTAGGCGTAGATCGTCAGCCCCACAGGCGCGAACGCGTCACGGCAGTACTCAAGAAAATTCGGCTCCCACGTGAGCTTCTCCAGGTCCGCCCAGTGGTCGCTGGTCTGGCCGTCGCCGCGCGAATAGCCCAGCCCGCAGAACTCCAGCACGCCCGCGCACTTGCGGTGACACCGCCAGAACTCGGTCTCGGCCGCAAGGTATTGCGCGTAGGTCTTCTGGCGAATCGCGCCCGGGATGCCGAGGTTGTTGTAGAGTTCCGCGGTCAGGGTCGTGGGGCTGCCATCCCGGTTGAGCCAGAGCCAGCCGTATTCGTTGAGGATCACGGCATGCTGGCCCGTGGCCTTGAACTTGATTTCTTTCGCAGACTTGGGCCCCTTGGGCACATCCGCCAGGAACTTCAGCTCGAAGTTCTTGTCCTTGAAGTGATAGTTGTGCGCCTCAATGCAATCGTTGCTGGCCACGGGCTCCGCCCAGCCGTTGTCCCAGGGACGATTCGAGAAGTCCAGCCCGCGCACGTTCTTGATCGCCTCCGCCGTTGCCGGGATCGCCGTCTCGTTGCAGGCGTCCCAGATGACGACGCACGGGTGATTCCAGCGCTCCTGCATCCACTCCGTGTACTCCTGCGTCAAGCCGTCCGCCGTGTAGCCCGCGCCATGCATCTCCCAGATGGGGAACTCATCCTGGATCAGCATGCCCTGCTCGTCAGCAATCCGGTACCAGGCCTCAGGAGGAAAGCTGATGCTGTTGCGCAACGCGTTCCAGTGAAAGTCACGGTAGGCCTTGAAAAGCCGGCGCACCCACTCCTCGCGCCAGGGCTTATCGCCGCGGTCGGGGTCTTCGAAGAACCGGTACAGCGTCACGTTGCTGCCGCGCAGGAAGTAGGGCTTGCCGTTGAGCATCGCGCGGCCCGTCGCGCCGTCGAGGCGGAAGCTCCGCATCCCGAACCGGTCTTTGAGAACATCCGCCTCGCCCTTGGCCTCGATCTCGTACAGGAAAGGATCTTCCGGCGACCAGAGGCGGCAGTCCTGGATGGCCACCGTGGCCTCGCCCTTCCGCTCCGGCCCGGGGCCCTCCGCGATGGCGCAATCGCCCTCGCCGACCACCTTGCCGGTGGACACTTCTCGCACCGTGAAATGCAGCTGGGTCGCCGCCGGCGTCTTCGCGTCCTTCACCCAGACGTGGATCGTGACGGTCTTCTTCTCGATGTCGGGCACCGCCTGCACGCGCTGGATGTGCGGCGTGCCGGAGAGGATCAGCTCGACGGAATCGAAGATCCCGGGCGGATAGCGCCGCTTCTCTTCGTCGCTGCCCCACGGCTGGTTCGCGGGCAAGGCTTTCGGGTCGGCGCCGATGCGTATGACAATCTCGTTCTCGCCCGTCTTCAGGACGGCCTGCGCGTCAAAATACCCGGGCGTAAAACACGGCATGTGATCGCCGAGCAGCTTCCCGTTGAGGATAACGCGAGATCCGAACGTCGCCTTGGCGACCTTGACGAGAGCCACGGCGGGAACCGCGCCATCGACTTTGAATGTCCGGCGATACCAGAACGCCTGGCGCTGGCCGCTTTGCGAACCCACTTCGGAAAAGGCGGGCTGCGCCATGTCCGCCAGCGACGGCACGGCAATCTTGTGCGTGAACTCCACCGGCGCGGCGTCCATGCCGCCCTGCTCAATGTCCCAGGTACCGTCCAGCGAGATAACCTGCCGGGCCGCCTCCGCGTGAGCCGGCACGGCTGCTGTCCACGTTGCCACGGCCGCCAGAATCACTAACCATGCGAAACGCTGCTTCATACTTCTTGTCCTTTCACGCGCGGAGTTGGAATAAGCACGAAGTTTGTACTCCCCGCGCGCCTCAAGGTCAAGAAACCAGCAATTCGCAGTGGCCGTTCATCCCAATCCACAGCCCGCGTAAAGCGGGCTCTACCTCGAGACTTTTTCACAGTAGGCCCGCTTTACGCGGGCTATTCCGCCATAATGCGAATTGCTGTCAAGAAACTGACACCAGCGCCCCGAACGCCAGCACGGCGGCCTCGACCACTTCGCTGCACGCCCCGAGCATATCGCCCGTAATGCCGCCAAGCCGGCGCCGGCAGCGGATCCCGAACCAGCGCTCCAGCAGCAGGCCGAGGACCAGGGCAACGAGGGCCATGCGGCGGACGGAGGGCAGCGCTCCAAGAAGGATGGCCGCCAGCGCAAGGGCAATGGCAACGTGCCGCGGCGCGGCGCCCTGCACGAAGCCCGCCGCCTTTCCGCCCTCTGCGCGCGCATACGGCTGCGAAACCGCCAAGTCGACCTGCACAGTGCGCGAGACGACATAGGCGACAACGATCCAAACGCCGGCCCCGTGCTCCAATAGCCGCACAAGGCAAACCCACTTCGCAAGGAATACGCAGATCAGCGCAACAACACCGAACGCGCCGACCGTCGGGTCCTTCATGATCCGCAGCGCCTTCTCGCGGTCACGCGTGCCCAGGAGCCCGTCCGCCGCGTCGGCGAGGCCGTCGGCGTGCAGCCCGCCGGTGAGGAAGAACCCGAGCGCCAGCACAACCACAGCGCCCGCCTCGGGCCATTGAATCCCGGTGCCCGTGCACCAGGCCGCCCCGAACAGCGCCGCGCCCAGCAGCCCGCCGGCAAGCGGAAACCAGGGCAGCGCCGAGGCAAAGTCCGTCGCGTCTCTGCCCGGCACGCGCAGCGTCGTCAGCGTACGCAGCGCAGTGGTCAGGCCTCGCAGCAGTTCACGCACAGGTTATTCCCTCCCGCTCACGCCCGCGCCGCTGAACGTCGCCATTTCGTTGTAGACCTTGACCGCCCCCTCGATGATGGGCATGGCCAGCGCCGCGCCGGTCCCCTCGCCCAGCCGCATATCAAGGCTCAGGATCGGCTCCACCCCGAATCTCCGGAAGAACTCGGCGTGCCCGCGCTCCGCGGAGCGGTGACTGAAGAAAAGGTAGTCGCGCACGGCGGGCTGCAGCATGACCGCCGCACAGGCGCCCGCGGACGAGATGAAGCCGTCGACCACCACGGGGATGTGCCGGGCCGCCGCCCCGAGGATCAGCCCGCTGATTGCGGCGATTTCGAACCCGCCCAGCGCCGCCAGCGTGCGCAGCGGATCGCCGAAGCTCGCCCGGTTCGCCTCCAGCGCGCGGCGGATCACGGCGATCTTGTGCCGGAGCCGCGCGTCGTCCACGCCGGTGCCATGGCCCGTGATCACGTCGGGCGGGCATTCCAGATACGCGGCCAGCAGGGCCGCGGCGGGCGTCGTGTTGGCAATTCCCATTTCCCCTGTCCCAAGCAAGGTAACGCCGTCGCTCTGCGCCTGCGCAGCCAGCTCGATCCCCGTGGTGAGCGCGGCCTGCGCTTCCGCCACGCTCATCGCGGGGCCGACGGCGATGTTGTCCGTCCCCATCCGCACCTTGCGGCGGCACAGGCCCGCCGCGCCCTCCAACGGGTCCGCCACCCCGACATCCACCACGACCAATTCGGCCCCGGCATGCCTGCTGAGCGCGTTAATCGCGGCGCCGCCCGCGAGCATGTTGCGCACCATCTGCGGCGTCACTTCGCGCGGGAAGGCCGACACCCCTTCATCCGCCACGCCATGGTCGCCGGCAAAGCAGTAGATCCGCTTCTTCCCGAGAGTCGGCTTCACCGCCCCCTGCACAAGGCAGTACTGCAGCGCGATCTGCTCCAATTTGCCGAGGCTGCCCTGGGGCTTGGTCAGGTCATCCAGGTGCGCGCGAATCGCGGAATCCAGCCCGCGGTGCGCCGGTGTGATCGAACGAAGCGTGTCATCCAATACTGCGTTTTCCATTGCCTGCTCCCTGTTCTGCATTGCGCCGTCGTGCCCAAAAAACAAAAAGGGCTCCGACAGACTCCGCGTCTGTCGAAACCCTTTGCCATCGGATTCCGCAATTTCCGGCTCTTCAGGAAGTCTTCTGGCTCGTGGATCATCCCGGTCCGCGCCATCTTCCCCCGCCGGTACGTCGTACGCCCGGCGAAGTGACGGGATGCTATTACACACCCCCGCGCGGCCCGGTCCCCACTTACAGCGGCGGGACCGCCACGGATTCGCACCGTGTTCCTTTACCTGAAGCCGTTCAAAACAACGGGAACAACTTACCACCGGAACGTACGCAGTCAAACACGATTTAATCCGCTTGATCCGGAACTATGGTTCCTGTATTCTTTCTGCCGGTTGCTGAGCACTCTGAAGAAGGAGAAAAGCCTATGCCGCGCAAAACCGACATCAAGGACAAGGTTTCCAAACTTCGCCAGTTCCTCGCGAAAGAGAAGCGGCTGCCCGGCTACAACGAGATGCTTGCGCTGTTCGATTACAAGTCGAAGAACGCTGTCTTCGGTCTGCTTCGAAAACTCACGGAGCACGGCTACCTCGTAAAGAAGGATCGAAAGATATCCTACACCGGCAAACTCTTCGGCAGCGTGAGGCTGCTGGGCGCTGTGCAGGCCGGCTTTCCCTCGCCTGCCGAGGAAGAGTTGATCGACACGCTGAGCATGGACGAGTTTCTTGTCGAAAAGCCGGAATCGACGTTTATGCTTAAAGTCACCGGCGATTCGATGATCGATGCCGGCGTCATGCCCGAGGACATGGTGCTCGTCGAGAAAGGGGCCACGCCGAAAAACAACGATATCGTGATCGCGCAGGTGGATGGCGAATGGACCATGAAATATTTCGTAAAGGATGAAGCGGGCATACGCCTCGAACCGGCCAACAAGAAATACCAGACGATCCGCCCCCGCCAGACGCTCGAGATCGCCGGCGTGGTGAGGACCGTCATCCGGAAATACGCCTGAAGCAGACCCCTTTCCGTTTCCGTTCAGGCGCCTTCTCTGGTAGCGTTCGTCGGGTTCGAGGCACGGGAGATCAGCAAGGAAGGATGATTCTCAATGAACATGCTTGAAGAAGGCGACGAACTCAAGATCGACTACTCAAAGATTGCGAAGATCGCCAACGTCTGCCAGGACGTGGTGCCGGTCGCAATCCAGCACGCTGACACAGGCGAAGTGATCCTCGTGGCCTACACCAACGAGCGGGCATTCCGGCTGAGCGTGGAGACGCGCACGCTCGTGCTGTGGAGCACGTCCCGGAACGAACTGTGGGAGAAAGGCAAGACCTCCGGGGAGACGTTCGACCTGGTTGAGGTCCGCGTCAACTGCGAGCAGAACTCCTTTCTCTACAAGGTGCGGCCGCGCCGTGGGGGCATCTGCCACACCAAGAACGCAAAGGCCCAGCCCCGCGACTGCTACTACCGCCGCCTGAACTTCGCCACGCAGCGCCTGGAGAACCTGAATACGTGACAACCCCGGCGCGAGAATTGGAGCGAAAGTCGTCAGCCGTAACGCTGTCCGACATGGAAGTGTTCATCTTCCCGGAGCTCATGTACGGCCTGCTGCTCGCGAACATCATGTCGCCGCGCATCTGGGCCTGGCGCGCGGACCCGTGGTTCGAAGGCTTGGAGACGATGAAGCCCTACCGCCGCGTCGCGCGCGTGAAGCAGTTCATCATGGACCACTACACCTTCAACCTCGACCTCGACACCTGGGGCCTGACGACGAAGGAACGCGAAATCGCCCGCTTTCGGGAGTTTGTCGACACGGATGCCCTCGCCCAGTCCAACGCGCTCTTCGGCTACGAGGGGGATAAGTACTACTTCGACATCGACATCCGGACCCACTTCGGACTGAACAAGTACGGGGGCGACATCATCCCCTACTGGAAGACGGAGACCGTCGAAGCGATGGACGCGTTCCGTTTCAAGCCGGGCTACCCGTCGGGCGCCGGCGAGTGCGTCAGCCTGGCCGCCCTCTACGCCGCCGCGCTGTTCATCGTGGGCCGCATCCCGCTCAAAGACATCTACATGCTCGCCACGCCTCTGCATTCGCAGAATTTCATCGACGTTGATGACGGGGTGCTCACGAATAACCGGCGGCTCGTGACCAAGACCATGTGGTTCAACGGAACAGAGATCTCGGCGCAGGCGCGCCGCGCCCTGGAGAACGAACGCGTGACCATCGTCACGCACGAAACAGGCTGGATCCACACGATCTACCCGCGGGCGACGATCGACCCCGCGGCCTACCACCATGTCTCCGCCCGCCTGCGATCGTTCCTCAAAGCCCCCCTGACCGGCGAGTTGCTGGGCAACTACCTGCGCCACAACCATGAAATCCAGAAATGCTTCCAGATGCGCCGCTCGCTGCACGGCGTGGACCAGTACGTGGAACTCGACAAGGTTTTCGCGTTCGAGCACGGAAGCTCATACAGCGTTACGGACAAGACGCGCGACAAACTGCTGGAGGACGTGGACCCGGAGCTGTTCCAATCAGTCCCCCTCCCCAGCCGCATCGTCATCAACGACCTCGAGGACTTCGTGCGGAAGAATCGCATCGATATCAACCGGCCCGCGGACATGCTGCGGCTCATGAGCAAATTCGCGTGCGATTGTTTCAATGCCGAATTGGCCATTGAATCGCTGCGCAAGTTCTGCCACACCGAGCCGCGCCTGCCGGACGCCGCCGCCAAGGAATTCGCCGAGGCGCGCGAACCCCTGAACATCACCCTCGAGATGACGCGCGAGGATATAGTCCGGCGGCTGGAAAGCCTGCGGGCCGGCAACGAGTTCGCTGACCTCGCCTTCTACGCGTACCGCGATCTGACTCGGACGGAGCCCGGGCCCTTCCTTGAAGCCGCCTTGCGGCGCTGCCCGGTATCGATTGCCGGCGCGAAGGATATGGACGACGCGGCGCTCGTCGCCCATATTCGCGCCATGCCCGACGAATCCATCTACGACGGGCCCGGTCGCCTCGCGCAGCCGGACGAAATCTGGAACTACGGCCGCGGCGACGGCCTCGAGAAGGCCCTTCTCCTGGCCAACCTCATGCGCAGCCGCCGGCCGCAGGCGGCCATGAAGGTGACGATCCGGGAAAACCTCGCAACGCTGCACGCCGGCTCAGACGCCTGGGATTTCGCCACGGGCAAAGGTCTGCCCCCTCAGGCCTGGGACCTGCCGGTCTAGCACGGGCTAAAGCGTCGACTCAATGACCTCGATCGGCCCTATTTTGGCACCTGAATCCGAAACAGGACAACTCTTGACGAGCCACTTTCCGCTGGCAGCCTTCTCTCTCCAGACCATCATAATCGGAGTTGATATGGGAGCGGAGGCAGACGGAGAACACGAAACCGCAACAGGCGTTTCAGGCTGGGACGAAACACTTTCAAAATCAACAGCTTGGGCCGGAGCGCTTACGAAAACGTCCTGCTGTCCAACACCCGACATTGGGGGCTGATAGACAAAGCCGAGAGCCAATATAGATCCAGCCAGAAGAGAACCACCTACCGCAATCGTTACGAGCTTTTTCATCATACTCCTTCCGTAATTCAGCGTTTCTCTTTCCGCCATGTGCAAGTAGCTTCGCAGTTGTCGTGCCACGACTCCAATCTGCGCGCAACCAATTTATCTCCAATAGGCTACGCACTCTTCTCTACGAAATAGGTTGAGAGTATTAGCGTTCATTCTGTGGCAATATGCGGCGATGTGAACAGGGGGAGATCCGGGACAGGAAGATCGGGCGTCCTGGCAGCACAACCGCTTCGGCAACCCGTGCCGTAAGATCGGCGCGTGCGGTGGCTGGCAACGGGGAGTGGCTGGTATTATTGTCGATCATATCCTGCTGTGCTCCGGCTTACCGTTGATATCGGCATCAAGCTTCAGCGCTTTAGCGGATTTCGGCTGGTCTTCGAGTTTTGCCGCGCCAGGATCGGCATCGCCGCCACCTGGCGGGAGAACGACGACCGGGACTACGGCAGCGTAAGCACCTGTGCGGGGATGCGAAGCGAGCGGCGTGCAATGCATCGTACAGGCACCCGGAAGAGCGCCTGCTGCACCGCAAGGGCGCAGGTTCGACCCTCATTGACGCTCACTTACTAATCCGGCCACTAAACAGCAGTCGATATGTGAGAATGGGGCTCCCTGCGCCCTTGCGGCGCAGGAGCCTAAATTCAGGCTCCCTGCCGCGCAAGGCGGCAGGGAGCCCGCGCCCGTCAACGACCACTATTTAATGGCCGGAGTTTAGTCAGGCTTCGGCATGACCTCCGGCAACACCGCCTCTGTGGGCAGCGCCGGCGGCGGAGTCGCGGGAGGAGTGAACTTGATGCCGTGCTTATTCACGATGGCCAAGGCGGCCGCATTCGTCTTGGACAAGCCCAGGAGATCCATCACCATCGCCTGAAGTTTGCCCTCAGCCTGAGTCGCCTGCCCCGACAGAGCCGTCTGCTGGTCGCCAAGCCGCACCAGGGCAATGTACTGTTGCCCCGCCGCTACAACCTGCCAGCCAAGAAAGATGGCCACGCTCGCCGCCATAATGCACAGCGGCCAGAAGGGCGAGAAGCGCACCGCATTTTCGTTATGTTCAGTCATGGTTATTGTGCCACGCCTTCCGTGGCCTCCTCCTGTTCCGATTTCGGCGCATCGCTCCGCTCCACCTTGTCAGGCTTCGCCGCGCCGCCGGCCGATGGCGACCCCTGCACGTTGTACCCGTGTTTCACCAGCAGCTGACGAATCGGCCGGTTCCCTGAGGATGCGGCTGCGGCGAGGTCCTGGAGCAGGGAGTCCCGGATCTGCTGCGCCTGCGCCCCCAGAACGCTCTGGTTGAGCGCCTGCTGCTGGGCCTGCAACTTGACCTGCATCCGCTGGTTCGTGATCGCCATCGGGATCAGCGCTCCGGTGAGGATGATGCAGACGACGGCAAGCAGCAACACTAGAAAATAGGGTCCGGCCTTCATTCAGAGAATCCTCCAAGAACGCGCAGTTTAGTCCACACTTTTGTTGAGAGAGGTTACCTGCTGCCAGCTATAGGTCAAGATTAAACGCCTTGAATTCTCTCATTCCGGGATGGTCCGCTTTCAATGCCTCAACTTCTCATTCCAGTTCGAACCTAGATCCCGCCAATTCAACCTGCAGCGACCCGTTGGCGATCATAGTATTGCGGCTGGCAGAGGCTAGACCGTCAGGCGTGACGACATCCACAGCCGCCTACATGAACTCAATTACCGTCCCACGGAACATCGAGATGACGCAGGACGACGCGCCAACGGCCGTCCCAACGGGGGTGCCGTTCAAGGTCGCCGTGACGATCGCGGAGACCGGCGCCGGCGAGTTAGGGGCTGTCCATGTCGCCGTGTACGTACCGTTGCCGGCATCCGTCACAGCGCTCATTCCCCCTTCCGTCGCAGAGAAGGCCACCGCGCCGCCGCCCGAAGTGAGGTTGTGATCGTAGGCGTCCCGCACCTGTACCGTGATCAACAGTGTGCTCGCGCCGTCCGGCGCCTTGATTGCCGAGAGAGGGCTGATCGCCGAGTGCTCCGCATTGGCCGCGCCAGGCACGTAGGTCACCACCGAGGAACTGGCACCCACAGCGGTTCCGACCCCCACCGCATTCAGCGTCGCCACAAACGTCCCTGAACCTGTCGCCATGGGCGAGGTCACCGTCGCCGTGTATGTGCCGTTGCCGTTGTCCGTCGTGGAGCCCACGGTCCCGCTCCCGCTCTGCCGGCTGATCACCACCGTCGCGCCGCCGACCACCACGTTGTTGTCAGACCCGTCCTTGGCCTGCACCGTAAGCACCTGCGTGAAGCCGCCTGCCGCGATCGAGGCAGTCCCCGGCGTGAACGTCGAGCGCGTGGCATCAACAGCCGTCTTGACCACCAGGTTCACGTCCGTGCCGCTGAACTCGATTACACCGGACATGCCACTCGGAATCGCCGTGCCGGTGACCGTATAGGTTCCGCTGTGGGTCACGGTCCCGCTCGCCTGCCGCACGATCGCGTAGGTGGCGGGCGCGAGCGGCACGGCCTTGTTCACCACGAACGCATTGCCGCTCAGGGACAGCGTGCCCTGCGAGATGTAGAGCGCGGGATTGACGCCGTCGTACGTCAAGGTGATTGGCCGCGTCCCGAGATCCACCGTCCCGCCCAACGGGCCCTTGATCGCCGCGGCGGTCGTCCCCACGGCCGTGCCGGTGCCGCTGGCCGTCAGCGACGAGGAGGCGCCCCAAGTGTACGGGGTGGACTTGGCCGATACGTCCAGCATCGCCCCGGCGGAGATGCTGACGCTGGATCCGCTGTCGAGCGCGCCGGAACTTCCCAGCGCCAGGGTGCCGGCGCTGACGGTCGTCGCCCCAGTATAACCCGCCGCCGCGCTGAGCTTCAGCGTGCCGGCGCCGGTCTTGGTCAGGCCGCCGGTGCTGGCGGCGATGGCGGCGCTGAGTGTCAGGACCGTGCCGCTGCCATCCACCTGGAACCCGCCCGTGCCGCCGGTGGCCATCGTGAACGCCTTCGATGTCGTCGGTGTGCCGCCGCCCGTGTACTGCAGCGTCCCGGTGACGCCTGTGGAACCAAGGATGACGCTGAGGGCGCTCTGGCCGAGCGGGCCCGCCGCGCTGGCGTTGTTGACCGAGGCCACGGACAGCGTGCCCGCCTGCACAGTCATCTGGCCGCTGAACGTGTTCGCGCCCGAGACCAGCCAGGTACCGGTGCCTGCCTTCGTCAGCGCTGTCGCTTCCGCACCGGAGTTATCGCCGAGCAACGGCGCGAACAGGTTGTTCCCGGTGTTCGAGCCTCTCAGCGTTAGAGTGCGCGCGCCGGCGCCCGTGAAGGCGATAGCGCCTGTCGACGCGAAGGTCATCGTGTTCCCGGCCGTGGCGGTCGCGGAGTCCAGCGCGCCTGCGGTCGCAGTCGCTCCGAGCGTGAACAGCCGGTCCGTGCTCTGCGCCGATGCCGCTCCCGACAATTGCAGCGTGCCACCATTGAGGACGAGATTGGCCGCTGCATTCGCTGCTGCACCGATTCCACAACCTACGCCGCCATTGGCCAATGCCATCACGCTCAGCGTGCCCAGGTTGATCGTCGTGATGCCGGTGTAGGTGTTTGCGCCCGAGAGGGTCCAAGTGCCCGCGCCGTTCTTGGTCAACGTGCCGCTCGTCGTGCCGATGATGCTGGCGATACTGCTGCCCGTGCTAGTACCGTCGAGCGTCAGAGGCCACGTCCCGCTGATGATCCCGATGTTGGACAGGACGATATTCCCGCTGTTCGCGGCGATCGTGGTGGCGCTGCCCAGCGTAATCAGCCCGCTGAACGTCGCAGCCGTAGCCGAGCTGTTCATCAATGCCCCGCCGTTCGAAACGCCGGTCCCATTCAGCGTCAGCGGCTCGGCTGTCGAGAGCGTAATTCCGTTCAGGTCCAGCGCCCCGCCGCCGCCGGAGACCACCCAGGTCCCCGTTGCAATGGTTCCCAGAGGAGAGTTGACGCCGTCGCCCGCCGCACCCAGTTTGAGAATGCCGCCTTGGATGTACGTCCACCCAGTGAAGGTGCTGTTGCCGCCGAGCACCAGCGTGCCGGTGCCGTCTTTGTACACCGTGCTCCCGCTGCTGATCAGGCTGTTGATCGTGAACGTTCCCGTGCCTGACTGGTGCACGGTCACCACGTTTGCCGCCGCGCTAACCACCTGACCGCCAGTGAGGATCTCGTTATTAGCGCCGCCGAACGTGATGGCCCCGGCCGTGATCGTGAGGATGTTCCCGGCGGCGCCCATGGTGATCGTGCCGTACTCGGTGCTCGTATCGATCGTAAGCGAGTTGACCGAGCGGTTGCCCAGCGCGCCGTTGTCGGTCCAGGTCAGCGTGCCGCTATTGCCGCTCACGTACGTGCTGCCCTTGGTCGTGTAGTTGACGGCGCTGCCATTGCTATTGATTGTGAGGATCGTCGCCGACGTGTCGCGGATGATGTTGCCTGTACCGCTTTCACGCGTGGCAGGTCCGATGCCGGTGCTGTCTTTAACCGTAACGTAGGTGCCAATGCTAGAACTGCCGGTAATCGCGCCCAGCGTCTTGACAAAGCTCGAACTGTTGGCACTGGTGTAGTCGATCAGCAGCGTCGCGCCGCCGCCCTGCGTCCAGTTATTGCCGAGAATCAGGGTCACGCTGGTGGCGCCGGTTGAGTCGACGGTGATCGTGCTGGCCGTAGTCGCTGTCAACGTCAGGTTTCCAAGCGTCTGGGTCAGCGCTGCACCAGCCTTACCCTTGACCTTCCAGTTGCCGCCGCCGAGGGTCGGGAGAATGGCGGGATTGATGACATCATTCGCGGCACGGTTGGCAAGATCCAAGACCATCGTGCCGCCGTTGACCGTTGTGACGCCCGAGAAGGTATTCACGGCGGAACCGTTCAGCGTAAGCGTGCCGAGCCCGTCCTTGGTCAGCGCCGCGGTCCCGGTCGCGATGAGGCTGTTGACCGTCACATTGCCGGCGCCGCCGAACGTGAGATCCTGCGCGCCCGAGATCCCTCCGCTGAGTGTCAGCGTGCCCGCGTCCGAGTTGATGCGCACCGGGGCGGTGGCGAGGCTGATGGCGCCGCTGTAGTTGTTGTCGCCTGTAATATTGCGCAGTGCCCCGTCGTTGCTGATGCCCATGCCGCCATTGATCGTGAGCGCCTCTGCAGCGGTTGTGAAGCCGCTGACGCTCTGAATCTGCATCGCCCTGTTCTGGTTGATTGTGGTGGTGTTACCGGCGCCCGCCGCGCCCAGAGCGTTGGCGCTCTGAATGTTCAGCACCCCAAAGTTGATGATCGTGTTGCCGGCATACGTGTTGTTGCCAGAGAGAGTCAGAACCCCGGCTCCATCCTTGGTGAGCGCAGTAGACGCGGACGTTCCGCCGCTTATCACACCGGAGAACGTTGAAGAGAGGTTGTTGTTGGCGCTGCCGATTGTCAGGTTCTGGCTCGCCGCGATGACCACGCTGCCGTTGTTCAGCAAGGATCCGACATTGGACAGGGCGCCGATGGTGTGTGAAATACCCACGCTGAACACCGTGCCGTCACCTACGTCAACTGCCGTCCTGTCCCCCAGGGCCGTGCCAGAGGTGGTAATGCTCAGCGTGCCCCCCGTGATCTTCACCTCTTCGCTATTGTTGGCAAAGCTGTTTGCCGCCGTCGACAGCGTCAACGTGCCGTTTCCGGACTTGGTGATCGTGCGTGCCGCCGCACCATCATTCAGAGCGCCAAGCGTCAGCACCATCGGCGCACCGGTTGGATTAGTGACATTGAAGGTCGTATTGCCCGAGAACGTCACAGTGCCGCTGAACGTGAGTCCCGGCGTCCCGCCGTTCACGTTGGAGCCGCCCTGGACGTTGAGCGTCTGGCTGCCGATGTTCAGCGTCCCGAGGGTGTAGAGAACTCCCGGACTGCTCGCGACGTCCCGGTCGGAGATGATCGTCATGTTCCCGGTCACCGTGGTGTTCCTGTTGAAGACAAGCGCGCCCGTCGCCGGGAACTGGAGTGTGGTGCCGCCGGCAAGCGTTATGGTCCCCTGGCCCAGTGCATTGACGCTCGTGTAGGCCTTCAGCGTTCCGACATTCAAATACAGAACCCCGTTGAAGGTGCTGTTGCCGGTGAGGCTCCACGTTCCGCTCCCGTTCTTTATCAGGTTATACGTCCCCATATTGATCGGGCTGTCAATTCGGCTCCCGCTGCTCGTGCCATCGAGTGTCAGCGCGTAGCCGCCGGTTATGCCGGTGGCGGAGGTGAGCAGGATGTTATTGTTGGCGACGATTGTGCTCGCGCTTCCGAGCGTGATCGGGCCGGGGAAGGTGGCCGTTGCCGCGTTGCCGTTCAGCAGCGCCCCGCCGCCCGACACGCCAGTCCCGTTGAGCGTCAGGGGCTCGGCAGTCGTGTAGGTGATTCCGTTCAGGTCGAGCGCCGCGCCCACGCCGTAGACCAGCGTCAACCCAGCCGCCGTCCCGAGCGGGCCGTTTCCGCCGCTGCCCGCTCCACCCAATTTCACAGTCCCGGCGCTGATAATCATCTGCCCGGCAAAGGTGCTGTTGCCCCCGAGTACGAGCGGGCCGTCGCCGCCCTTGTTCACGTTGTTGACACCAATATTGATCGGCGTGTTGATCGTCAGAAGACCCGTGCCTGCCTGCATGATGTTCACTGTAGGGGTCGTGTTGCCAATCACGCCATTGACAAAAGATTCCGGGTTTGAACCAACAAAGCTAATGCTTCCGCTGACAATCGTGAGCACATTGACACCCGCCCCAACCATGTCGATGATCCCATAATGGTCAGTAGTGTCGAAGGTGAGCGACCTCACGGAGCGGTCGACCAGCCCGCCTCCGTTGTTCCAACTCAGCGTGCCGCCGTAATTGCCCGCGCCCGCGTAAGCGCTTCCACGCGTCGTGTAGTCCGTGCCGCTATTGTTGCTGTCGATCGCGAGCACCGTCGTCGCCGTGCTGCGGACGATATCGTAGTTTGAGCCGTTGTACACGCACGTTGCGGGGCCGATGCCGGTGGTGTCTCTTACCGTAACCCAGTTGCCGATGTTGGCGATCACACTGGGAACCCTGACGAGGCGAATCCCGGAAGTGCTGCTCGAGTAGTCGATCAACAGTGTCGAGTTGACTTGCCAGCTCCAGTTGCCGTTAATGGTGAGGATCGTGCTGGTGCTCGCGTTGGGATCAAGCGTGATCGTGCTGGCAGTATTTCCAATCGTGGTGACCTGGTTGACCATAACGGCGGTTGCGGCGCCGGTCTTCCCCTTGATCCTGAGGTTTCCGCCGCCAAGAACAAGGCTGGAAGCTGGACTGATATCGGCTCCGGCGTTCGCGTCAAGCAGCAGCGTGCCGCCCTCCACCTGGGTATTTCCGGTGTACGTGTTGGCGCGGGTCAGCGTCAGCATGCCGGCGCCCTGCTTCCGCAACGCACAGGTGGAGCCGCTCGTCGCAATGACGCTGTTGATGGTCACGTTCCCTGCACCACTCACGGTAAGGCCTGTGGTACCGCCCCCGGTGATCGTGCCGGTATTGCTCAAGGTCAATGAATCGGCATCGCAGCCGATCATGGCGTCGGCGGACAAGGAAACCAGGCCGGCGTAGGTATTGACGCCCGAGACACTGCGCAGGGCGCCGCCGGAATTGATGCCCGTGCCAGTAATCGTCAGCGCTTCGTTCAGGGTGGTAATGCCGCCCTGAAGTTCGAGGACATAGCCGTTGCCGTTGATTGTCGTGCCGCTGTCAAGGGTGCCGAGCGCGCTGCCGTGACGAATGTTCAGTACGCCCGCGTTGATTACGGTCGGGCCGCTGTACGCGTTGGGGTTGGTACCCGCCAGCGTCAGCGTGCCGCTGCCGTTCTTCGCCAGGCCCCCGGTCCCGCTGATCACGCCGGTGAAAGTCGATGAAAGGTTATTGACGCCTTCGCCGACCGTCAGAGTATTGGCGCCGCTGATCACAACGATGCCGCTGTTCTGCGAGGTCCCCGCGTTGGACAGGGCCGCAAAGGTCATCGACGCGCCCACGTTCAGCGTCGCCCCGTCGGCGATATCCACCTGGGTCAACGCGGCCAGGGCTGTCGCGTGGTTCACATTCAAGGTGCCCGCCCCTACGTTCATCCTGGTACCGTAGACCAAACTACCGGCCGTCCCAAGCGTCAGCGTGCCGTTTCCGGTCTTGGCGATGGTGCGCGCAGTATTGCCGTCAGCCAGAGCGCCCACAACCAGCGTTGCGGCCGTGGCGCCGTTGATCGACACGTTGAACGTGGGGTTGCCGGTCATCGTGGTCGCACCGATCGTCAATTGCTGCGTGCCGCTTGTAGCCAGCGCGCCTGGCACAAAAGAGAACATCTGGTTGGCTATGCTGAGCGTGCCGAGCGTATGCGCCACGCCCGCGCCCGCGGCCGCCGGACTGGTCCTGATGGCGCCGCCTGAGCTGACCATGTTCAGCAGCGCCGGGAATACCGTGGCGGCGGCGGCGCGCAGTTCCAGATCGCCGCCAAGGAAGTATACCGTGTTGCCGGCCGAGCTCAGAGCGCCCGCTCCCACGCCAACCAGCGTGCCGGCATTGAGGTTCAGCCCGCCCGTAAATGTGTTGTTGCCCGCGAGGGCCCAGGTTCCGGCCCCGGCCTTGCTGACGGCGTTCGCGCCCGTGCCGATGATGCTGGCGAGGCTGCTGCCGGTTGCCGTGCCGTCGAGCGTCAGCGCGTAGCTGCCGGTGATAGTGCCGGCCGCGGTGAGGTTGATATCCCCGTTGGCAACGATGCGGCTCGCGCTCCCAAGCGTGACCAGTCCGCTGTAGGTCGCCGCGCCCGACGCGCTGTTGAGCAGCGCGCCGCCGAGGGACACCCCCGTGCCGTTCAGCGTCAGAGGTTCGCCCGTGGTGATCGACCACCCGTTCAGGTCCAACGCCGCATCTGTGGCAGACACGACAGTGCCCGCGGCCGCGGTTCCCAGGGGGCTATTGACGCCGCTGCTGCCCGCTCCGAGCTTGAGAGTGCCGGTGCGGATGGTCATCGGGCCGGTGAACGTGCTGTCCCCGGAGACGGTCCAGATTCCGCTGTTCGTCTTCGTCAGGCTGCCTGCGCCGGTGCTGAGAACGGCGGCCAAGGTGCTCCCGGAGGATGTGCCACCGAGCGTCAGCGCAAAGCCGGAGCCGCTGATCGGCCCGGTGCCGGAGGGCAGAATAATGTCACCGCTGCCCGCCATGATCGCGGTGTCGCCAGCCAGCGTAACCGGTCCGCCAAAGGTCGCCGCCGTCGCCGAACTGTTCATCAGTGCGCCGCCAAGGGCAACGCCCGTCCCATTCAGCGACAGCGGTTCGGCCGTGGAGAGCGTGATTCCGTTCAGGTCCAGCGCCGAGCCCGTGCCGGCCACAACAGTTGCCCCGGCGACGGTTCCCAACGGACCGTTCGGGCTCGTGCCTGCCGCGCCCAGTTTGACCGTACCCGCGCTAATCTGTGCGACGCCGCTGTAGGTGCTGTTGCCACCAATGATGAGCGCGCCCGTTCCGTCCTTGGTGAGGCTGCCGGTGCCGCCGCTTATCAGGCTGTTCATCGTCAGCATGCCGGCGCCGTTCTGGTGCAGGTTCACCTCAGTGTTCGCCGGGCCCACCTGGCCGCCTGTAAACACCTCGCTGTTCGCGCCCTGGAACGTCAGCGACTTGCTGGTCAGCGTCAGCACGTTACCGGCAGCTCCCATGTCGATCGTGCCGTACTCTGTGCTTGTGTCAATCAGCAGCGAGTTCGCCGCCCGGCTGGCCAGTGTGCCATTGTCCGTCCAGGTCAGTGTGCCGTTGTTGCCGCCCACGTACGAGCTGCCCTTGGTTGTGTACCCCACCCCGCCATCGTTGCTGCTGATCGTGAGGATTGTCGCAGTCGCCGTGTCGCGGATGATATTGAAGTTGCTGTCCTGCTTGGCCGGCCCTGTGCCGGCGCTATCCTTCACCGTGACGTAGGCGCCGATGTCGGGGATCGCGGCCGTGGTCTTCACGAGGCGGACCCCCGTGGCACTGCTCGAGTAGTCGATCAGCAAGGTGGCACCGGCGCCGCGCGTCCAGGTGTTGCCAAGAGTGAGGATAGTGTTTGCGCCGGTGATGGTGATCGTGCTGGCAGTGCCGGCCGTAAGCGTCAGATTTCCAAGCACCGGGATGCTTGTGGCCGCCCCTACAATCCTGAAGTTTCCGCCGCCCAGGACAAGTGCCGTGCTTGGGCTGAGCGTGCCGCTCGTGCTCATGTCCAAGATCAACGTGCCTGCGTTGACCGTGGTCGGACCAGTATAAGCATGGTTGACAGAGCGCAGCGTGAGCGTACCAACGCCTGTCTTGGTAAGACCGCCGCCGCCGTCAATCAAGCCCGATACCCACAGATCGCCGCCCGCGGCGTCGATCTGGAAGACACCGCCGCCTGCAGCTAATGTAAATTTCTTGTCACTACCTCCCTGGCCTACGCTCGTCCACTCCAACGTTCCCGCGGCGCTGGCCGATCCCAAGATGACCCTGAGGGCGCTGTTGCCCAGCGGGCCACTCACAAGGTTTCCGTTAGCTGCCGACACCGCCAATTTGCCGCCCTCCACGGTCAGTTGCCCGGTGAAGGTATTGGCGCCGGTCAGCGCCAGCGTGCCGGCGCCTTGCTTGAGGATCCCGCCCAGCGTGCCGGACACGATGCTGGCGATCGTCAAGTCAGCGGCGGCCGCAGTGCTGTCGCCAATAATGAATGTTCGCTGCACAGTTCCGAGGTCGAGAAAGCCGGTTGTTCCCGAAATCATCGCCCCGTTCGGGTTGCTGGTCGCATCGTAAGTCAGGCTGCCGTTCAGCGTCAGCGTCCCCGCGGCGTCAAACAGCACGGTCGCGGTTGCGCCGTTCGCGCCGCCCAGCGTCAGGCTGGAAAAGCCCTGCGAGAATATGCCCGTGTTCTTGTATCGCGCGCTGCCCGACGTCGGCGCGATGGTAAGCGACGGGTTGTTCAATCCGAGGGCGGCCGTGGCATACTGTTTGAATGTGCCGCCCTGGATCACGAGGGCCGTGCCGGCAACCAGGCTGACCGGGAGCGCGTTCTGCACCAGCGTTCCATCTCCCTGCTTCGTGATCGTGCGGGCTACACCCCCGTCGTTGATGGCGCTCAGAGTCAGGTTGCCCTGGTTGGTGCCGTTGTCGGAGGGGTCGAGGCCGTTCATGGCCACCACAAAGGTCGGGTTGCCCGTGAGCGTTGTTCCTGTACCGGCGGCCAGGATCGTCAGGCCGTATGCGCCCGTTGTGGTGAGACTGCCGGGAACGATCGACAGCGTCTGAGTGCCGATCGAGAGTCCGCCGACTGTGGGCGTAACCCCCGCCAAGACCGACGCCGGGTTGATGGCAATCAGCCCACCGAAGCCGTTGCTCAGGTTCAACAGGGCGGTGTAAGCCCTGGACGCACCACGCAGTTCCAGATTGCCGCCGCCAAACACCACCGTGCTCAATGCCGATCCCAAAGCACTAACACTGTCGCCACCCACGAGTCTGCCCTGATTCAGCGCGATGTTGCCGGAGAGAAGGGTGTTGCCGTACGACACAACCATCTGGCCGGGACCGGTTTTTACGAAGCCAGCCGCCCCGGTGACCTGCGCCGTCACAGTCAGATCATCCGCGGCCGCCGAGCTGTCGCCGATTGTAAACGTCCGCTGGACGGCCCCAAGCGCAAGGGCCCCGCTGCCTGATGTCGTAATCGATGCTCCGTTCGGGTTGCTGTTGGCATCGAAGGTGACATTGCCATTCAACGTCATCGTTCCACTGCCATTGCTGAAGGACAATGTCGCAGCCGTCCCGCTGGCGCCGCCAAGAAGCAGGCTGGTGATGGGCTGCGTGTAGTTGCCGTTGTAGAAGTAGGTACCCGTGCCCGTCGTCGGCGTAATGGCAAGCGACGTGGCGCCAATGCCTAGGACGTTGTTGGCGTTCTGGGTTACCTGGCCGGCGTTGATGATCAACTGCCCGCCGGCCACCATGCTGGACGCAGCGCTGCTGAACTGCAGTACGCCCAGTCCCTGCTTGGTGATGATGCGAGCCGACCCTCCATCGTTCAGGGTGCCCAGAGTCAGGGCGCCCGTGCTCGTGCCATTATTGGCAACGTCGAACGTCGGATTTCCCGTAAGCGTCGTGTTCCCGGCTGTCAAACTGTAGACGGAGTTGAGGGTGGTCAGGGCGCCCGAAGTCAGCGACAGCTGCCTGGTGCCGATCGACAGCGTGCCGACCGTCGGCGTGACACCGCCGCCCAACGATTGCGGGTTGATAGTAATCGTGCCACTGCTGGCGTCCATATTCAGGTTCGCAGTAAACGTCGACCCCGCGCGCAGTTCCAGATTGCCGCCACCGAAAATCACCGTGCCGACATTGCCCAACGAAGAAGCTTGGCCGTTACCCACCAACGTCCCCTGGCTGAGCGCCAGATTGCCCGAGAAGCTTGTGCTATTGCCCGAGAGCACCAACTTGCCCAACCCGGTCTTAATGAGGCCCGCGGTCCCGGTCATGGGGATCGATATCGTCATGTCATCCGCCGCCGTGCTGTCACCGATCGTTAACATCCGCTGCACCGCTCCCAGCGCCAATATGCCGTTGCCTTGCGACAAGATGTTCGCTATCGATGCCCCGTTCGGATTGGAGCTGGCATCGAAGGTAATGCTGCCCAGCAGTGTCAACGTGCATGCATTATTACCGGCGCTGTGGAACCCGAGTCGGGCGGTCGTCCCGCTCGCTCCGCCAAACGTCAAGCCGGTGATAGTCGCGGCGTATGGCCATATCGTCATGCTGTAGGTTGCCGTGCCGCTTGCCGGGAGTATGGAGATGGACGTGGTTCCATAGCCGAAGGGCTCCGCGCCGGTCTCGTGTTGGACGCAGCCGCCCGTGATGATCAGTTGACTGCCTGCTGGCAGATTGCCCGCCGCATTAAGCACCAGCATTGAACTGGCAGAAATGTCGGGACCTTCAGGGACCATCGACTGCTTGGTAATCGTCCGCGCCACGGCGCCGCCCGACAGTACGCCGAGGTAGACCCTCGAATTGCTCGTGTCGAAAGTGGGATTGCCCGTCAGAGTCGTCGAGATAAAGTAAACCTGAGGGGCATAGCTGTAATTGGCCTGCGTCGGGGCCAGCGTAGCGGTCCCGATCGTCAGCGACTCCATATAGGACTGTTGATTAGGCCCAATCACGCCGCGATCCAAGAGAAGCGTGCCGCTCCCATAGGTCAGGTTCCCGCCGAAACTTGGGTTGTAGTTGTTCGACACCAAACGCACCGTTCCACCCAAGAGGTTGATGGACTGACTTGGATTGCCGGTGCCGCTGCTCTGGAAATTGCCGCTATTTCCATTGTACACCGCTTGGAGTTCACCCGTGCCGCTCACGTTGACGGTCGTTGCGTTAGCGACGCCAACACTTGCCAACGGCTTGATGTTGTTGGGAATCTGCACCACGCCGCCGTTAACGTTGATGACAGTCCCCGGCGTCAACGATGTCGCGTTCTGATTCAGAATCAGCGTGCCCGCCCCCTGTTTCGTAATCGTCCGCGCGACACCGTCGTCACTGAGAGCGTTAAGTGTGAGCGTCCCCGCGCCGGTAACGTTATTGTTGGCCACGTCGAACGTGGCGTTGCCGACAAACCTCACGGTCCCCGTAATCAGCCCGTAGGCCGTGGCACCGGTGATATTCGCGCCGGGAACCAGCGACAACTGCTTCGCGCCAATGGTCAGGGCCCCGGTCGTGTGCGTCGTGGCCGTGCCGGCCGCAATAACCCGGTTGATCGTGATGGTGCCGCCGCTGGAGACCAGGTTCAGCAAGGAGTTGAACGTGGTGGCGGCGTCGTTGCGCAGCTCAAGATTGCCGCCACCGAAGTAAACGGTGTTGTTGCCGTCACTCAACGCGTTTGCCACAGTCCCGACGACGTTCCCGGCATTGAGATAGAGGCCGCCGGTGAAGGAACTGGCTATAGACATGGTGATGGTTCCAGCCCCGTCCTTAGTCACGCTCCCCCCTGCCCCACTGATCGCCGTACCCGATACTGTCACGTCGCCAGCGCCGCCGATCGTCAGGCTGTTGCCCGCTGCCGTGGTAACGCCGCCGCTGAGAGTCAGGGTCTTGCCCACCGTATCCGAGTTGATGCGAGCCCCGCCCGTGCCCATCGTGATCGCGCCGGACCAGGTGTTGTCGTTGTTCAGGTTATGCAGCGCGCCAAGCCCCGAAACACCGGTGCCGCTAAGGGGGTTGATCGGCTCGTTGATCACAAGGCCGCTGCCGTCAATCTGAATCTCCGCGCCGCTGACCACCGTCGCAGTAGGCGTCCCGGCCGTTCCCAGCGCGGTGTTGTTCTTGACGCCGACCGCGCCGCCGTTGATGGTCACGGCCCCCGTGAAGAGGTTCGCGGCGCTCAGGACGGTTGTGCCCGTACCGTTGATGGTGAGTTTGCTGCCAGTGTTGTCCAGGATCGGGGCGCTGATGGTGACAGTTCCGACGTTGACGTTGTTAATGACGACGGGGCCGCCCGCAGAGTTCGCCTTGAGGCCGCCGACGCCGCTCCCCGTGATGCCAAAGCCATTCGCCGAGCCGGAGATCAGCAGGCTGTCCAGGCTCAGGACGTACGTCTGGAGGTCCACGAGGCCGTTGTTGAGAGCCGATGGATCCACGTTCACCGTCGCCGCCGCCTGGTCCGCGGTCTGTTGTAGAATCAGAGAGCCCGCCACATTGTTCGCCGCATTCTTGAAGACGGCATAGTTGTTGGCGCTGGTTGCGCCGCTCTGCGGGAGATCGGTCGCCGTGGTGTCACGAATGATGTTGCCGGTGCCCACGTCGCGTTTCGCCGGGCCAATGCCGCCGCTGTCCTTCACCGTCACATAATTGCCAATGGCGGAGCTTCCGGTGATGGCGCCCGCCGTCTTGACGAAGCTGGTGCCGTTTCCGTTGGAGTAGTCGATCAGCAACGTGGCACCGGTATTCTGCGTCCACGCGTTACCCAAGGTAAGGGTAGTGCCCGCCCCGCTGTTGTAATCCAGCGTAATCGTGCTCGCGGTGCCAGCGGTCAACGTCAGAGCGCCGAGAGTCTGGGCCGTTGTGCCGCTCGCCTTGCCCTTGACCCTGAAGTTTCCGCCGCCGAGCGTAAGCGTGGAGGTAGCCCCCAATACCCCGCTCCCGCTCATATCCAGCAGCAATGTACCGCCATTGACCGTGGTTGCGCCGGTGTATGTATTGACCCCTGTGAGTATCCATGTTCCGGCACCGGTCTTAGTCAGCGAAGTGGCTCCGCCGGAATCGCCAACGATCAGCGCCAGCGTATTATTGCCCGTATTGGATCCGGTGAGCGTCAGCGTGCGGGTGCCTGAGCCGCTGAACGCCATGGCTCCCGTGGCGGCGAACGTCATGGTATTCGCAGCGCTCGCCGAAGATGAATCGATCGTTCCGGCCGTGGCGCCCAGTCCGAGCGTGAACAGGCGGTCGGTGCTCTGCGCCGCGGCGCCCGACAGTTGCAGCGTGCCGCCGTTGAGGACTAGGTCGGCGGCGGACCCGCCAACGGATCCCTTTCCGATGCCGCTCGCGGTGTTGATGTTCCCGAGCGTCGCGACGCTCAGCGTCCCGGCGCTGATCGTAGTCACCCCGGCGTACGTGTTTGCGCCCGAGAGCGTTTGCGTGCCGGCGCCAGCCTTCGTCACCGCGCCGGACGCCCCGCTGATCACACCCGAGAACGTGGCCGACAGGTTGTTGGCAACGTTGCCGATCGTCAGAGTGAATGCGCCGATCGCAACGCTGCCGTTGTTTTGCGTAGAACCGACATTGGAGAGGACCCCAAGGTTCTGCGCAGCGCCAATGTTGAGCGTCGTATTGTCGGCCACGTCAACGGCAGTCCTGTCGCCCAAGGCTGTCCCATTGTTCGCGTTGACGATGCCTCCCGTTATCTTGAACTGCTCGCTATTGTTGGCAAAGCTGCTCTGGGCCGTCGCCAGCGTCAACGTGCCGTTTCCGGCCTTGGTAATCACTCGCCACGTTCCGCCGTCATTCAACCCGCCAAGCGTCAGGACTGTCGCTCCTCCGGCAGAGGGGTTGGCGACGCTGAGAGTGGTGTTGCCCGAGAAGGTTGTGGTGCCGAACGTCAGCGCGGCGGTTCCGGTGTTCACATTGGCGCCGCCCTGAACGGTCAGCGTCTGGTTTCCGATGGCAAGCGTGCCGAGCGTGTACAACCATCCGCCACCGGCGACTGCACTGTCCGAGATAATCGTGGCATTGCCATTGACCGTGGTATTCCGGTTGAAAACCAGCGCGCCAGCGGCCGGGAACTGGAGCGTTCCGCCGCTGAGCGTCAACGCCGTCGCGGCAACGCTCTGGCAGAGCGCGTTAGCACTGGTGAGCGCGATCAGTGTGCCGCTCTTGAGGATCACATCCCCGGTGGATGAGTTGTTGCCCGTCAAGGTCAACGTGCCAGCCCCGTCCATGGTGACCGTGCCAGTGCCAGCGCCAATTATGCTGTTGATGGTGACGTTTCCAAGCCCCCCGACCGTCAGCCCGTTCCCGCCATTGACTATGCCTCCGCTCAGCGTCAGCGTACCGGCATCAGAGTTGATCCGCGTGGCACCTGCCAACGTGATGGCGCCGTTGTACGTGTTGTCGTTCAATACGTTCCGCAGGGCGCCGTCGAGGCTGATGCCGGTCCCGTTCAGTGACAGCGGCTCAGCCGCGGTGATGATGCCGCCCTGGATCTGAAGCGCAGCCCCACTCGCAACAGTGGTCGTGCCGGCGGTGCCGCCAAGGGCGTTCGCATTCTGGATATTCAGCACGCCGGCATTGATAGCCGTGGCCCCGATGTACGAGTTGTTCCCGCTCAGAATCAGCTTGCCCGTGCCGGTGCTCTTTGTCAGGGCGAGGTTGTTCTCATTCGCAAGGGCTCCGCCCAGGATGCCACCGTAGGTATTGATGATGCCGCTGCAGATATTGAGCGTGAGCGTAGACGTGGCGGTCGCGCCGCCGACCACCGCATTGGCCGTCCCCGTCCCGGATGTCAATAGACCGGCAAGTTGCTGGTTGCGCGCCGTTCCGCCGGTGCCGAAGCTGAGCTTGCCGCTGTCCGTCAGGCTGCCGAGAGTGACGGTCGTCCCGGTCGGCAGGATGTTGTCAAGGGTGCCGGTGACGGCGAGCACACCGTTGGAGATCGACGTTGGGCCGGTGTACGTGTTCACGGCGGCGTTGTTCAGCGTCACGGTGCCCGTCGTTGACTTGTTGAACGGAATGCTCGAGCCCGCGAGGACGACGGAAGACGTGCCGCTCTTCATTTCAAAGCTCCCCGTGCTGGTCAGCGTCCCGGACGTTGTCGTGTACGTGATCACTCCTCCGCCATCCAGCGTCACGGTGCCGACAGTATCCGACAGGCTGTTGCCCATCTGGAGAGTGCCGCCGTTAACCGTGACCGGACCGGTGTAGAGGGCGTTCGCAACCCCGTACGTAAGCGTGCCTGCGGTGATCGTGGTGGGGCCGCCGAACAGGTTGGCGAACGACAGCGTCAGCGTGCCCGCCCCGTCCTTGGTCAGGCTGCCTACGTTCGGGCCGATTGCAGCGAGGCTAACGGTTACGCTGCCGACGCCGCCAATGGTGAGGTCCGTACCACTGGCAGCACCGTCTATTCCGCCGCTGAGGGTAAGAGTGCCGCTGTCCGAGTTGATACGCGTGGCGCTGCCAAGGGTGATCGCGCCTGCCGTTGAAGCGCCACCCGTGATGTTGCGCAGCGCGCCGCCGGTGCCGCCAACGCCTGAGCCGTTCAGCGTCAAGGGTTCGGCACCGAACGCGATGGCGGCTTCAAATCGCAGCGCACCACCGCTGTTGACAACCGTACGCGCGGACGTGTTGCCGAGCCCCGCAGCGACTGTTATGCCAAGAGTGCCGCCGGAGTTGATGGTTGTTAGACCGGTATAGGTGTTGGCACCACCGAGCGTCAACTTCCCGTCATTCACCGTGATGGCGGTCGCCGTGGCGCCAATGACCCCGTTGAGCACCAGCGTGCCCGTGCCTGCCTTCGTGATGTTGAAGCCGCCGGTCGTGATCGCCCCGCCCATAGTCAAGGTCCTTGAACTGCCGCCGCCGACCGTCAGCGTGCGACTGGCATTCATGGTGATCGCGCCCGTGCCGAAGGTCAGGTCCTGTGATCCGGTGAAAGTGAAGTCAGCATTCCAGCCCTGTGGGTTTTTCCCGATCGTTCTGGCCGACGTCAGCGCGTCAATCGTGCAAGCGCCACCAGTACCCCTCACTGTAAACGTGTTGGCGACATTCCCCAGCGCCGTGTTGTTGTTGATGTTGAGGGTGCCTGCGTCCAACGTCAGGCCGGTGAACGTATTTACGCCGCTCAGGGTCAAGGCACCGGTGCCCGCCTTCACGAGGGCCGAGCCAGCAAGGATAGAGCTGATCTCAGCCAGCTCGTCGTTGACCGTAATCGTTGACCCCGCCATGAGTTGGAGGGTGTTCGCCGATCCAACAACATAGCTGCCGCCGACTGTATTGAACGTGAGCCCAGCGGCGTAGATGCTCGCCAGGCCGAGGGTAACATTGCCAGCCGTGCCACCCGGGGCCGCGCCGAAGATCGCCGTGTCCGGGGCCGTTGACGAGTTGTTCCACAGGCTGTTGGCCGACCCCGTCCACCAGTTCTGCGCCGTCGTGTCCCATGCGCCGGCTCCATCGTCAGGATTTGTCCCAGCGGCTGCGTTGAAGTCCCACGTCTTCATCGCGGCGATCGTCACGGTGAGGTAGTTCCCCGCACTGCTCGCAAACGTGTACGCAACGCCGGCAACTGGGTTCTGCACTGTCAGCGTCGCGGGATTGCCGTTCACCGTGCCGTTGTGCTTGATCAGGTTGTACGTACCCGGCGTGGAGAAAGGCAGGCTGGCGGTATTGTCCTGATACAGGTAGATCTTGGTGTTGCTGTCGATTGTCAGGGCTCCCGCGCTGGCGTCGATATTGTCATTGGCCCCGCCGGCGATGAACTCGAACGGTACGATACTGCCGCTCTGCAGCGTCAGCGCGCCGATCGTCAGTGTCCCCACGCCCGCGCCGCTTACGCCCGGGGTGATCGTTCCGCCGCTTTGAACGGTCACGGCGCCCAGCGCCTTCCCCACGCCCGACAATGTGCCGCCGTTCTGCACTGTCAAAGGATTCGCGGGCAATGACGCCGTGGCGTTATCCACCCGCAGCGTGCCGCCGCTGACAAGCACCGCGCCGGTAAGGCCCGCGTTGTTGCCGGATAGCGCCAGCATGCCAGAGCCCGTCTTGACAAAACCGGCCGTGCCGGTAACCAGGCTTGAGACCAGCAGTTCCGGTGTTGCGCCACTTGCCGCCGTGCTGTCGCCGATGGTGAAGGTCCGCTGAATGGCGCCGAGCGCGAGCGTGCCGCCCGAAATCGTCGAAGCGTTCGGGTTGAGGGTGGAGTCGTATGTCAGCGTGCCGTTTACCGTCAACGTGGTGCCGATGGTGACATTCGCCGTTGTTGCGTTGGCGCCGCCCAGCGTCAGGCTCGCGAGCGCCTGCGTGAAGGCACCCAAGGCATAGAGTCCGGTGCCCGTTGTCGGCTGAATCGAGAGCGCGGGGCTGCTTGTGCCCATGGCGTCGGTGGCGCCCTGGCTGATCGTGCCGGCGGTGATGATCACCGATGAGCCGGTCAACAGGCTGCCCGACGCGCCGTTCAGGGCCAGCGTGTTGGCGCCCTGCTTGGTGATCGTGCGCGCCGAGCCGCCGCCGTTCAGGGCGCCTCCCAGCGTGATGTTGGCGCTGCCGGTGTCAAAGGTGGGATTGCCGGTCAGGGTGGTGGTGCCGGAGAACGCCAGGGTCGGGGTATTGGCGCCGTAGTTGGTCTTGGTCGGGGTAAGCGTGACGGAGCCAAGCGTTAGCGTGCCCATGGTGTCCGTGTTGGCGGCCCCAGGGCCGGTGGTGCGATCGAGGATAAGGCTGCCGCTGGCATAAGTCAGGTTGCCGCCAAAGTCTGGGGTGGCAGCCGAGCTATACAGCCGCACCGTGCCGCCGGAGAGGTTGATCGCCTCGCTGACGCCGCTGCCAACGCACTTGAAGGAGCCAATCTGCGTGCCCCTGAGTTCGCCCGTGCTGTTCACGTTCACCGTTGTCGTGTTGGGAGTGGCCAGGCTGGGCGCGAGCGCCCCGAGGAAGTTGGCGATCAGCACGCCATTGTTCACGTTGATCACCGTTCCCGCGGTCAATGGGCTGACCGCAGCCGCGCTCAGCGTAAGCGTGCCCGCGCCCTGCTTCGTGACCGTGCGCGCCACGCCATTGTCGGAAAGCGCGCCCACGGTCAGCGTGCCCAGGCCAGCCCCGTTGTTGGCCACATCGAACGTGGCATTGCCGGAGAGCGTGACCGCGCCCGTCGTCAGGCCGTAGGCGGCGGCGCCGGTTATCTTTGCGGCATCGGCAATCAAGGACAACTGCTGTGTTCCGATGGTCAGGGTTCCGATCGTGTGCGTTACCGTGCCGCCAGCATTGGTCCGACTGATCGTGATGGTCCCGCCGCTGGACACCATGCTCAATCGGGCTAAGTATGCCAGATTGGAGTCGTTTCGAAGTTCGAGGCTGCCGCCGCCAAAAGTCACCGTGCATGTGGCCGTGCCAAGAGAGTTGACTTGGGCAGTACCCACGAGCGTGCCCTGATTGAGCGCGATGCTGGAATTGGAAAGCCCGGTGTTGTTAGCCGACAACACAAGCGTACCTGGCCCGGTTTTGAGGATTCCACCTGAACCGCTCACCAGGCACGACACTGTCAGATCATCCGCGGCAGTGCTGTTGCCAATATTGAAGGTCCTCTGCCCGCTTCCCAGCGCCAGAGTTCCGTTCGCGCCCGAGATCACGCCCGCAGACGGAAGGCTGGTCGCGTCGTAGGTCAACGTCCCGTTGCAGCCATAGATGCCGGCGCCCGTGAAATTCACAACCGGACTAGCTCCGGCAGCCCCACCCAGCGTCAACCCGCCCATGTTCTGCGTGAACGCACCGAGCGATAGCGTCGCCGTTCCGGAGGTGGAGGTGGGTAGAACCTTGATAATCGAGTAGTACGGCCCGGTGTTCGTATCCAGCACATTGCCGGCGGTAAGAGACAACGTTCCGCCGTTGACGATCACCGTGAACCGGTTCCGGTTGCCGTTGCCCGTGCCAAAGGTCAGCGTTCCCGTGCCGGTCTTGGTGATGATGCGGTCCACGCCACCATCGTTCAACGCGCCCAGGACCAGAATGCCGGTATACGAGCCGTTAGATACATCGAACGTTGGATCGCCGTAGAGGGTCGTCGCTCCGACCGTGAGCTGCTGAGTGCCGCTGTTCACTAAAGTGCCTGGCGCAAAAGACAACGTCTTCGAACCGATGGCGAGCGTTCCCATGATATGCGCCACGCCAGCGTTCGCAGCGTTCTGGCTCGCGGTAATCGTGCCGTTGCTCCCCACGAGGTCCAGCTTGGCATTGTAGATCAGCGCACCTGCGCGCAGCTCCAAGGAGCCGCCGCCGAAATACACCGTGCCGCTGCCAAGAGATCCTTCCGCAGTGGATCCTATGAGTTTGCCGGCATTGAGGTACACGGCCGAGGGGCCGGCCGTGCCGGACAGTTTCCATGTGCCGCTCCCCGTTTTGATAAGCGAGCTGGCGCTGACGCCACTTGCGATGCTGCTTCCAGTGCTCGTGCCGTCGAGTGTCAAGGTATACGCGCCGGCAATATTGCCGCCGTTGGAGATGGTGATGTCGCCATTGTTTGCGGCAATCGTGCTGGCGCTGCCGAGCGTGAGCAGGCCGGGGAAGGTTGCCGCGCCGGCGGCGCTGTTCAGCAGGGCGCCTGTGCCACCGACACCTGATCCGTTCAGCGTCAGGGGTTCGACCGTTATGAACGTCTGCCCGTTCAGGTCCAGCGCCCCACCGGCGGCGACCGTGGTAGCCGCAGTATTCCCAAGAGGCCCGGTGGCTGCGGCGCCGGCGGCGCCTAGCTTGACCGTGCCGCCGCCTACCATGGTCGCGCCGTTGAACGTGCTGGCGCCGGAAAGCACCAACGTGCCCGTGCCGTTGATGATCAGCTGGCTGCTGCTGTTATCCAGGATCCGCGTGCTGATCGTGACGACGCCCCCGTTGGCGTTATTGATCGCAATGCCTGCGCTGCTGTTGCCCTGCAAGCCGCCCGCGCCGGAAACGACGAACGTATTCGCACCGCCCGAGATCAGCAGGCTGTTGAGGCTCAGGGCGGTCGCCTGGAGATCGACCGTACCACTTGCGAGCGTCGTATCCACGTTCACCGCGTTCGCCGCCTGGCTTATGGTCTGCTGCAGGGACAGGGAACCAGCCACATTGTTGGCCGCGCTCTTGTAAACGGAGTAGCTATTGCCGCTGGTTGCCCCGCTTTGCGGCAGATCCAGTGAGGTCGTGTTGCGGATGATGTTGAAGCTCCCGTCCTGCGTGGCTGGACCGATAACGCCGTTGACATCCTTCACCGTAACGTAGGTGCCAATATTGGCAATCGCTGCGGTGGTCTTTACGAAGCTCGAAGTATTGGCCGCCGAGTAGTCGATAAACAGTGTCGCCCCCGAGTTCCGCGTCCAACTGCCGTTGCCGAGAGTCAGGGTGGTGGTGCTCGTCCCGCCGTTGGCATCCAGGCTGATCGTGCTGGCTGTACTCGCCGTCAGCGTCAGGTTTCCCAGGACCTGGGCCGTCGTCCCGCTCGCCAAGCCCTTGACCTTGAACGTGCCGCCGCCCAGCGTGAGAAGGTTGCCGGTGTTGATCGCGCCGCCGCCACTCATGTCCAGCACCAGCATACCCCCGTTTACCGTCGTCGTACCGGCGTAGGTGTTGTTGCCGGACAAGGTCAGCGTCCCCGCCCCGTTCTTCGTCAGGTTCAACGTACCGCTTGTATTCTTGATCACGCCGCTGAACGTGACGGAGGAGCTGCTTCCTGAACCGAACGCGAAGGTGGGTGATCCCGAAGTGTTGTCGATGATACCTGCACCGGAGAACATGCCCGGGAACGTGATGCTCTGTGCGCCGAGGTCAAACGTGCCGCCGGAATTGACCACGAGGTCGCCAAGTGTTTCAGAGCTCAACGTAGCCCCCCCGCACTTCAACGTGCCGGCGGACACCGTCGTAGTACCGTCATATAAGCTCGTGCCGGTGATCAATAAAGTGCCGGGACCGGTTTTCGTGAGGCCGCCGGTTGTATTGGGGATTTGGGCGTTAACGGTAAGGATCGCATTGATGTCGTCGATCTGGAACCCGCCGATGCCGCCAGCGGCCATCGTGTACGTCTTGTCACTTGTGTCTGTCGCACCCGCGTATTCCAGCGTCCCGGTATTGCCGCTGGACCCGAGTGTCACGGGGCTACCCGAGCCGAGTGGCCCATTCACGCCACTCTTCGGACAGGCCGTCCCGACGGACAGGGTGCCCGCCGACACGGTCACCTGGCCGGCAAACGTGTTGACGCCCGTGACCACCCATTTGCCGGCGCCGGACTTCGTCAGCGCGGTCGCGCCGCCAGTGCCGCTGCCGATAATCGGTGCGAACGTGTTGTTGCCGGTGTTGGACCCGCTGAGCGTCAGGGACCGGGTGCCGGAACCGGTAAAGGCAATGGATGCCGAGTTCGCGAAGGTCATCGTGTTGGCCGCCGTTGCGGAGGAGGAATCCAGCGCCACCGAGCCCGTGCCGAGAGTGAACAGGCGGTCCGTGGTCTGCGGCGAAACGGCGCCCGCCAACTGAAGGGTCCCGCCGTTCAGCACAAGGTCGGCCGCCGATCCAAGCGCCGAGCCTTTGCCGATCCCGCTCGCATTGTTGATGTTGCCCAGCGACGTGATACTCAGCGTGCCGAGGTTGAGCGTGGTGACGCCGCTGTAGGTATTGGCGCCCGTGAGCGTCGCCGTGCCCGCGCCGGACTTAGTCAAGTTGCCCGTGCCGCTGATCACGCCGCCGATCGTCACCGGCCCAGTCGCACTGGCTGTCCCGAGCACAAGCGCGATTCCGTTGTTGACGATGTTCGGGGCACTGGTGAGCGAGGCTGCGGACGCTGCGCTCCACGTCTTGGGCGAACCGCCCGAAAGCGCGAGATCCACGCTGCCGTTAAGGCTGCAGGCGCCCTCCTCAACAGTGACGCTTCCCACGCTGTTGGCGGTCACGTTCATTGTGATCGGACCGCTGCCGTCAGAGCCGGCTGAGAAAACCGCATCAGCGGCAGGCGTCCAGACCGCGGTGGCAACGCCACCGTTGGAATCCGTGCTCCACTTCGCGTCGCTCCAGTTGCCGCCCGTGTTCCCGCTCCCCGCCGTCGTGCCGTTGGCGTCCCAGTACAGGGTCGGGGTGGCGCACTTCACAATTTGCAGAGAGGCGAAACGTCCGGAGGCGTCGCTGCCGCCAGGCGGAATACCGAACATGGCGAGTACTGGATTGGGGTCAGTCAGGCCTTCAAAGACCAGCCAGTTGCCTTGCTTCGTGCCGGTGCTGCCGTCCGTACAGGTTACCTGTAGCGGAGACAATGTATACTGGACTCCTGCAATGCTATCCGGCCCAAGCGTAAAAGTCGGGCCACCTACGAGCGATACCAGACCTCCAAAAGTCCTGTCGGACCAGATGTAGACCTCCACATACAGATCGTACTTGGCGTAAGGGATTCCGGTCATCGCGACCTTTAGCGGAACATAACTAGTCTTCTGAGCCCAGACACTGACACCTGCCTTCGTGAAGGCAGTCGCGGGCCAGGTTGTCGCGTCCCCCCCGACCGGATTTGCATTCTCAGGCGTGAAGGTGACACCCTTATAGGTCAGCGGATCGGTACCTACCCAGTTTGCGTACCCCGCGCCACCGACAGCCCGGCTGCCGTACAGGAGCGCAAACGGGTCATCTTCAGACGTCAGATTACCAGTCGCGGCTGATTGTGCGATGTTGATACCAATGCTTGGCGAAGCGCTACCCATACCCTTGAGGGCGAAGGTCCAGGGATTGCCTCCGGCGGTATTGTTCGCAATGCGCAGGGCTGTGGTCCTGAGGCCCAGGGCCGTGGGCGCGAACCGCACGGTGAACGTCGTGGTGCCGGCGGGACCAGACACAAGAGAAGCAGGCGCAGACTGCACACTGAAGTCGCTCGCGTTGCCGCCGATGAAGGAGACCGCCAGGCTGGTGAGGTCAGCATCGCCGGTGTTGGCGATCGTAAAGACCTTGTCCGACGTGCCTCCGCCTCCCGTGACCGTCCCGAAGTCCGTGCCGTCGCTGGCGGTGGGCACCAGATCCCCGTTGGTGATCGCATAGCCGCCGCCCGTGACGCCCATGATGGGCACCGCCACGTGATCCATCGCCTGGATCGCGAACGTCCAGGGCGCGACGTCGCTGTTGTTCGCAATCTGCACGGTGGTTGACCGTTGAACCACCGATCCGCTGGGCGTAAACCGCACGGTGAAGGTTGTGGCCGGAGCACCCACGGCCACCGAGCCGGCCGGTTGGGTCTGCACGGCGAAGTAAGATGCGTCCCCACCGACGATCGACGCCACCAGTGAATTGAGCGCCCCGTCGCCGCTGTTGCTGACCGAGAAGGTGCGGTCGAGCGTGGCGCCGAGCGTGGCGGAGTTCCCGAAGTCAGTGTAGTTGGCAAGACTGGGGGTCACGGAGCCGCTGGCAATCGTGGCGCCATTGCCCGTGACGCCCATGTCGGGACCTGTCCCCCGGCCCTGAATGGCGAAGGTCCAGGGCGCGTTGACGCCGTTGTTCGCTATCACGACGTTGGCCTGGCGCAAGCCCATCACGCTTGGAGCGAAGGTCACAGTGAACGTGGTCGTGCCCGAGGGGCCCGTCACCGTGGAGGCTGGCTGATCGCCGCCCACGCAGGTGAAGTCCGCCGCGTTGGCGCCGGTGATGGTCACGGCCAAGCCAGACAGATCGACAACGCCCGCGTTGGCAATAGTGAAGGTGCGCGTGGCCGTGCCGCCGGACTTCGCGACGCTGCCGAAATCCGTGCCGTGGGCGGGGTCCGGCGTTGCCGGGATGCCGTTGTCGTCAGGAATCGCAATCTGCGGCGATCCGCCTGTAACCGCCATCCCCGGGCGACATTTAACGATCTGCAGACCCAGCAGACGCCCATTGTTGTTCCACGTGAGCGTTGTATTGCCGGACAGGCCAGTGAAAAGAGCATAGTTAGCATTGTTCACCTGACTTCCGGAAGGGCCGGCCGCGATCATCGTTGTGTAAGGAAAGACGTCGCACCCGGTTCCGAACTCGCGCGTCTGGCCTCCGCAGCTTGCCGTCTTTGCGACGTTGGCGTTGTAGAAGAATGCGTATACGTCGTACTTGGTGTACGGAACGTTGTTAATGCCCAGACCTTGCGTACCTTGCAGACTGTTATAACCACAGAAAAGCCGATCCCGTCCTTCCAGGTCGACGGAATGAGCGGCAGGGGCGCCTTCGAAATTGCTTAGGTAAGTACCGCCGCTAGTGTCCGCTGCGCCAGTGGTGGAGATAGTCAAAGAGAAGCCGCCACCGACGGTATTGCCGGCATCGTCATGGAGCGAGCCAACCAAGGTACCGGTGCTCAGCGACGCATCCTGGACCCCTGACCCGGTCGCATTAGTAAAACCATTGACCATACTGAAAGTGTTGTCATTCTGCCTGGCGACGTTGTTCCAGTTTGCGCCCCCAGCACCCAACGGGTTCGGATTGGCAAGGTCGCCAAGCCCGCCACTGAAACCGCTGATCGGCGGCGGGGCCGTCACTCCTCCATTGGCATTGCCAAGCGCATCCCAAAACTTGATTCCGATACTGCTCGCCAAGTCCAGCGTGACATTGATGTACTTATTGACTGCGTCGATCGAAAACTTCGCCGAGTAGCCGGACCCTTTGACGCTCCACCCGCTGAAAGACAACGAATTGTCGGTCAGCGTGCCGCTGTACTTGATCAAATGGTAGGTCCCGGCGCCGATGCTACCACCGGGGGTTACCATGACCGTCAGATACTGGTCTATCGAAAGATCCCGCGCGACGTAGATGTAGTCGTTGTTGCCCACCCCCCAGGCCAGATTGGGCGCGTCGAGGTCGAGATCCAGATAAGCCCCGCTGTTCAGAGTCAGGTAGCCGGTGTTCAACGTGCCTGCCCCGCCGTTGCCGGGCGCCATGTGCCCGGCAGCACCCACGCCAGCCGAATTGACGGTCACCGCACCGTTGAGCGTCCCGCTGCCTGCCAGCGTGGGCGTTCCGCTGGCGCTGGCACCGCCCACCGTCACATCGCTGCCCGCCGCCAGGGAACCAGTGACGTTCAGCGTGCCGCCATTGACCGACGTGGCGCCAGTATACGTGTTGCCGCCCGTCATCGTTAGCGTGCCAGCCCCGTCCTTCGTCAGCGTGCCGGTCGTGGTCCCGATGATGCCGTTGATCGTCACGTTGCCCGCCCCGCCCACCGTCAGGTTGCAACCGGCACCCGTGATGGTTCCGGCATTGCTGAGGGTCAGCAGGCCGACGTCCGAGTTGATGCGCACCCCGGTCGAGCCGAGCGCAACCAGGCCGGCATAGTCATTATTGCCGGAAATATTCCGCACCGCGCCGTCGGAACTGACGCCACTGCCATTCAGCGTAAGGCTTTCGGCCAGTGTCGTGATGCCGCCCTGGATCCGAAGCGCCGCGCCCGCCGCGACCGTGGTGCCCGCTGCGACGGTGCCCAGCGCGCTGCCGTTGAGCATCCGCAGCACGCCGCTGTTGATCGTGGTCGCGCCGTCGTAGGCGTTGATGCCCGAAAGGGTCAGAATACCG
>CAYRKB010000003.1:0-80766 GCA_964424705.1 uncultured Victivallales bacterium
GGAATGCGGCCGTTTTCCTTGGAGGGCGGCTGTCCCCAGCCGCCGTCCGATGTCCTCAAGGGAGCTTAAGTAAGCGCCATTTGAGGTAGAGCCCGCTTTATGCGGGCTCCGCCAGGGCAGAGGTCCATGTGGCACGCCTTCAGCGTGCGGGAAAGAGGGGCGCATGTATTGTTTCCAGTCCCAGGGATTCTCCCTGGGCTTATTGTCGGCGCGGCGCCGGATCTCACACCGTCTTTGTCATGTCCGGAAGATCTGTTGCACCGTGTCCGCCACGGTTGACGGATAGCGCTTGAGTGCCGCGGCCAGGCGCCGCTTCGGCAGGGAGTCCAGATTGCGGAATGTGACCAGGCTCTGCGGCTTCAGGCCGTTTCGTCTGGATGTGTGCACAAAGTCGCAGAGCGCCTGCTCGGGCGGGGCCAGGATTCCCACGGTGGGCCTGCGGTAGGTTCCCGGGCCGGCGCAGAGGAAAACGATCCTGCCTAGCGGCGTCGCCCTCGCCCGTGAGCAGTTGTGGCGCCGGTTGGTGAAGCAGGTGATCTCGGTCGGCGTCTGGGTGATCAGGTTGTGCCGATACAAGGCAAACATCCCGGTGATGTAGGCCCCGGCATCCAGGACTGGCACAAGCTGTTCCGGTGTGATCGGGCCTGGCAAGCCGTACACGCCCGACGCATAGCGCGCCAGAACTCCCCTTTTTACCAGCCGGCCCAGCTCGACATTCAAGGCGTGCGGGGCGCGGCCCGCCACGTTGGCAAGTTCGGCCACACGGAAAAGCACCTTCCCGTGTATTCTTTGCTGCGACTGCAGAAACGTGAGCCAATCCAGCGCCTTCATGAAAGCCCGAGGGTGTTGCGTAGGGTCTCTATCGCTCTTTCAAATACCCGGGCGCCCCCGCCCGCATCGTTGAGGTTCATGGCGGCCGCCGGGTCGAGTTGGCTGTCGATGACGGCCTGGATTGCCTTGGCGTGGTACGCGCGGTGGTTCTCGAGGTCGGCCACCCTTTCCGCGATGTCGTCGCCGGCAATCTCCAGAGTCTTCATCTTCCGCTTCAGCCGCGCGGGCGACTCGGGAAGCAGCTTGTTGCCAAACAGGAATACATCCAGCAGGTCACGATGCTCCATGATCCTGCGGTTGAAGACAGCCACGATCTTACACTCGATCAGGTCGGCATCAGACAGGGTCGGATAGACGACGCCATCCAACGTTCGGATCTCGGCCTTGTCCGCGCAGACGACGCGCGTGATCTCCACGGGGATCTCGATTCGCGGGGAGCCGTCATCCAGCTTCCAGAGGGCAATCACCACGGTGCGCACTGCGGGCGAGTCGTTCCCCGGACGATCTCCCGCCGTCACTCGCCCATCGTATCCGAACTGGCGGCGCATCTCGGGAAGCAGGCGTTTCTTGAACAGCCCGAGCAGCTCGCGCTGCTTGTCTTCGAGGTCGCCCGCCCAGTGGTAGTCGATATCTTTGGACGTCCGGATGCTTTGATCGAGGAACCGGTAGCGAAAGCCGCCGATCAGGAGCAGACCGTGTCCAGCCGGACTTGTCGCCACGAGTTTTACCGTTGCCTTCTGCATGGCGTCCACAAGCGTGAATGGTGTATCTGGGTTCATCGCGGTCAGGTTACAATAATATGTAACATACTACAACAGAATTGTTGTAATAGTGACAACTCCATATGCGCTGAAACGTGTGCTCGGCGAGGAGCGTGAAAGAATTGAAGGAGGGGCGATGAAGCCGCAGTCCTCGCAGAGCTGATGATCAGTGGCGTGAACGGGCAATATGGAATGCGGCGCGCTCGCCAAGCGAGCGTCGGCGATTCGCATTGGCTGCGCAGCCCGCGTAAAGCGGGCTCTACGGTGGAATTCAGTGAGGTAGAGCCGAATGGCGCTTACTTAAGCTCACGGCGGTCGAGGCCGCCCGCCCTCCAAATAGGGGAATGCGGCCGTTTTCCTTGGAGGGCGGCTGTCCCCAGCCGCCGTCCGATGTCCCCAAGGGAGCTTAAGTAAGCGCCATTTGAGGTAGAGCCCGCTTTATGCGGGCGCCGCCAGGGCAGAGGTACACATGTGGCACGCCTTCAGCGTGCGGGAAAGAGGGGCGCACGTATTGTTTCCAGTCCCAGGGATTCTCCCTGGGCTATGATGTTGCACGCCGTTGGCGTGCGGGGAGGGCCGCTCCGTTGGCGTGCAGAAAAGGCTCGCTGAAGGCCTGTCCTGAGCATGTCGAAGGGTGAGCAACATCATAGCCCAGGCAGAACGGCCGCTACTCTGTCCAGCCGGCGATGCTGATGTTATCTGCAGCAACTGCGTCCCCCGGGAGGGTCGGCACGGTACCACTGAACAGAACCACATCCGAAACGCCGCCCTTGTCGACGGTTCCGGCTACAATGAGCGAACCGATGAGGGTTCCATTCGCGGTTTGTTTGAAGTTTCCGGTCTTGGCATATACTAGCCCCGTAAGCGTGCCACTCGACTGATTGTCAATATCGCCATCACGACTCACGGCTACGAACCCGCATGAGCCAGTGGCCGTGGTTACGTCAACTTTGCCGCTAAAATGAATGCTGCCGGTGGCGAAGATGGCACCGTTGATAACTCCGCCGTTTATTGTGCCTGAGTCTCCCTCTATCCAGATAATGCCACCGGGCGGAGTATAAGGAGTGTAAGGCGGCTTCCATCCGGCGGGGAAGACTTGTCGCGGAGACGCGGCGTCCGCCACGGCGTAGTAAGGGCCAAGATCAATCTGTGGAATCTGCACTACCGGAACCGCTGCCGTGGTCTTTGTCCCAAGCACGGTTCCCTTTATGCTGTTAGCGGGCGAGGTAACATCCCCATTTACCGTATTGTTATTCTTGACCAGAATGGAGACCGAAGATTCGAGGTCGAGTCGCGCCAGAGTTCCCCCAACGTTGGCATTGCCGCTGATAGTAATCGCCTTATTCGAATGGAAGATGGCGGTTTTGTTCGTGGGCGCGATGGTGCCGCAACCTCCAAAACCGAACGCTCCTCCGCAAAGGACGGCATACTGGAATTGATTTGAAGTCCAGCCAGGCGAGCCGGTGCCGGAGTTCCTGGCCTCGAGCGCGGCCACCGACGAGGCGGTGCCGCATCTGCCGGTGGAGACAATGGAGACGACTCGGCTTGTGATGCTGGGCACCTGCACGTAGGCAATGTAGCTGCCGCCGCCATAGTTTGTTGAGCTGACTGGAAACGTTGTTGAATTCGTCCGGAGGCCCCAGTTGGTCACAATGATGCTGTAGGCATGATTTGCGCCAGCCTCAGCCAGCGCCTGGGCGCGTATTCTATCGCCCAGCTTGACGGCGCTCCTCACGCGCTGGCCGGAAGTATAGGCGATTGTTCCCAGGCAAGCCGAGATCGTGACGACCACGATCATAGCCGTCAGCAAGGACGACCCGCTCCTGCCGGTGTCCGATCGCAGGCATGTTTTCATCTTTCGCCTCCCTCTTTCCGCTTCAGAACGAGCGGCGCTCGCGATCAGCGCTTCTTCCATTTGCCCGTGTTTCTCGGTTCGCACTCCACGTTCAACGCGGAGGTCAACGTCTGTGTTCCGCTGCCGGTCGTGGGCGCTGATTCGTAGAGGGACAGGTCGATCCCGACTGCCTTTCGGAGGAGCTGCCCATCTACTGTTACCTGGAATACGCCGTAATTCGGACCCTTTGTGAAGGAGCCGGAGATGTCGACGGCGTTGCTCGAACCCGTCCAGCCGATGGCGTTGCTCTTGAGCTTGGGCGATTCCAGGCAGTTGGAGTTTGCCGTGAACGCGGCGCCCCATTGGACGTATCTCCCGCTTTGCGAACTCATGTCGAGCGGCGTTGCTGCGCCAGCCGACCACACGGCGCCGGTCTGCCAGGTGGTGGCATCCGATAGGTCGTCGTTATTGCCCGTTCGTACCTTCATTTGCAGGGTTCCGTTGTGCAGCGTTGCGATCCAGGACATGGTGCTGTAGCTCACGGGAGCATCCGCGATCGTGGTGTCGAAAATGTCCGAGGTGTAAGTGCCGTTCGACGGGAACGAAACCGCGGCAGCCTGCACGCCGACCAGGTATTGGTAAGGAACGCTGTTGGAGGTCCACACATCAAGCGCCATATCAGCGGCTGTTGCAGCAGGGATCAAGTAGCTGCCCGCCACGGCAGGGAAGGCGGCGTCTCGCCACAGCCACACGAGACCGTCCCCCACGTTTTCCCAAATGAAAGATACCACATAGCTGTTCGTGCTCGCCATCTCTTGCGGCACGGCCACGTAGTCGCTCCAGAGCCCGCCGACGCCGCCGGGAACGACGCTGCCGGTTGCGCCGCCGAACGTCAGCGGCACGCTTGTCCCCGGCACAATGGCGACGCTGTTGGAAGAAGTGAGGGACATGTCCGCGAGCGCAATGGAGGCCGAACTGATCCTTCCCGGATGGGCACACGACCTGAAGTTCAACCTGCACCTCGGGCCGTCCTGCAAGATCCATCCCCCGGACGGACTGTCCTTTCCCCGAAGCACAACACGAACACCGTAGCCGCTCATGGCGGAAATGAGCGTGCCCACTGAATCGGAGGTTTGCATGGCGGCCTGCCAGTTGGTGCCCCCTTTCTTGAGAGAAACAATATAGTTGCTGGGATTGAGCGTGGTGTCCCAATAGACATCCGTCTTGTCGCAATCCTCTCCCAACCCGCGGAAGTTTGTGTCTTCCCACACGTCGTTCGCCATGGTGAGCGTGAAAGACTGCCCGATGTTGGTGGCGGGGAAGTAAAGCTGGTAGTTGCCATCCCAGGAGCCGTTGGCCATATAGTTGGTCTTCGGAGCTACCGACGCAAGGGATACGCGCTGGGCTTCGCCTTCGCGCCTGCTGCCGCTGCGCGAGACGCTCATGCTGTCAATTCCGATCTTGCAGCCGCCGCCCGTGCAACTGGCATTGTTGGTGACGACGGTAAACTTGAATGTATGATCGCCGGGGCCGAGGATTACCGTTCCCAGCTTGACGTTCGTTTCCCGCTGCGTGGTTGCCGCATAGGCGTCGTATTCGCCGCCTATTTCGCCGATGTTCCACGAGAACAGATTCTCGAAGACTACCTCGGTGCTGCCGTTGGCGCGGTCCAGCACGCGCGAGTCGTTGCCGTTGCCATACAGGACGACCTGCGCGAGCTGCGTTTGCAACTCGGTCAATGATCTGGCGTTGTTGCGCGGGCTGAACGTTGTGACGCGGAGCTGGTTCGAAAACGGAGCGGTCCAGGCGTGGTAGATGACGGTATTGCCCGCCGCGATCTGGCCGTTCGTATCCAGCACAATCAGGCCGGTCTGCGGGTTGACGGTGGGTACTGGAAAACTTACCGCAGTGTGGGTTATGCCTGTCCCCGGCGGATAGTATAGCATTTCGTTCCTGTCGGAAAGTCGCAGTTGGTACTTGAGCCGCTCCATGGCGATCTGGGCATCGCTATCGAGCTCGGTCTGAATGAGGCTGTGCTCCTGCGCGCGCAGCACATAGATGAAGCCGCCGGTGGCCATTGCCGCCGCCACGGCCATAATCGCTGCGGCGATCATCACTTCGACCAGGGTGAATCCGAGCTTTGCCGGATTGTTGCTCTTTGGGGTTGTCATGATGCCGTGACCTTTGTGAAGAGCGACTGCACTTCGACAAAGTTGTTGGAGAATGCGTTCGCTTTTCTGTCCCAGATCGTAACGATTACTCTCACATCTGTCAGATTGGCCTTCGACGAGTAACTTGTGGTTACCTCCGTCCTTCTCCGGTATCTTCCGTCTGGATTTGCCGCCCCATTGCCATCGCAGACCGTAGCGGTTTCGCGCAGAGACGTGAGGCGGTCAAAGCCAAAGGTATAGGCCGTCTCAAGGCGGTTCTTGCAAAGCACCAGAGCCGCGTAGTGCTCACGTCCCGCATTGGTCGACTGGATGGACTGGAGGATCAACGCAAAAACTCCCGACATGAACATCCCAAGGATCAAGACCGCGATCATGGTCTCGACAAGGGTCATGCCCTGATTCCTTGGAGCTTTGCGTCCTCCATTCAGCACAGGTTTCATGTGGTCTTTCTCGGGCATCGGTTTTGCACCCTATGCCGCAGCGTTTCAGAGCATTTATCGCGCCCATCAAGCGAAAACTAACAATTCCGATGATTCACGAGACGTTGCCCGGCTCTCGCTTCTCACATATGAGAAGGCGTTCCGATATCGTCGAGCCGCAACCGGATCATTCTGAATCCTGATTGCGTCTGAAATAGGGTGCCACCAAGGTGACTCGCTTTTGTGGGACGCCGCAGTTCTCTACAATGGTCGTCGCGAACTTTAGCAGGTCATCCTGGGTGCCCTTGAGGGTGAAGTCGTAAGTCGTTCGATCCTTAAGCACGACAAAGGTATCCCCGGCCAGCACCTCAACTGAAGTAGAGAGCAATCTTGGTTTATGAGGTTTTCGTATGAAGACGTCTCCGGAGCCTTCCGATGTTTCGACGCGGACGCGCAGGGGATCGTCAGCCACGATCATAAGGCTTCTTACGCAGGGGAGTCGGTCCAGTGTTTCTGTCTTCTCCCTTGAGCCGCAGCCTGTCGACAGGCAGGTTGCGGCAAGAGCGAGAGCGATGGAAAATCGTTTCAGCATCAGTATTCTCCCGCTTGAAAGAAGGTTGCGAGCCGCCCGTCGCCTGCGCTGCCGGGTCCGCACACAAAGGCGCACCACTCGTGTTCAAGATAATCCTGTTGGGGTGACAGGCGCAAGCGTTTTCTGCCAGCAATTCGCATTACCGCAATTCGCATTATGGCCGCGCAGCCCGCGTAAAGCGGGCTCTACTATGACAATTATCGAGGTAGAGCCCGCTTTACGCGGGCTATGGACTGAAATAAGTCGCAATAATGCGAATTCCTGAAAGTGGCGAGACTGTACTTTGCATTTGATCGGATTATATGGTAAGTACGCTTTCATGATAAAACGACCGTTCTGGATCATCAGAATTGAGGCTGCCTGGAAAGAAGCTCCGATCGTGTGGCTGTCCGGAGTCCGGCGCACCGGCAAGACCACCTTGGTGCAAAGCTTGGGATCTGACCTCATTCAATATGTGAACTGCGACCTTCCGGTCGTCGAGGATCAGGTGCGAGACCCGGAGTTGTTCTATCGCAACTGCGCGCGGCCGGTGATCGTATTTGATGAAATCCATCAACTCAAGGATCCTTCCCGCCTGCTGAAGGTGGGAGCCGACCTGTTTCCCAATCTGAAGATCCTTGCAACGGGTTCGTCAACGCTGACCGCGAACCGGAAGTTCAAAGATACCCTCACGGGGCGAACGCGTACGGTGCACATGACGCCGGTTCTTTGGAACGAACTGGAGGCTTTCAAGCAGGCGCCCCTGCTCAAAAGGCTATTGCATGGCGGGCTTCCGGCCGCACTTCTCGACGAAATCAAGTCGCCTTCCTTCTATCGCGAATGGCTGGATTCCTTCTTTGCCCGGGATATTCAGAAAATGTTCGCCTTTCGCGATGCCGTCAAGTTCACGGTCCTGTTCGAGTACCTTCTCAAGCAAAGCGGCGGGCTCTTTGAGGTCACTCGCACGGCCAGCGCGCTGGGCGTAAGTCGGCCGACTGTGGAGCATCATCTGCGTGCGCTGGAAACTACGCACGCGATAACGCTGGTTCGTCCGTTTCACGGCGGGGGGCAGAAAGAAGTGGTCAAGATGCCCAAGGCCTATGGCTTCGACACGGGTTTTGTCAGTTTCTGTCGCGGCTGGGACCCGCTGCGGCCTGATGATTGCGGCCCCCTGTGGGAACACCTGGTGCTTGAAACACTTCAAGCGCACCGGCCCTATGGTCCGATTCACTACTGGAGGGATGCCGCCGGCCGCGAAATTGACTTCATCCTCCCCGTGAGCCGAGATCAGGTTGACACCGTCGAGTGCAAGTGGAATGCGGATCAGTTTGATGCTACAGCGCTCAGGATCTTCCGCACCTATTATCCTCACGGCTCCAATTATCTCGTCACTCCTACAAGCTCTGCGAACTACACGAAGATGGTGGCAGGGCATGAGTTGTGCGTCTGCAATCCTGGCGGGTGGGCCAGCCGGAACGCTTCGCAGCGTTGACCGCGGGCGGGAGGGCCGGCGCGGTTTTTCGTTGCAATCTTCGTCCAGCCCTTGCGGGATCCGGCCCGGCATCGCCGATGTGGGGCTTAGGCGCCGGTAATAAATAACATTTACAGCTATGCAAGAACTTGCTGTGGCACAGTCATGCATTTCCTTCGCTTCCGGGAATCGGGCAAGATCTTCATCTGGAACTCAGCCGACCGCGCGGCTGAGTTCCAGATTCAATCCGCTCCGTACGAAGTCCTGCGGGGATACCTGAAGGATGTGTAGATGCTATTTCTTTACGGGGCCTAAGGGGCGACGAAGATCGGGACGAAAAGGGGAAAGACCAACCCGTTCCGCAGAATTGGAACGGTTGCTGCTATAGTGTCGCACCAGCGCGGGGCCGTTCGTTGGCAGGGCCTCAGGCGTGGGCGGGGCGTCATTTTTCTGTTGCGCAGGGGGCGATTTGCTTTTAGCATGAGTTGCAATCCATAGAGTTACATGAAGTCTATTAAAGAAATCATAAAGAATTTGCAGCGCGGGCCCGTGGATGTGGTGGGCCTTGACGTTGGCAGCAGCGGCATCAAGGCTGTCCGGATGCGGAAGAGCGAGGGCGGCATTACGGTGAATGCCGTTGATATCCTCCCGGCTGTTGATCTCGCGGGAGTCATGGCGGAAACCGCCGAAATTTCCGCGCTGGAGCTTCCTGTCCGGCTGCGGGCCAACTACGGATGCATTGCGCTGACAGGCGAGTCGGCGGTCGTGAAGCTGCTGACGTTCCCCGGGGCTTTTGACGCGAAGGCGGAAGAGAAGCTGGTTGACAACCTGGGGGTTGAGGATGCCAGCAAGTGCCGCATCTCCTACAAGGTGATTACAGAAGGGCATGGGCGCGCCGAGTCGCGCGTGCTGTGCGTGGCGATCCCCGAGGCGCACGTGCGGTTCGGGCCGCTGATGCTGCCCGTGGGACGCCCCGCGCCCTTTTCGGTTGAGGTTTCCGGCATAGCGTCCATGACCGCGTTTCTTTCCTCAACGGTGGCACAGCAGAAGGAGGGATCGCTGGCTGCGATCGAGTTCGGGACCCGCACAAGCACGTTCGCCATCTTCAACAAAGGCGTCTTGTCGCTTGTGCGCCGCTTTTCTTTCGGCGCACAGGCGGTCCTGGACAAAGTGAGGGAGCGGCTCGGGGTGGACGCCGAAACGGCGCAGGGCATCGTGGCCGACGGCTCGTTCGACATCTCCCAGCCCCTGAACGAAGTGATGGATTCTTTCGTCAAGCAGCTTCTTGTTTCGCGCGACTTCGTGGAGCGGCGCGAGAATTGTCACGTCGCCAAGCTGTACGTCGGCGGCGGGCTGGCGGGATCGGCGGGCGTTATCGAAGACATGCGCTCCTCGCTCGAGATCGACGTGGAGCGCTGGGATCCCTTTGAAGGCTTGCAGGTGGCGAAGGACGCCATGACGGAGCAGATGGCCGCCCAGCGCTGGCGGTTTGGCGCGGCGGTTGGCGCCTGCCTCGGAACGTTTGAGGAAACATGAATCTGCGAATCGATCTAATCCTTGAGGACGAGAAGCGGAGCGGCAGCGCCGTCAGCGCGAAGTCGCTGATCCGGATGGTTTCGATTCTAGTGCCGGTTATCGTCGGGCTGCTGCTGGCGTGGCAGATCTATGGGTTCGTGGGCATCAAGGGCGAGCTGAAATCGGCGGAGAGCCAATGGCAGGCCATGGAGCCGCTGGAGCGGAGCGCCAAGAAGCTGACCGTGGAAATCCGGGCGAACGAGAATCTGCTGGCCGAATTGAACGGCTGGAAGAAGTCGCACGTGGACTGGCACAGCCACCTGTTGCAGCTCTTTGCCTGCGTGCCGGCGAACATCCAGGTGCAGAGCCTGCGGATCAGCCAGGCGCTGCCGCTGGTCAACGACAAGGTGCCGGCTCGCCAGTTCACAATGGATCTCGTCGGGCGGGCTCTTGGAGAAGACGCAGAGACCAGCGTCACGGGTTTCAAGCGGGCGCTGGATTCGGACGCCGCGCTGACAAATCTGATAAAGAAAGTGGAAGTCTCCAAGTTCGGCGCGGACACTACGGTGGGCGCCGCCAAAACTGACCGTATCTTTGAACTGCGATTCGGTTACCGGGAGCGCCTTTTCGAATGAAGCTGCCAGCGGACAAGAAAGAACGTGCGAAAGTGCTGATCGCGACACTCATGGGCGCTGCGCTCGTGGTGTACGGGCTGGCGGTCGGGGTTGTGAAGCCGTTGCATACGGACAAGAAAGAGTTCATTGCAAAGACTGTGGCGATTCAGGAGAAGCTCACCCGCGCCAATATTGCATTGAAGCATATTGAAGGAGACAAAGCCCTCTGCGGGGAAACTCTTTCGCAGCTTGACTCTGCCGCCAGCGAAAAGGGCATGGTGTTGCGCCCCCGCCTTGGAAATTTCCTGCTTGGCGCCGCGGAGATCATTGAAACGCATGCCCGCTCGGCGAATATCTCCGGGCAGACGGTCACGGAGAACGGGATCTCGCAGATCCCCCTGGGCAAAGGGCGCGCGGCCGCGGCCTTCAACATATACTCGGTCACGGTGCGCCTGGAGGCGGGCGTGCATGATCTCCTTTCCATGCTGCAAGCGCTGGAGCGCGGCAACCCGTACCTTTGCATTTCGAGCCTCACGATTACCGGGCAGGCCGCCAAGCCCGGCCAGCATGTGATTACATTCGACGTGCAGTGGCCGATCTGGGTGGACCCCGGGATGCCTCAGAAGTTGCAGGATCAGATGAAGGACCTGGCCGTACCCACAGCCGCCCCGGCGGCAGCCGGGGCCGGGAGCATGGGGAAACCGTCCAAATGAGAACACTCCTTGGAATCACCGTGTTCAGCCTGTGTGCTCTGTCGGCTTCAGTTGCGGCGCGCGCCGGGGATGTGGCAGAGACCAACGCCGCCTCAACGCTGATCCGCGATCCCTTCTGGCCCGTTGACTGGGTGCCGCCGCCACCTTTGGAGCAGGATGTGGGTGGCGGCACGAATGTGCCGAAGCGGGTTGTGAAGGTGGAGCAAGTGCGATGGGCCGAGGCCCAGGCCAGCCTGCAGCAGACCGGATACAGCAAGGGGCGGGACGGCAAGTATTTTGCGATCTTGAAAGGGATCGGGGTCGTGCAAGAGGGCGATACCGTGTCGGTCACTTTTGCGGGGAAGAACTACAGCTGGAAGATCGTATCCGTCACAGAAAAAGGGATCGTGCTGGAGCGTGGTGGAATGCGTCCGGCCAAGTGACTGGGCAGCAACGCAGCGGGGAATAACAAATGAAAACACAATCGAAGGCGCTTGCAGTGGGCGTTTTGGCTTGGATGCTTGGAATCGGGCTGGCCAGCGTGCAGGGCCAGACGCCGGGAGCGGAGGCCGGGGCCGTGCCGGCAGAGATCGTGAACGCGCCCGCGCCCGTCGCAGAGCCCGCAGTTGCCGTGGAAGCAGAGGGGGTTGCGCCGGCCGCAGAGGCGGCCGCGCCTGTCGTGGCGCCCGCAGCGGCCGCGGAAGCAACGGCGGCCGCGCCGAGCGCGGCCCCGGCACCTGCCGTGGAAGAATCCGCAGCGGCCCCGGTGCCGGCTGCGTCTGCGGCCGTCACGCCGGCAGATGCTACGCCCGTTGGCGAACCGATCGCCCTTCCGGCGGGGAAGATGGTGATTGAGGCCGCGGAAAAGAAGGAGCTGATCAATGTCTCCGTTGACAATGAGACGCTCGAAAACGTTGTGACCATGTTCACGCGCCTCACCGGGGCGAATATCGTGGCCACCTCCACCAACTTGCGCGGCTTGGTGACCGTGAACCTTAGAGATGTCGAATGGAAAGCCGCCCTCACTTCGATTCTCGATCTGCACGGCCTGGCCCTGGTCGAGAAGATGCCCGGCTCCGCCGTCTACAGCATTATGCCGAGGCCGGCGGCGGACAGCCAGCCGCAGGTGGTGGAGACGATCTTCCTCAAATATACCACGGCGACCGAGCTCAGCCCCGTGATCAAGTCGATGCTTTCTGCCGCCTCCTCGAATGCGGCGCCGGCCACGATCATAACGTTTGCCTCGCGCAACGCGATGGTGGTCAAGACAACCGAGCCGAACATGCGCGAGGTGAAGCGCATGGTAGACATGATGGACATCGCGAGCAAGCAGGTCTGCGTGGAGACAAAGTTCGTTGAGCTCAGCGAACGCGCCAGCAAGAAGCTCGGCATAAGATGGGATTCGCTGGACGAATTCGGAGTCAAACTGCAAGCCGGGCCTTTCACGCACAGTCGTGACACTGCGAAGAACACGGATCGCTCAAATACAAGAACATCAAGCGACAATGCCCGGCAGGGGACGACGGACAACGCTTCGCAGAGCACGTTCGATACCTCTTCGCGGAACGTGCAGGGCGGTTCTACCAGGACAACGACGCAAAGAACACAAGACGGGGAGGAGTCCGCTCAGGATTATGATTCGGCCGACGTGCCGATGGACCGCACCATCACGACCGTGGACGCCAACGGAGTCGTGACGGTAACGACGCTTCCGACGCGGACCGTGACTTCCGGCGGTTCGACTCTTCAGAACAACGGAGAGAGTTTCTCCGACATCAGCGGCGCGAGCGTCGGCCGCAACAGCACAACGGCCAAGAGCCAGAACAACTCGACCGACCGCGCACAGGGCTACACCACGACGGACATGGATGGTTTCACGCGGAGCATTGTGGATTCCCAGGCTGCGATCATGGAAGTGGACAGCCTCAACCTGGTGCTCAGCGCGCTGAAGCAGACGGCTGGCGTGCAAGTCGTTTCCAACCCCAAGATCATCGTGACCAGCGGATCCACGAACGCCATGTTCAACGTGGGCAGCCGCGAGCCGATCATCAAGACCTCGGTAACTCGCGGAAATGCGGCCAGCGGGCAAGGCGACCTTTACTCCTCGGAGCTGGATACAGGCATTGATACCGAGTTTATACGAGGCGGCTATCTGGAGACGGGCATCAGCCTCAAGGTGGTGCCCGTGGTGAAGACGGACGATATGATTCAGGCGCAAATCTGGCCGCGGCTCAGCCGCACGGATGCCGCCAAGGCGAAGATGAGCGCGGACGGGGTAAATAGCTGGCCGTTCATCCAAGTCAAGGAAATCAAGACGGACTTTACACTGCGCAGCGGGCAGACGGTGGCGATTGGCGGATTGACGGATACGACGGATTCGAAGGCCGTGACGAAGATTCCGCTGCTGGGCGATCTTCCCCTCATAGGGAAGTATCTGTTCAGCCATACCGAGGATGTGAAGTCGCAGGTCGAAACGATCATCTTTGTGACTCTGTCGCGCGCGGAGCCGGAGGACCTGCGGGAGAAGGCTGGCATTCCGGATGACTCCGAACTCATTCACAAGCGGATGATCCAGCGCAAGATGCGGCAGGACGAGTTTGGGCAAGAGCTCAAGGCTTTTGAAACGGCCGCCGAGGCCGACCAGGCGCGCAAGGCTCGCTCAGGCATCACCAAGCCGCGAAAGTAGAGCATGAAGGGATTCCTGCGCGAGACACACAAGTATGCCATACTGCTGATCGTCCTTCTTGCGATTGCTTCGATCGCTGTATGGCAGACCCTCTCGTATTTGCAGGAGCGGCTCGCCACCCCGGAATTCAGCATCGTAGGCTCCCTTGTCTGGATTTTGACGCTGGGGTTCATGCTGATCGCGGGCGCTTTCGGGCTTGTTGCGACGCGGTCCTCGGCGCAGAGGGAGGGCCGGCGCCGTGTCGGTCAGCTCGTGGATGCGATGGACTACATCCACGACGGGCTGATGGTGGTCGATCGCACGGGCCGTGTCACCGGGTCGAATCCAGCTATTCGCAAGATTACCTCTCTTCCCAATGACGAGCTGATGGAGCTCCAGCGCGCCTTCCCTTGCCTCTCGGAGAGCGACGTGGCGCAGCTGGTTCAAGCCCGCGAGCCCGTGGAAATTGAGCGGCCGCACGCCTGCCCGGGTCTGGCCTGCGTGCTGCGGTTCCGCGCTCAGCCTTCCGGGGACATGGTGCTGGTGCTTATCAGCGATGTCACCGCCCAGAACGCAAAACGACGTCAGAACCGCCAGGTGGCGCGTCTGCAGCTGATCGGGCAGATTGCGCGCGGCGTGGCGCATGACTTCAACAACATTCTGTGTGTCATTTCCGGCAACGCGTCGCTCCTGCAGCGGATGACGTCCGGCTCGCCCGCCGCAACGGCGTTCCTGGATGCGATTTCTCAGAGCGTGGAGCGCGGCTCGGCCATGGCCACGCATCTCGTCGAACTGGCGCGCGCTGTGACAGGGGCGTCGGACGGCACCGCAGAGCACGAATCCCTGCGAAGCGCAGTGGTCGCGCTGGAGAACAGCCTGCCGCCCGAATGGAGCGTGGAGTCGACGATCGAAAAGATGGACCCGGCTGCGCTCTCGGAGGTGCAGGTCGAACAAGTCGTTCTGAATATCGGGCTGCACGCGGCGGAAGGGCTCGCCGCTCCCGGCGTGTTGCACGTATATAGCGGGCCGCCTTCAAAAGCCCACAGCGCCCTGTCGGCGGGCGCCAAGCACTGTGGCGTTGTGCTCATATCCACCAGCTCCATCTCGCAGATGTTGCAGTCCGGCGTGGTGCTTCAGCAGCGCGAGGTGAGCGAGTCGGGCGTGATTCTCTCCGTGGTCAGCACTCTGGTGGAAGAGGTGGGCGGCACGCTGGACCTGCTTACGGCGCCCGGCGGCATTCTGGTGTACCGGGTCTTGCTTCCGCGTGTGACGGAGAAAGCAGCGGCGCAGGGATCATCCGTCGATATTCCGAAGGAACAGTCGGCCCAGGTCGTGGGCTGGAAGATCCTGCATGCTCGCGCGCCGGGGCGCGCGAGCCGCGTCGACCCGCTGCTTGATCGCCTGAACCTTGAGATGAGGCGGGTGGAGAGCGTGGCGGACATGGTCGCCACGATCACCGGCCCTGTTGCGTTTCAAGTGCTGCTCATCGACAAGGCGCTGCTCGAAAGGGAAGGCCATGGCATCCTTTGCGCAGTCTTGCGCCTGGTGCCTGCGACCGGCGTCGTGGTCCTTGGCGAAGGCGGCAGCGCCATTCTCGGCGAACTCGCGAAGGATGTGCTTGCCGTGCAGAAGCCTTCGGACTTCAAGGCCCTCATGAATGCCATACTCGAGGCGCGCAGCCTGGCCCTGCAGCGGAAGTAGCGCACCCGCTTCGCCCGTCGCCGCGGTCTTCGTCCCGATCGTTGTTTCCGGGGATCAGGACCTGCAAAGAGGACCAACCCAGACCGGAATGTTACAGGAGAAACGCGTTGTCGATAAGCCGTGCGCGCCCGAATCGGACGGCAACGGCGACAAGACATTTGTGCGCGACCTGGGCGACGGGCTGCAGCGTATCCCACGCGACGATTTCCACGTATTCCACCTCGCCGGGCCCCGCGGCTTCGATGACCGCGCGCACGGCGGCCTTGAGGAAGGCGGCTTCGCGTTGGCCTTCCTGGACGAGTTGCACGGCGGACCGGAGCGCCTGGCTGAGGCATGCGGCGCGCGCACGTTCATCCGGGGCCAGATACATGTTGCGTGAACTCATGGCCAGGCCATCCGGCTCGCGCAGCGTAGGCGCGACAACGATGTCCACGCCGTAGCTCAGGTCGCTGGCCATTTGTTCGATCAGCCGTACTTGCTGAGCGTCCTTCTGTCCGAATACTGCGACGTCCGGCCTCACAACGTTCAGCAGCTTGGCTACCACGGTCAGCACCCCGCGGAAGTGCCCGGGCCGTGCGGCGCCGCAAAGCCCGTTCGCCAGATTGTTCTCGTCGACGTACACACTGTGTCCGCCCTGGTACATCTCCTCCACGGATGGATGGAAGATGGCGTCTGCTCCGGCGCTGCGGCACATCTCTGCGTCCCGGTCAAAGTCCCTGGGGTACAGCGCGAAGTCCTCTTTGGGCCCGAACTGGAGGGGGTTGACAAATATGCTTACGACGAGGCGGTCCGCTTTCTCCCGCGCCAGCCGCATCAGGGAGAGGTGGCCGGCGTGCAGAGCCCCCATGGTGGGCACCAGCCCGATGCGAGCCGTTTGGCGGGCCTCCGCCGCCCACGCGCGCATGGAGTCAGCTGTTCGAAGGATGTGCATGGAGTTGTCTTCCTCTCCGCGTTATTCAGCGCGCTGTTATGCCGCCGTGCGCTGCAGCCGTGACTTTACGGCATCGAGGAGCACGTCTATGCCAACGGGCTTGATCAGCAGGCCGTGGGCGCTGTTCTCCTGCACAAATCCCATGACGCTGTCCGGCGGAGCGAATCCGGTGCAGAATACAACCGCCGGCGGCTCCCAGTTCTTTTCAGTGCAGAGCTTCATGATTTCCTGAAATGCAGCTTGCCCGTCCATGATGGGCATATGCAAGTCCATAAGCAGCACCGAGTGATGGTCCTTGCCAAAAGACTCAAGCGCCTCCGCGCCGTTGCAGGCCTGGTCCACAGTGCAGTCTGGAATGCTCGAGGAAATAATGAGCCGAAAGAGCCGCCGAATGGACGGCTCGTCATCAACCAGCAAAATGCGATTGGCTTCACACTGTTGGGCGGTCGCTGTCACGACTCTGCATCGCTCCCGTTCGCTACGCTGTGAATATCGATTCGCCTTACCTAAGCCGTATATATCGTACAATATCGAAAGGAGGCGTCAAGCGCTGCGACAAAGAATATTCGTACCATTCGTACCCATTCGTACTCGGGCGCATGTGAGTTCCGGGGAGTTGTCCGTTCAGGCGCGTTTCTTTATCTCCGCGACGAGGGCGTCGCGACTCCAGAAACAAGCCGGGAGCGACAACGGGCAACTCCGACTGGAGATGCGGCGACCCCGCCGCGTCCTCTCCGAGCTTCGCCGCATCTCCCCGGGGCGGCGATCCCCGGAACTCACATGCGCCCGCCTCGCCTCGGGCGCCCTGAATGTACTTTACGTGGCAGATAGGTTGGGGTAGCGTCCATTTGATATTCTGGCGTGAAGGAGCGGGCATGGCATCGTACCTTTTGCTGATCATCAGCGCCGTCCTGGTAAACAACTTCGTGCTGACGAGGTTTCTTGGAATCTGTCCGTTTCTGGGAGTGTCACGGGACCTGCCGACGGCGCTGGGCATGGGGGGCGCTGTGATTTTCGTTATCACCTGCGCGTCCGCCGTCACCTGGGCGGCGCAGGCCTATGTGCTGGTGCCGCTGCACGCCGAGTACCTTCAAACGATCGCGTTCATCCTGCTGATCGCCACGTTCGTGCAGTTCGTCGAACTGGTCCTGCGCAAGAGCAGCCCGGGCTTGCAGAAGTCGCTCGGGATCTACCTTCCGCTCATTACCACGAATTGCGCGGTGCTTGGCGTGAGCGTGCTCAACATCCAGAAGCAGTACGCGTTTCTCAAGAGCGTAACGTTCGGATTCGGGGCCGCGCTCGGGTTCAGCCTGGCGCTTGTGATCTTTACGGGGCTGCGCGAAAAGATGGACCGTGCGGACCCCCCCAAGGCATTCAAAGGCACCGCGCTGGCGCTGGTTACGGCGGGGCTGCTCAGCCTGGCCTTCATGGGATTCTCGGGACTCGTCAAGCAGTGAGGCGAAAGGCATCGGCTGCATGGAGATGGCGGTTCAGGCGCTGATCATCGGCGGGCTCGGGCTTCTGGCGGGGGCCATTCTTGCCATTGCCTCGAAGTACCTGTCGGTTTACGAGGATCCCCGCATCGAGCAGCTCACAGCGCTCCTGCCGGGCCTTAATTGCGGAGCCTGCGGCTTTGCGGGCTGCGCGGGCTATGCCGGGGCGCTCGTTGCGCAGGGCGCACAGGTGGACCGGTGCAGCCCCGGGGGGGGCGAGACGGGAAAGAAGCTCGCGGCGTTCCTGGGCGTGGAGGCGCGCATGCCGCAGCGCCAGGTCGCGCTGGTCCTGTGCGGCGGAAGCAGCGCCCTGGCGGGGCGCGCCTCGCGCTACAATGGCATCGCCGACTGCGCGAGCGCAGAGCTTGTGGCGGGCGGTGGAAAGGCCTGCCGCTACGGCTGCATGGGGCTCGGAACATGTGCGCGGGTCTGTCCGGCGGCGGCCATTGAGGTGGCTGACGGGCTGGCGGCGGTGCATCCCGACCTTTGCATTGGATGCAGGAAATGCGTCGATGCCTGCCCGCGGCGTTTGATCAAGCTTGTTCCGGAAGAGCGCTTCATCCACGTGCTTTGCAGCTCCCCGGAGCGTGGCGCGGACGTGAAGAAGGTCTGCGATGTGGGTTGCATCGGCTGCACGCTCTGCGCGAAAACCGTAAACAGCCTGGGCATCCAGATGAAAGGCGCGCTGGCGGTCGTGGACTACGGTGTCGCGCTGGACAACGAGGAAACGATCGCCAAGTGCCCCCAGCATACGATCGTCCGCCGTGACGGGCTGCGGAAGGAGGCGGCGGCGTGAAGACTTTGCGCGCGCTGTTCCGGCCCCGCGGCGGGGTGCATCCGCGGTACTGGAAGGACCTGACGTCCGCCTCGCCGATTGAACGCCTGCCGCCCTCCGCGTCGGCGTTGTCTGTGTCGACCAGCCAGCATCTGGGAGCGCCCGCGAAGCCGCTCGTCAAGAAGGGGGATGCCGTGCTGCGGGGCCAGCCGATCGCGGAGCCCAGCGGGTTCGTGTCCGCATGGATCCATGCGCCCGCATCGGGAACGGTGAAGAATATTGCCAGCCGGCTCACCGCGAGCGGCGCGTGGGCGCCGGCCATCGAACTGGAGCCGGACGGCCAGAATCGCGCCTGCGAGCCGCTGCCCGCCATCGCGGACTGGGCGGCCGCCGGGCCTGCCACGCTCGTGGACCGCGTGATGAAGGCCGGCATTGTCGGCATGGGCGGCGCGGGGTTCCCAACCCATGTAAAGCTCAGCCCCCCCCCTGGGAAGACGATTCATACGCTCATCATCAACGGGGCGGAATGCGAGCCGTACCTGACCGCGGACCATCGTTTGATGGTTGAACAGGCCGCGGCGATCTGGCAGGGAGCTTTGATACTGCGCCGCATTCTGGGCGCGGGCGCCCTGCGGTTTGCAGTCGAATCCAACAAGCCCGAAGCGATTGCCGCGCTGCAGAACGTCATGCGGGATCAGGAGGGGGATGTCGAGCTCGTGATTCTGAAGGCCCTGTATCCCCAGGGGGCGGAGAAGCAGCTGATCTATTCCGTCACGCGCGCGGAGGTGCCGTCGGGGGGATTGCCGATGGATGTCGGGTGCCTTGTCGAGAATGTAGGCACGGCGGCGGCGGTGGCAAACGCCGTGCTGCGCGGGATTCCGCTGACCGAACGCGTCATCACGGTTACGGGGAGCGGGATTGCCCACCCACGGAACCTGCTGGTGCCAGTCGGCACGCCATTCCGCGATCTGATTAGCTTCTGCGGCGGAACGCGCGGGGATATCGGCAAGGTGATTTGCGGCGGGCCGATGATGGGCATCACCCAGAGTTCGGCGGACACGCCTATCACAAAGATCTCATCGGGGCTGCTCGTGCTGCCACGGTCCGAGGTCCGCAACTACATATCCATGCCCTGCATCAGCTGCGGCCGCTGCGTGGCGGCCTGTCCGGCGGGCCTTCTGCCTTGCACGCTGAGCGAGGCGATGGAAGCGGAGAAGCTCGAACTGGCCGAAGAGCTCAATGTAACGGACTGCATCGAATGCGGGTGCTGCGCCTACGAATGCCCCGCCCGCCGGCCGCTGGTGCAGCACATGCGCCGGGGCAAGGCGGCGGCCCTGGCGCGGCGCCGGCAAAGCGCCGAGAAGAAGAAAGAGCAGGCCGCATGAGCACGCCCGCGGACCTGTGGATGACCAGCTCTTCGCCGCACGCGCACTCCGGCGATTCGGTGCAGGGCATCATGCGGGCCGTGCTCCTGGCCATGGCGCCCGCGCTGCTGGTGGCGGTGTGGCTGTTCGGATGGAACGCGATCCGGCTGACGCTGGTTTGTGTGGCGACGTGCGTTGCCTGCGAGTGGGCATGCAGGAAGTTGATGCGGCGCGAGGGCGGCATCGGCGACCTGAGCTCCGTTGTAACGGGAGTCCTGCTTGCTTTCAACCTGCCCCCCACGCTGCCCGCGTGGATGGCCGTGCTGGGCTCAGCCGTATCGATCATTGCGGCCAAGCAGCTGTACGGCGGCATTGGCTACAATCTGTTCAACCCGGCCCTGATCGGGCGGGCCTTTCTGCTGGTTTCTTTCCCGGTCGCCATGACCCTCTGGGCCGCGCCGCTCCAGGGATTCTTTCCGGGCCCCGACGCCGTGACCTCTGCCACGCCGCTGGGGGCGTGGAAGACGGCCTGGTCCGCCGGCAGCGCCCCCGCGGGATTTGCGGAGCAGTTCTGCGTACGGGACCTTCTGCTGGGCCTGCGCACAGGCTGCCTCGGCGAGACGTCGGTCGTTGCTCTTGCGCTGGGCGGCGCGTACCTCCTCTGGCGCCGCTGCATCAGCTGGCATACGCCGGCCGCCTATATCGGCAGCGTGCTGCTTGGCGCTGCCATGCTGTACAAGCTGGATCCGGCTCACAACCTCAGCCCGCTTTACCACCTCACGACAGGCGGGCTCTTCCTTGGAGCCTTCTTTATGGCCACCGACATGGTGACGACCCCCGTCACCCGCCCGGGCCTGCTGATCTTCGGCGGCGGATGCGGCGTCCTCACCCTCGTGATCCGGCGCTGGGGCGGATACCCGGAGGGCGTCAGCTTTGCGATTCTGATCATGAATGCGCTTACGCCGCTGATCAACCGTGCGACGAGGCCGCGGGCGTTCGGGCACACGAAGCGGACGCCGAAACGATAGACAGGGCCCGCGCGCAGCGGGAAAGACATGAAAGAGATTGTCAGGCTCGTTGGGGTGCTCACCCTTATCAGCGCCGTCGCAGGGGTGCTGCTCGCGTACACCGCCAAGGTGACCCGCGCGCCCATCGAGCAGGCCCGCCGGCAGGAGATGCTCGATGCGCTGGCGCAGGTTCTGCCCCCGTTCGATAATCAGCCCGACACGTGCCTCAAGGCGGAATCCGATGGAGGAGCGGACTGGCTGTTCTATGTCGCCCGCAAGGGGAGCCGGTTCGCGGGAACGGCGTTCGTCACGACCTCGACGAAGGGCTATGCCGGCCCGATCACGATCATGGCAGGGCTGAATGCGGATGACACGGTGCGGAAGATACGGATTCTTTCCCACCAGGAAACCCCGGGCCTGGGCGCCAAGATCACACATGAGCTGTTTGTCGCCCAATTCGACGGCAAATCCATTCCGAATACCCGCTGGGCCGTCCGGAAGGACGGCGGCGAGATCGATGGCATCACGGGTGCGACCCTATCCTCGCGGGCCGTGGCGGACGCCATCCGGCGCGGCTGTGACGTATACGCGAGGCACAAGGGCGAAATCTCCGAGACAGGCCGGCAATAGGGGCGACTATGGCTTTTCTGAAAGAATTGAAGAAGGGGCTGTGGGACGAAATTCCGGTCTTTCGCGTCGTGCTCGGCATGTGCCCCACGCTGGCCGTGACCACCTCCGTGGAAAATGGAATTGGCATGGGCGTTGCCGCGACGTTTGTGCTTCTGTGCTCCAACATCGCGGTGTCGGCCCTGCGCAACGTGATTCCCGGGAAGGTGCGCATTCCCTGCTTCATTGTCATCGCCGCAACGTTCACGACCATCACGGATCTGATGATGAACGGGTTCGCGCACGAGGTGCACAAGAGTCTTGGGATCTTCATTCCCCTGATCGTGGTCAACTGCATCATCCTTGGACGCGCGGAAGCCTTCGCCTCCAAGAACCGGGTATTGGACTCCGTCGCGGATGCCGTGGGCATGGGCCTGGGCTTTACGCTGGCCCTGTGTGTGGTGGGGCTGATCCGCGAGGTGCTGGGCAACGGAACCCTCACCCTGTGGCGCGATCTGGGGCTGCAGTGGACGATTCCCGGCGCGACAAGCCCCGCGCTGATGATGGTGCTGGCGCCGGGCGGATTCATCACGCTCGGCTGCATCCTGGCGCTGATGAACCGGATTGAAATGGCGCGCGCGGCGCGGCGCGGCGCCTCCTACTCTCCTCCGGCCGGGATGGACTGCCGCCACTGCATGATCTGCAAGTGGGGCGAGTAGCGGCGCGGCGGGGGCTACGCCGCTTTCACGCGACGTGTGTAATGCGTCACGAAATTCCGGATGATCTCGTCCTTCGTGATATCTGTGAGGGTGTAGGGCGGCGTGGCGCTGCGGAACATACTTTCCGTGGTCACGTAGCGCAGGCCCTTGCGTTCCCGGGTCCGGACTTCGGCAAACGGCAGGATGCGGTTCGGCATGGTCTTGGCCTGGATGCGGAACAGCATTTCCTCCTCGCCGTTGTAGCTCACGAGAATCTGCGCCGAGGCCGCGGAGCTGCGCACCGTGGCGCTTCGGCCGTGCTTACCGAGTTCAAGCACCAGTTCTTCGAACGCAGGGATCACGACCGACGTGAGGAAGAGCGACCATTCGCCCGCCTCCTTGTCCTGTCTCGCTTTCTTATCCGTTGCGGCAATAAAGCCGCCAAGCCGATCGCGCCAGTCAGCCATGGCCCCTCCTTCAGGGTGGATGTGGGGTCGTTTATACCATCCGGCCGTCGACAAATCAAGCCAGTTGGACAATAACAGTCGGTCTGGGGTGCGATAGCAATAAGTTGCAATCGCACAGAATTCAGAAGCCAGAAGCTAGAATTCAGGAGTCAGGAGGGCAAGTCGAAGCTTAATGCCACTTTTCATAATGTTGTGTGCGTCCTCTTTGTTGAGGACACGATATTGGACGGCAAGTTCTGATGTAACGTTTTGGGAATCAATGCTGAATTCTGGCTCCTGTATTCTGACGCCTTGGTGCGATTGCAGCTTATTGCAATCGCGCCCTTTGCCTTTCTTTCGGGGCATTCAGGCTGGCGTTCACCCCGAGCGGTTTGATAATCTGCGTCGATGCCTGCAACAGGGAACCTGTTTCGAACTGCGAGGCGCGTGTTTCCAGCGGCAATCTGGTGCGTTGCCGCGTGCGCTGCGTATTGGCTGCCGCCGGTGGCGGTCGCCGCGCCGCCGCCGGCAAGAAACATCATCCTCTGCATCGGCGACGGCACGGGGCTGGAGCAGATCAAGGCTGGCGGCTGGTTCATGGGCACAAATCTCTGCTTCGAAGCATGGACGAACACTGCCTCTGTGACGACCTGCTCTGCCAGCGACGCCACCACCGACTCCGCCGCGGCCGGCACGGCCCTGGCGACAGGGCACAAGGTTAACAACGGCGTCATTTCCATGGCCATCCCAGGCGACGGCGGGGACTATGAGACCTTTCTGGAATACGTGAAGAGCCTTGGGAAAAGGACCGGCCTCGTCACCACGACGCGCGTCACCGATGCCACGCCCGCTGCATTTGGTGCGCACGAGCCGAGCCGCGGGAACACCTCGCAAATCGCCGAGGACTACATGGCGCGGAGCCGGCCGAACGTGCTTCTCGGCGGCGGCGAGGCCGGCATGTCCGTCGCGGGCGCTGCCGCCGCAGGCTACGCCGTGGTTACGAACCTTGCCGGACTTCAGGCCCTGAATACGGCGACGGAGGCCTTTGTATCCGGCCAGTTCGGCTCGGGCGACATGCCCTACGAGCAGGACGGCTTGGGCGCCCTGCCGCATCTTGCTGACATGGCCGCTGCGGCCCTGAACATTCTGCAGCACGGAACGAACGGCTTCTTCCTGATGGTCGAGGGCGGGCTGATCGACCATGCGTGTCATGGCAACGACATAGGGCGTTGCGTGCGGGAAGTCGCCGAGTTTGACAAGACCGTGCGGGCCGTCCTGAACTGGTGCAGCAACCGGACCGATACGCTCGTTCTGGTGACGGCAGACCACGAAACCGGAGGGCTCGCCGCCGCGGGCAACAATGGTGCGGGGAACAATCCCGCGGCTACGTGGACGACCACCGGGCACACGCCGGCGAACGTCGGGCTCTGGGCGCGCGGCCAGAACGCAGAATTGTTCGCTGGCGTTTTGGACAACACAGACGTAGCCAGAATCATGAGAGTCGCCGTCACGGAGAGCCCCGCCAGAAAAGCAGAAGCCCTGCAAAAAGCAAAAACCGCAGCACCCAGGCCGCGGCGTTTGCTTACGCCCAAAGGGCGCTCCTGTTGGTCAGTAGGACGAGGAAGTAAATCCACCTCTCGGTAGCCTTCCTATTTGTCAAACCAACCAGAGGACGCCTTTTTTGAAAGCACCGTCTGTGCCATTCTTCAAAGTGCTTCGCGATTCTTGCGACTCTTCTTTATGATGGGGCCCGTGCACAATGATCTTGTCGGGGCACTTTGATGTATACTTTCAACACAACAAGATTTAGTGCAAAAACTTGCAATCATGTAGCGGCTGATATGTTTCCGCGTTATTCAACATTCTCAGACGTGATTCAGGATAACAATCCTGACCATATAGACGTCCAAGCCATTTCGAGGAATCCTCTCCGCTCGCGCGTGTCTCACTGAGTGTCTCATTTCTGACTGGTGATACACCGGCGGATAGGTCCGTTCACCATCAGAGGCCTCTGGGCATACGGGCAGGCCGGACATGGCGCAAAAGTCACGCGAGGCATGCTCAAGAATTGAGGTTGACCTGAGGCCCGAAATCCTTACCATACCTCACTTGTTTGAACAGCGGGCACGGCCTCGCTCGAAGGTCGGCCGGTGCAATAAGACATCAAGGCGAAGGATCAAGCTATGGCAATGATTGATTTTGGCGGAACGCAGGAGCGTGTGGTGACGCGTAAAGAGTTTCCCATGAGCCGCGCGAAGAAGGTGTTGAAGAAGGAAACGATCGCAATTATCGGATATGGCGTGCAGGGCCCTGCGCAAGCCCTGAACCTTAAGGACAACGGGTTTGGCGTCATCATAGGGCAGGACCCGAAGTTCAAGCGTGACTGGGAGCGCGCGTGCAAGGACGGCTGGGTTCCCGGGAAGACTCTTTTCGACGTGCCGGAGGCCACGCGCCGCGGCACCGTGATTCAGGTGCTGATCAGCGACGCAGCCCAGCGCGAGGTGTGGCCTGTGATCCGGCGGAATCTGAAGCCGGGCGATGCCCTCTATTTTTCGCACGGCTTCTCCATCGTATACAAGGAGCAGACCCGTGTCGTTCCGCCGCGGGACGTGGACGTGATCATGGTCGCGCCCAAGGGCTCGGGCACGTCTGTGCGCCGGAACTTCCTCTCGGGTGCGGGAATCAACTCCAGCTACGCCGTCTTTCAGGATGCGACCGGCCGCGCCGAAGAACGCTGCATCGCCCTCGGGATCGGCATTGGCTCCGGATATCTCTTCCCGACCACGTTCCAGAACGAGGTCTTCAGCGACCTGACGGGCGAGCGCGGCGTGCTGATGGGCGCGCTGGCGGGCGTCATGGAGGCGCAGTACGAAGTGCTGCGGAAGAACGGGCACAGCCCCAGCGAAGCGTTCAACGAGACGGTGGAGGAGCTGACGCAGAGCCTGATTCGCCTCGTCGACGAGAACGGGATGGACTGGATGTTCTCGAACTGTTCGGCCACGGCCCAGCGCGGCGCGCTGGACTGGAAGCCAAAGTTCAAGAAGGCCACGCTGCCGGTTTTTCACGCGCTCTACAAGGCGGTCAAGATCGGCAAGGAAACCCGCCGCGTGATCTCCGCGTGCGGCAAGCCGAACTACAAGCAGCTGCTCGACAAGGAGCTAGCCATCATGGGCAATTCGGAGATGTGGCAAGCCGGCGCGGCGGCGCGAAGCTTGCGCCCGCACGAAAAGGCCAAGGCGATTACCGGAATGACGAAGGGTATCTCCGGCCGCAGGTCGAACTGACGATCTTTGGCGGCGGGGGGCGCGGAAGCGCGCCTCCTCCGGCCGTGACCACGCGATGAGAAGCAGGACTTAGGGGAACACTCACGATGAGCGAGCAAGAAGGCAAGGGCCCGTCCGCGGAACAAGTGCGCGTCGCATCGACCGAGCACGACGAGCTGCGCATGATCAGGCAGCAGTTCGATACGCACGGCAAATCGCTCCTGATCGTGATCGCTGTTGTGATTGTGGCCGCGTTGGGCTTTTCATTCTTCAAGGGGAGGAAAGAAGCCGCCAGCGCGGAAGCCGCCGCAATGCTTTCCAAGACGAAGGGCGTGCCCGACCTTGACAACTTGGTCTCGCACTATCCGTCCGCCCCCGTGGTGCCGCTGGCCCTTCTGAAGCTTGCGAAAGCGCACTTCGACGCAGGCAGCTACGATCTGGCCATCAGCAAGTATGATGAGTTCAGCCAGAAGCATCCGCAGCATCCGTTCGTTCTTGCCGCTGCGCTCGGCAAACTGCATTGCCAGGAGGCGCAGGGCCTGACGGAGCAGGCGCTGGCTGGCTTTGCTGCGTTCGTCACCGATCATCCGAAGCACTTTCTGGTGACGGAGGCCGTATTCGGCAAGGGGCGGTGCCTCGAGGCTCTCGGCCGCACGCAGGAAGCGAAGGTGCTATACGAGGATCTTCTGGCGCAGGATCGCGAGGGCCCGTGGGCCAGCCGGGCGGAAGAGCAAATCGCAATCCTCAGGAGGAAGCTTGGGGAGAACCCTCAAGAAGTTCCGGAAGCAAAGCTGATCGTGAACCAACCCGCCGGGGACGATGACCCCGCGGCGCCCCCCCCTGCAGAGCCTTAAGGAAGTGCCCGGCGGCTCAGCCCGCGCCTTTGTCTTTGCTGTCCTTTGCGTCGTCGGCATCCTTCGCTTCGCCGTCGGGCTTGCCGGGACCTTCTTCGCGCCCCTTCTTAAACTCGCTCAGGCTCTTGCCCAGCGAGCGGGCCAGATCGGGAAGGCGCTTTGCGCCGAAGAACAGCATCACGACCAACAGGATGGGAATCCACTCTCCCGGGCCGGGAAGACTTAGTGCGATACAAGGCAGTAGGTTCATGTTGGCGCTCTCTCTTGTCCTCTTGTCTTGGACAGCGATACTTCGAAAGCATCCCTATTGCAATCTCAAACTGGCCTGCGCCCGCGCCCGGGGCGCATGTGAGTTCCGGGGATCGCCGCCCGGGGGAGGATGCGGCGAAGCTCGGAGAGAACGCGGCGGGGTCGCCGCATCTCCAGTCGGAGTTGCCCGTTGTCGCTCCCGGCTTGCTTCTGGAGTCGCGACGCCCTCGTCGCGGAGATAAAGAAACGCGCCTGAACAGACAACTCCCCGGAACTCACATGCGCCCCCGCGCCCGCCGCTTCACGGCTTGGACGCAGTGCGTGCTTGATTGGCCGGGAACTCTGCATTCTCGCTCCAGTAGCGGCCCAGTTCCTTCATACCGGGCATGTTGCGAATCCATGAGGACAATGTCAGGCCGGTTGGTGCGCGTGCGCGTGTTCTCAGTGCCTTTTCAGGGACTTGAGCAGCTCCTCGCCATTGGGTCCACGCTTCCCTTTATGATGGCCGGTTCGTTGGCCGGTGTCAACGCGAAGAAGACCGACCGGCGGAAATGCCTCAGTGACGCAGGGGGGCTTCGGTAGGGACGCCTCTCCGAGGCCACCGCGGACGGTCCGGAGGTCCGTCCCTACCTCTGAGCGCCACCCGGTGACTGAGACGATACCCGGCGCGCCGGTCGTAAAAGAAGTGGGCCGCCGCGTCAGCGCGACGGCCCCGGCACCGAACACCCTGCAGAGCGCCCTACCAATCTCCTTTGTGCCCTTACGTAAGCACCACTACTTGCTTGCTGACTGAGGCCGCTCATCAGGGCCATCATTACAGAAATCCTAACCCCACCTTTCACCCTCCTTTCGCTAAGAGAGTTTACCGACACCCGTCATGTAGCATAGCGGATGCCAAGATCGATCAGCTGCAGCGACAACTGTAAGTTGCTGTAGGACAGTATGGTACATTCAGACACCGATCGCCTATCGGACTGCCATGTCTCGCGAAGGTGTCAGGCGAATGTGTCGGTCGTGTCTCGCGGTGGCACCGGCTCTTCGGCGGCAATCGGCGTGACCCGGCGCAGTCTTTGACAAACCCGTGTTGGACTGATAAGTAGAGGCGCGGATTACCGAGCAAGGAGACAACATGATTCGGTGGGCACTGGCGATTCTCATGGTGGGTTCGGCTGCGTTGGCGGATGCGTCGCCCGGCGCCGCGCCGAGTAAGCTGGGCGAGCTTGAAAAGCCAGGCGCTGTGCTTCTGCCGGGCGACGTTGCGGCGGTCCGCGCCCTTCTGTGGCAAAGGTATCGGGCCGAGGCGTCGCGCGATCCCGTGCGGATCGAGGAGAACAAGGCCTGTCAGCTGCGCTTTGGCTCCGTCATGCGCTACTCGTGCAAGAAGGCGGGCGAGAAGCCGGCCGCCGGCTATCCGCTCTATATCGCGCTGCACGGCGGCGGATCGGCCCCGGCCGAAGTGAACGAAGGCGCGTGGCAGAGCATGTCGAGCTGGTATCTCGGCAGCATCAAGCAGGGCCTCTACGTGGCGCCGCGCGGCATAGCCGATGAATGGAACCTGCACTCCCTGCCGGACTCGTTCCCGATGTACGACCGCCTGATCGAGAACATGATCCTGTTCGAGGACGCCGACCCCAACCGCGTGTACCTGCTCGGGTATTCCGCGGGCGGCGACGGCGTCTACCAGATAGCGCCCCGCATGGCCGACCGCCTCGCGGCGGCCAACATGTCCGCCGGCCACCCCAACGGCGTCGGCGGCTTGAACCTGTACAACCTGCCGTTCCTGATCCAGATGGGCGAGGTGGACACCGCCTACGACCGGCACAAGGTCGCGGCCGGCTACGCCCTGGGCCTGGATGCGCTGCAGAAGGAGTGCGGCGGAGGCTTTGTACACGACTGCTTCCTTCACCTCGACAAGGGGCACGGCATCATTGAGCGCGATCCGGCGGAGACGCCGCAGGCCGTGATCGCGGACGTGGGAGCGTGGCTGCAGAAGGGCGACCGCACCGCCAGGCAGGTCAACGCCAACGCCATCGTGTGGGTCCGGCAGTACGTGCGCAACCCGTGGCCCACGCGGGTGGTCTGGGACCTCAATACGCGCGCGGACCGGTCCGGCGTGAAGAGCTCAGGCGAGAAGCTGCTGTCCACGCCCAACCGCGGCAACCTTTTCTACTGGCTGGACGTCACCCAGGCGAAGGACATCGCGCCCGGGAACGATCGCATCGACGTGCACCTGGACAAGGCGGCCAATGCCCTGGTCATCGACAAGACGGTCGGATGGCTGCGCCTGCTTCTCAACGGCAGCATGTTGGACCTGTCGAAGCCCGTGACCGTGATCGTGGGAGGGAAGACGTTCGCCGTCCCGGTAAAGCCGAGCCTGGGCACGATGCTGCGCACGCTTGAGGACCGGGGCGATCCGAACTACTGCTTCGAAGCGGCGATCACGGTCAAGAAGGACGGCGACACGTGGGCGGTGTCCGGCTCGTGAAGACCGGTGAGGTGCGCAGGTGAAGCTGAACACAATGGCGGCATATCTTTCCGCAGCCGCGCTGCTGCTTGCCGCGCTCGGGTGCGTCCGAACCGCCCCGCTTGCCGATCATCTGTCCGCGGACGTCGCGCAGGCGCTTGCCGCCGCCGGGACAAACCGGCCCCAGCTGGTGGCCGCCATGGAAGGGGTGCCGCCTTCGCAGCGCGACGGGATGCGGTTCCTTATCTCCAACATGCCGCCGGGGGACGCCGCTTCTTTGCGCGCCGGCTTTCTGGTCGACCACGTCACGAACGCATACGCGGTGATGGATGAAGTGGCCTGGGGCCGCAGCATTCCCGATGATGTCTTTCTCGACAGCATCCTGCCCTACGCGGTGGTCAACGAGCGCCGCGAAACCTGGCGCGCCGACTTCCGCGCCCGGTTCCTGCCCCTTGTGCGCGACTGCGCGACGCCCTCGCAGGCCGCCGTGCGCCTGAACCAGAAGATTTTCGGGACCTTCGGCGTCTTCTATTCCCCGGAGCGGCTCAAGCCCGACCAGAGCTCTTACGAGTCCATCGAGTACAAGAAGGCGTCCTGCACGGGCCTGTCGATCCTGCTCATTGCCGCCTGCCGGTCGGTCGGCGTGCCGGCGCGCTTCGCGGGGACGCCGCTGTGGGCCGACGGCAGCGGCAACCATTCCTGGGTGGAGATCTGGGACGGCGGCTGGCACTTCACCGGCGCGGCCGAGCCCGCCGGCGATGCCCTGGACCGCTCCTGGTTCGTGCGCCGGGCCTCGGAGGCGCAGCGCGATAACCCGACGCAGGCAATCTATGCAGTCTCGTTCCGGCGCACGCCCCTGTACTTCCCCATGGTGTGGGCTCCCACGAACCGGGAGGTGGCGGCGGTCAATGTGACGGACCGCTACACGCGCGGCAGCGCGGAGCCCCCCGCCGGCGCGCGCCTCGTGGGCTTCGCCGTCCTGGCGGCGCCGGGTGGCCGCCGTGTCGCCGCGCGCGTTCGCGTGACCGCGGCGGAGACCGGCGCGCCGGCCTTCGAGGGCGAGGCCAAGGATGACCGCTTCGACCTGAACGATGTTCTGGAGGCCTACCTGCCGTCCAGCGGAACCTATCGCGTCGAGGCCCTCTACAAGGACCAGCGCGTGGAGACGAATCTGCCGCCGGGCTCCGCCGCGGGGAGCGTTGTGCTCGCGTTCCCCGGCCCCGGCAAGTGAGGTGCGCATCGTGACAAAGAGAATGAATCGCGCCGCCTGGTCCATCACGATGGCGGTTGTTCTGCTGGCCGTGTCGGCGGGGGTCTACTGGCTCCAGCTGGCCGTCTTTCACCTCGCCGACGAGCTGGCCCATCGGTCGGATCTCGCATCGCTTCCGGACGCCGACCGGAAGCACCTCGCCGGCGACCTCGACCGCGCCTACAAGTGTGTCGCGGCGGAATGGCTTTTGCACATGATGAACCTGAAGCGGGATTACCCGTATCTGTTCTCGCTGGCCCTGCGCACGAACCCGTTCGATGCGTCCGCCCGCGTGGAAGTAGGGTAGGAGCTGCGCATGGCTTCGCAGGACAAGGCGGCGGGCGGCGGCAAGCCGTGGTTTATCGACCAGGTGGCGCCCGGCCTGTGGACGGGCGGCGCGGATAGCGCGCCGGCCGTGGCGTGCCGCCTCACGGACCTCACGGAAATGGCCGCGGTCTTCTGCCGGTGCACGGAGGAATGCCGGGACGCGGTCCGTCGGCTGGAGCGGCTGGTTGAGGTGCGCGACGACCTGCCGGCGGACGAGGCCTGGGGCCTGGCGGAAAGGATGTGGCAGAGCCGCGGCGAGGCGCCGCCGTACGACAGGCGCGCGTTCGTGGCGCTGATCGCCGCGTGCCGACGGGAGGGCACGGGCAGGCTTCTCCATGCCCGGGATGCGGACGGCCGCCCGGCTGCGATCGCGCTCTTCGTCCACGACTGTAACACGGCCTACTACGTGCTGGGCGCCGAGGATCCCGGCGGCCACGCCGCCGGGGCCGGGCTGGTGCTGATCTGGCGCGCCATCCGGTTTCTGCAATGCGAAACGAAGGCCATCGATTTCGGCGGCCCCGTCGGCCTGTTCTTCGGAGCCACACAGGCAAGTCCGGCCGCGATCGTGACGCCGAAGGGCAACGGGTCCATCTTCTACAAGGCCCGCGCGGCGGACACCGGCAACATGTGGGACACGTGGGGCTACTTCCACGAAGGGACGTACTACCGCTTCTACCTTGCGAACAGCGGCGAGACCGGGTGGGATAATATTTCGCTGGCCACGTCCCCGGACGGTGTGAACTGGCGGGAGCGGGGCCCCGTCCTGCGCCGGCGGCCGAGCTCCATCTGGATGGGCACCGGCTCCACGTGGAAGTCGCCGGCCTTCAGTCGCAACGGGAAATTCATGATGAACTTTTCCGCCAGCGAGGGCGCGCTGACGAGGCAGACGATTTTCTTCGCGGAGTCGACCGACCTCGTGCACTGGACGCGACTTGGCGACGAGTTCGAATTCAAGGGCGGCGGCCCGTGGTACGAGCCGTTCGGGCGCTGGGATTGCATCTTCACCATCCCGCGGCCGGGCGGCGGGCTGTATGGCTACTGGACCGCGCAGTCGCGGGACCGCACGCGCCATTTCGGGTTCGGGCAATCTGATGACGGCATCCGGTGGGAGGCGCTGGAGGCCCCGCAGGCCGATTGCCCCGCCGAGGGCGAGGTGGGCGCCGTGGCGCAGATGGCGGGTCGCTACTACATGATGTACGGGACCGGGGGATCGATGGGCATGCTCACGATGGTGGCGGATCGGCCCGGGGGGCCGTTCCTGCGCGCCCGCAGGAACTTCACGCTCCTGAGCGGCCACACCTATTTCACAAGATTCTTTGAGTCGCCCGACGGAATGCTTGTCACGTACCACTGCATTGCCCGCGACGGGCAGGTCTACGCCGCCCCTTTCACGCGGGCGGACGTCGATGGGGAAGGCACGCTCCGGCTCTGCTGGTGGCGCGGGAACGAGAATATGAAGCGCGCCGCCGTGCCGCTTGTCGCGCCGGCCCCGTCCGCCTCGCCTGTTGCGATGCTCGGGAATACGCTGGACGTTGCGGGCGGAGTGATCCTCGAGGGCACACTTGCGCTGCCCGGGGCCGGCACGTTGACAGGTCTCTACATCGAATGCGAGGAAGGGCAGGCCGTGGCAATCGTGCTTTCCTCCGATGGCACGGTGCAGGTCGGCCCGATCGGGCCGGACGCCACAGGCTTCATGCCCGACAAGAAGGCCAACCGCGACGTTGCGTTCGGGAGGTCGGTCGCGTTCCGCCTGCTCCTGGAGCACTCGCTCCTGCAGTTCTACCTCCACGACGTGCTTATGGAAAGCTACAGCCTTCCCGCCAGCGCGACGGGAAGGATCGGCCTCCTCGGCGAGGCGGCCGCACAGCTCGCCTGGGCCGCGAAGTGATCCTGGCTACTTGCCTACCAGCTGGCCGTCCTTGAACGCGCCGGATGTCAAGGATCCATCGGCAGCAACGAACGTTCCCTGGCCATCCATCTTGTCGGCCCTGAACTGCCCCTCATAGTAGCTCTTGTCGGGGAAGGTGAGTCTGCCGCTTCCGTCCATGCAGTCCTGCTTGAAGGTCCCGGCATAGCGGGTTCCGCCGGCGAACTCGAGGACCCCCGAGCCATCGAATTGGCCCATCGAGAATGTGCCCGCGTACCGATTTCCGTTGGCGAACGTCTTCACGCCCTTCAGCGGCAGGTTCCCGTCGAAAGTTCCCTCATACTTGTCGCCGTTGGCCCAGGTATAGACGCCCCTGTAGTGGTGGTTCTTCGCAAACTCGCCCTCGTACTTGTCGCCGTTCGTGTAGGTCCTGATTCCGCAACCGAACGCCAGCCCGTCGCGGCACTCGGCGACGATGGTGAACACGCCCACGAGCTCCTGCGTTGCCACACCGTCCGCCTTGTCCGCGACGAAGGAGCCCGTGTACTTGCACGGCTTGCCATCGTAGGTGCGCATCAGGATGCCCTGGCCATGCCTCTTGCCATTCTTGAAATCGCCGGCGTACGTGTCCCCGTTGGAGTAACGGAGCCGGCCCTTGCCTTCCATAGCGCCCTTCTTGAACTCTCCCTCATACTGGTTTCCATCCGCAAACGTCAGGGTTCCTCTTCCCTGCGCAACGCCCTTCACGAGCTCGCCTTCGTATTTGCTGCCATCCGCGAACATCACAACGCCGCTGCCGGCCGGGGCTGCGGATGATGCGTTGCGCGTGTTCGATGTTGTGCTGCATCCCAACGGGAGCAACAGGGCCGCCAACGCGCATAAAGTCAGGACCTTCTTCATATCGCACTCCTCCTGAGATTCAGGACACAATCTATCGAGTTGGAAATCTAGCACTTCGCAGCGGAATTGCAAACGGACTCTCCGGGCCCGGCGGCGGGGCAGCCCGCATCAGCAGGTGGAACACCGGGGAAAGGAGATGCGTCTTCCCTCGCTGCGCCCGCGCAGGGCGCGCGAGGCGAGAATACTTTTTGAAACTCCCCGGTCGTTGTGGTAGCGTCCCCCAAATTATGGTTCACATTGCACAGTCGTCGGCCGCCGGTGTGCGGCAGAGGCGGAACGGAGCACAGCAGATATGGCGCAAATCCTTTTCACCGCGGGCGCGTTCGCCGGGCAGAAATTCGAGCTGCCGGACTCCGGCGCGGTTATTGGCAAGGTGAATGACGCCGATCTTATACTGAACGATCCGAGTGTGTCAGGCCATCACGCCAAGATGTCGGTGCAGGGCGGCGTCTGGCGGGTCCGCGACTTGCAGAGCACGAACGGCACGACGGTCAACGGAAGAAGGATCGACGTCGTGGATCTCAAAGACGGAGACGAGGTCGCGCTGGGCGATGCCGTGTTTGTCTTCAAGGCCGATGGCATCGCGGCGGCGGCGGCCGAGGCCCCGGCCGCCCCTGCCGAGGAAAAGGCTCTTTCCGCGCCGTCCGTTGACGCCGGGGCGCCGTCGCCCGTCGAAGCGCCGCATGTCTCCGCGAAGTCTTCCGCTCCGCCGCCTTCCGCGGCGGCGACCAAGGATGATCTTCGCCTTGTCCAGCAGATGCGGGAGCGAACCGACGCGATCCGTCACGAGGTGGGGAAGGTCATCGTGGGCCAGCGCGACGTGCTGGACCAGGTCCTGATGTGCATGATGGCCGGCGGGCATTGTCTCCTGATCGGGCTGCCGGGCATGGCCAAGACGCTCATGGTCAGCACGATCGCCAAGGTGCTCGACATGAAGTTCAAGCGCGTGCAGTTCACGCCCGACCTCATGCCCTCGGACATTGTAGGATCCGACGTTCTGGAAACGGACCGTGACACGGGGGAGAAGCAGTTTCGATTCATCCAGGGGCCGCTCTTCTGCAACCTGCTGCTGGCGGACGAAATCAACCGCACGCCGCCCAAGACGCAGGCGGCGCTGCTGGAGGCCATGCAGGAGAAGAGCGTGACCGCCGGCAACAGCACGTACAAACTCGACAAGCCGTTCTTCGTGCTGGCCACCCAGAACCCCATCGAGCAGGAGGGAACGTATCCCCTGCCGGAAGCCCAGCTCGACCGCTTCATGTTCAACGTCTGGGTGGACTACCCCCTGGCGCACGAAGAAGAGGAGATTGTCGGCTCCACGACCAGCGGCATCGCAACAAAGCCCGAACAGATCCTCAGCCGGGAACAGGTCATCCAACTCCAGGAAGTGGTGCGGAAGATTCCCGTCTCTCCGCACGTCGTCAAATACGTGATCCGGCTCGTGCGCGCCACGCGGCCCGGCAACGAGGACTCGCCGGAAATCACGAGGAAATTCATCTCCACGGGCGCCGGGCCGCGCGCCGGCCAGAACCTCGTCCTCGCCGCCAAGGCGCGCGCGGTGCTCGAGGGCCGGATTCATGTGAGCTGCAACGATATCCGCAGCGCGGCGATTCCCGTGCTCCGCCACCGGCTCCTCACGAACTTCGCGGCGGATTCCGAGGGCCTGACCACGATGAGCATCGTCAAGCAGCTGCTTGAGCTCATCAAGGAGCCCGGCGAGAAAGAGTACGAGCCTCCGCAGGCGCAGGAAGCCCCCAAGAAGGGGCTCCTGTTCAAGACGAAGAAGTAGGCCCGGGCAACAGGCTTTGAAATGTCCGCCGAAGACGTCCTGAAATCCTTCCATTCAGACCCTGTCTCTTTGGAAAACATTCTCGCGACGGGCGACGCCGGGTACATGGGACGGGCCGCCGCCTTCATCCAGGTTCTCAACCGGCACGGCATCGCTCGCAGCCACATCGATGTGGAAGACTTCGCTGTCTTCCGGCACGAAGGCCTCGCGGGCGCGATCGAGCAGTTCCTGCGCGACAGCCCGCTCGACGCGCTCCCCCTGGAGCGCATCACGGTAAACCAGTATGTCGCGCCGGACACCTGCCGGGATGACCTGGCGCTGATCCGCCGGCAGCTGGGCGGGCATCAGGCGCGCATGGCGCATTACGCCACGCGCTTCAACATCGACATCCACGTGCGCCTTTTCGTCCGGGGGCTTGATGCGGAGCAGGCCGCCGCCATCGCGGGCTTCGCGGGCACCGGGGCGGTCGATTCGATCGGCTTCTTTCTCGACTTCGCCCGGTGCGAGCCGGGCTCCGCGCCCGCGCTGAGGGCCGCCCTCCGGGAGCTGTGCGCCCACGCTGCCGTCCGCAACCCCAAGGTAAGCTTTGGCAATTTCCCCTTCTGCTTCCTGCCGGCGGAGCATTTCAAGTGCCTGTACCGCGATGCGCTGGGCGCGCTGAAAGGGCAGATCGGCGCGCAGCGCAGCCTGCTTCGCGAGCTGCGGGCGCGGGAGCAGGCCTGCCACGCCCCATGCCGGGAATGCCGCTGCCGCACGCCCTGCTACGCCTACACGCAAATGGGAGAGTTTCCGGAATGGGCCCCGCAGGCGGTTCCGCGCCGGGAGCGGACGCTGGCCTTTGCGGGCGGGAGCCTGGCGCCAGCGGAGCGTCCGGCCGGCGGCGATATCGTCTGGGCCGCTCCGGCGGCGCAGGGCGACCTGCTGGCTGCGGTGCTTGAGGGATTTGAAAACCTGCTGATCATCGACGGCTATTTCTATTCAAGATTCCCTTGCACGACGTTCGAGGTGATGCTGGCCCTGGAGGAAGGCGTCAACGTTTTCGGCGCGGCCAGCATCGGCGCGCTCAGGGCGGCCGAGCTGGACCGCTACGGCATGGTGGGCGTCGGCTACGTGTACGAATACCTCGGGCAGCGGGCCGTCAAGCCGTACCATGTCGTCGCCCAAACCTACGAAGAAGCGGATCGCCCGCTGACCTTGCCCCTGATCCAGGTTATCTACCTGCTGGAGTGCGCGCGGCGGGAAGGCGTTGTGGACGAGGCCGCGCAGGAGGCGCTGGGCGCGCTGGCGGAAGAGATTCACTTTACGGTTCTTTCCTTCGAGCACTTCTTCCGGCGGGCCGGGGCGGAGCCGCGCCTGGTGTCGGCGGCGCAGCGGCTGGAGGCCTACTATCGGGACAGGGGCCGTGCGTATTTCGACATCAAGCGCCGCGACGCGCTGCTGCTGCTGGACCGCTATCAGGCCATCCTGGCAGGGCGTCCGGGCAACTTCGTCCTGCAGGCGATGGACAAGGCGCGCATCGGATACCTGGGCGCCATAGGCGCCCGGTATCCCGCGGGACGCGACCTCGCGCTGCCGAAGCAATGGATGGCGCCGGCCGCCGGGCGCGGCCCGCTGCCGCCGATCGCGCGCGACAGCCGGGATGTGCCGGCGGAGCGGACGTGCGACCGGGCTCTGCGGTTCTTTCATGGCCTCGATGTTGTGGTCGCCGATACCACGCGCTACGACCCGGGCGGCAGCTACATTCTCAGCACCTTCTTTCTGCCTTTCTACTTTCTCGATTACTACCCGTCGTCCGCCACCGGCAACGGGAGTGCGCTTCCGGAGGCTCTGGCGTCGGCTTACATGGAGCTTGTTGAACGCCTATCGGCCTGCGCGGTGCACGTCGAGGGGCAGAAGGAAGGCGCGCGCGATGCGCCGCAGTTCCCGCTTGAGCTGATCCCGCAACTGTACAACTGGGGCGCGGATGCGGCGGAGAAGCAGCAGGCGGTGGAAACCTATGGCCGCGTCCTCGTCACGGACATCAGCGCCGGGCGGGACGTGCGCATACCTGCGCTGGCCATCCCTTTCAGGTATTCCGGCACGGACGGCTACGCGGCCGGCAATTCCCTGCCGGAAGCCATCCTGTATGGCGTGTATGAGGTCATCGAGCGGGATACGTGCCAGATTCACCACCTCGACCCCGTATGCCGCAAGGCGCTGCCGCAGTTCCAGGTCGACAAGGCTCGCATCACGGACCCGCGCTGCCGCGCTCTGATGGCGCAGGCGGAGGAGAAGGGGTGCGACCTCGCGCTGTTCAGCCTTCCCAATCTCAGCGGGCTGCCCTGCGTGATGTGCCACGTCTACGATCGCAATCGCCGCATCCAATGCCACGGCGGCATCGCCGTGCGTGCGGATTTCAACGCCGCGCTCCACGCCGCGCTGCACGAGGCGTACATGCAGTACATCACGTATTTTGTCGGCACGCGGGACGACTACACCTCCCATGCCCCGACGAAGCGCGCGCGCGTTGCGTATGAGAACGCGCAGCAGCTGTTTCTGGACGGGCCTGCTGCCTGCCCGGCGCTGCCGGCGCCGGTGCGGTTTGAGTCAGTTGGCGCGGAGCTCGCGCATGTTCTGGCGAAGGTGAAGGGCTCCGGGGCAGAGCACGTTCTGGTCGCCAACCTGAGTCCGCGCGATGAATACGAAGTCAAGTGCGTCAAGGTCATCATTCCCACCTGCGAGTTGTGGTTCTGTCCGCAGTACAGGCCCTCGTCCTTTCTCCCGGAGCGCGCGCGAAGAACGCGGGCTGCATTCCAGTAGTACATTGCAGGCGGCGTCAAGCGACCACTGCCAGAATCAGGACTGAGACCACAATCCGTATGCCCCATGGTTTCGTTGTGGGCGACCCGCTTCCGTTCGCTTCTTCCTCCAGTTGCAGAGTGCGTCAATTGCGCATGCCACGAGGACTCGGATTCCAGCTGCTCCGCCTTGTCGTGCCTCAAGGGGAAGAGGTGGTAGACCTCAAGCTTGAGGCGGTATCGGTCGCAGAGCAGCGCCCCGTCCATACTTCTCCCGAATCGCGGGGCGCTGTGCCGCCTCCGCGATGCGCTTTTGCCGTTTTCGTTAAGGTCTGGTCGCCGACAAGGTTCGGCGCCGGTCGCCGCATTCTCCGGGCGCCCTTACTCCGCTCCGTTTTGCAGCTGAACGAAAGAGGAAGACACAAACGACCGCAGACGAACAAGGACGCGGAGGATGTGGTGGCGTTAGGGCGCATGTGAGTTCCGGGGATCGCCGCCCGGGGGAGATGCGGCGAAGCTCGGAGAGAACGCGGCGGGGTCGCCGCATCTCCAGTCGGAGTTGCCCGTTGTCGCTCCCGGCTTGCTTCTGGAGTCGCGACGCCCTCGTCGCGGAGATAAAGAAACGCGCCTGAACGGAGAACTCCCCGGAACTCACACGCGCCCGTGGCGTTATAGGTGGTCGTTTCTTTGTTGCCTGCCGTCCCGATCTGCCGTTACATATCCCGATTCGGGAGAAATATGAACCGCTTCTGTATTGGCAACCTAGTGCTGGGAGCGCTGCCGCGAGTCGTCGGCACGCTGTGCCGCCGCGACTCTCTTGCGGCGACGCATGATGCCGCAGGCTACGCCTGCGACATCGTGGAGGTCAGATTGGATGTGCTGGGCCATGGCTCGCTGGCATGGCTGCAGGAGTGCCAGGCGATCGAGCGCGCCGGATTCCCTGTCATCCTGACCTTGCGGCTGGCGGCCGAGGGCGGCAAGTGGGAAGCGACCGACGAGGCAAGGGAAGCCATTCTCTCGGCTGCCGTGAAACATCTTGCGTGCGTGGACATCGAGCTGACGAGCGTTCTCCGGGCCCGGCTCTCCAGCGCGGCCGAGCGGCTGAGGAAGCCCGTTATCATCTCCTATCACAACTTTGAGCGGACGCCCGACTTCCCGGAGCTGCGGGAGATTCTCGAGCGGATCCTGGCGGTCCCCTCTGCCATCCCGAAGATCTCCACTATGGTGACCGGGGATGCAGACGTGGACACCTTAAAGAGGCTGTTCGACATTCAGCGCGCGCGGCCGCGCTGCATCATCGGGATGGGTGACAAGGGGACCACGACGCGCGTTCTATTCCCTTCTCTGGGCGGCTGCCTTGCCTACGGCTATTTCGATTCGCCGGTCGCGCCCGGGCAGATTCCATCCGGGGAGCTGATGCAGCGCCTCGGGGATTTGATCCCGGCGTATAAAGAGGACCTGATCGCCAGGAAGAAACGCGCGGGGAATGTCTCCGAATAGTCCCCGAATCCCTGCATAGCTCCGGATTGCTCGATCTGGAACTCAGGAACGGAAGTCTCTCCGCCAGAGGCGGCCCAGGCATTCAGCACCCTTGCGAATTGGAGCTTCCTCGTTGGCTATTGGCTCGCGCGCATGAGGAGGAGGCGGTTGGCGAAGGCTTTTGTCTTCGGGTCGCTGGCGGCGCGCGCGGCCTGCACGGTGCGCCAGTACGCGGCATCTCTGATCCAATAGCCCCAGTACATTCCGGCCCGCCGCACCAGTTCGTCCTTGGACTGCATGCAGACCTGGCAGAATCCGCGGCATCCGCTCATGTCCGGGAAGAAATCGACGGCCTGTTGCCATTGCTGCCCCTGTTCCAGGGAGCCCGTCATCGCCGCGGTGTCGCCTACCATCGTTGTGAGCCAGGCGCGTTTGCCGGGGCTGGTCTCCAGCTCGGCCCGCATGCGCTTGTGATCTATTGTCTGGCCGTGCATGGCCGTGTAAGCACCGGAAAGAAAGGCCTCATTCGGATCGCGCGTCTGGAGGAACTTCTTGCGCATGTAGGGCACGCCGCTGGGCCCGAAGTTGAAGAGGCGCAGCGCCAGGAGCGAGCCGCGCGCCCAGTCGCCCATGCCCCAGTCGCCCTGCCGGGTCATCTCAACCAATTCGTCAAAGAGCGGGGAGATCTGCGCCCCCCCTGCCAGAACGTCTTGCGCTGGTGCGGCCGGGGGCGGCTTGGACGCTGGAGTCCTGGCAGCGGGCGTCTGGGCCGCCGCCTGGCCGCCGCAAAGCGCTGCGCAAGCGGCGGTCAGCAAAACCATTCTCATTCCATGCATACTGTAACCTGCGGTCGTCCCCATTTCGGAGAACTGCCGCGGAGTTGCGCGGATCAAAACGCTGCCGCCTCAGATCCGCGTGGCTCCCGCGTTAATCCGCGGCTTCCCCATCTTGCCTTTTCTTTGCTCAAATCCCGACGCGCGAAACAAACTCCGGCACGCCCTGGACTCCCGGCCGCAGCACGAAGAGCGCGCCCGCCGCGGGCCCGTTTTCCGCCCGCCTGTCTCCGCCCGCTGTGGTGACGTACAGGTCGCGGCAGTCGTCGCCCCCGAACGCGATGCATGAAACGCGGCGTGCGGGGAAGGGGATGCGCAGGATCTCGCCGCCGTCCGGCGCATAGCGCACAACGCACCCGCCGTCCCAGCGCGCCGACCAGACGCAGCCCTCTGCATCGACGGTGAGCCCGTCTGGCTTGCCTTCCCCCGCGGTTTCAGGAACTCGTGCGAACACGCGCTGGTTGGAGATGGCGCCCGTTGCGCGGTCATAGTCGAACCGGTAGATCACGAGGCGCCCGGTGTCGGTGTAGTAGAGCCCTCCGTGATCGGGCGTGAAGCCCAGGCCGTTTGAGGTGCCGATCCCGTCGAGCAGGACGGTCAGCGAAGCGTCGCGGTCGAGGCGATACAGCCGTCCCGGGTGCGTGGGGGAGGTCATGGTTCCGCAGAACACGCGTCCCTCCGGGTCGGCTATGACGTCGTTGAAACGGTTGTCCGCTTCGTAGGGGATGTCCGCGACGACCGGCGTGAGCGTGCCTTTACGCCAGCGCTGCACCGCGCCGCGCGCCATGAACAGCAGCAGGTCCCCGTCGGCTTGCAGGGTGAGCCCGCCGATGGGAATTCCGAGCTCGAACACTTCGCTCGAGCGCGCCGCCGGGTCGTAGCGCAGGAGTCGCCCGCGGGGGATGTCCACCCAGTAGAGGCGCTTTTCAACCGGATGCCACAAAGGCCCTTCGCCGGTAATGCACTGATGGTCGGCAACAACTTCGGGCTGCATCATGATCGCTCGGCATCCTTCCGCATTGGACTTGCCCCGCGCATTGGTTATCCTTTCCAAACGCCCGAAACAAGTGGAATCGCGCGCCGCGCAAGCGCAGGAGAAAGAGAATGAACGCAGCCCGCCCGATTGCTGTCCTGGCATTTCTCACGGTTTTGTTCCCGGCCCTGGCGGCGGACAACATGAAGGCGTTCCCGCCCGCCGACGCCGGCATGGTGCGCCATGTCCTGCTGCTTCCGCAGCAGAACGACGAAGCGGCCTTCAAGGTGGAGCTGATTGTCGGCAAGACGGTGGAGTTGGACGAGGGGAACAGGTATTTCTTTGCCGGCAAGATCGAGGAGGAGACGATTGAGGGCTGGGGGTTTCCGCGCTACATGGTGAAGAAGCTGGGGCCGATGGCGGGCACGCTGATGGCGGTCGATCCGGACGCGCCCAAAGTGAGCCGTTTCATCACGCTGGGCGGCGAGCCGTATCTTATCCGGTACAACAGCCGCCTGCAGATCGTGGTGTATGCGCCCGAGGGCGTTGAAGTGCGTTACAGAGTGTGGAGCGCCGGGCCGGAAGCGAAGGCCATCGAGAAGGGCTGATTCTTAACTCCACCATCCGGGCGCAACATGTCACACGACCAGGCAAGCGAAGACGCGACGCCCGACGGCCCGTCCCCGCTGGATATTCTGGCCCTGACCTGTGCCCAGGTTGCCGCGGAAATGGAGCGGCGCTATGGCCGGGGGCTGCACCACGCGGCGGGTCTCTGCCGCGAGGTGTTCAAGCGCGGGCAGACCACGATCGGCGCGGCGCCCGAATTTGGAGGCCCCGCGGAGTGGGCCGAACGGCTCCGTAGCGATCTGTGGTTCCCTCCCTGTCGCATTGCCGGGCAGCTGGAGGATGGCGGCGTGGTGAAGTTTGTGACAAGCCTGGCCGACCGCAGGACCATCGAGTCGGTCGTCATTCCATCCAACGGCCGCAGCACGCTGTGCGTTTCGTCGCAAGTGGGTTGCGCGATGGGCTGCACGTTTTGCGTGACTGGCGCGATGGGATTCATCCGGCAGCTGGAAGTCCATGAGATCGTCTGGCAGGTGTGGGCCGCACGCTTCCTCCTGGGCTGCGCCGTCGACAATGTGGTCTTCATGGGCATGGGTGAGCCCCTGGACAACTTCGACAACGTGGTTCAGGCAATTCGCGTTCTGAGCGATCCGCGTGGGCTCGATATCGTCTGCCGCCATATCACGCTCTCCACCGCCGGGCATGCGGACGGAATCCGCGGGCTGGCCGGGCTGGGGCTCCCGCACCTGCGCCTGGCGGTATCGATCAACTCGGCGAACGATGCCCGGCGCAGCGAAATCATGCCGATCAACAAGATCTATCCTCTGGCCCGGGTTCTGGAGGAACTGCGGGCCTTCCCTCTCGGAAAGAAGGGGGTTGTCTTTGTCGAGTACGTCCTGCTGGCCGGCGTGAACGACTCGCGCGCTGACGCGCAGGCGCTGGCGAGCTGCCTCCGGGGAATTCCCGTCCGCGTAAACGTCATTCCACTGAACTGCGGAGATTCCGCCTCTGCGCATGAGAGCCCGGGCCCGGGCCGCGTGGAAGATTTCAAGCGCTGGCTGGTCGACGAGCATCTGTTCGTGCGCTTGCGCCGGCCAAGGGGCGCTGGCGCCATGGCCGCCTGCGGGCAGCTGGGCGCGGCGGGCGGCCAGATCGCCAGGGATCACGAAGGGAAAACAACAACCGCGAATGAGCGCTAAGGGACGCGAAGCCTCTCCCCGCTTGCTCTTTACGTCATCTACGATGCTAGAAGACCGAGAGCCGTTTCGCTTTCCCCTCGCGTGCAGGCTGAGCCGCTTCTTCCTTTTCACGTCCCTTCGGTGCGCCAGTTACGCGCCTTCCGTCACCATCCAAATAAATCGTCCGCCTTAGTCATAAAGCGGGGAAGCCACACGAGCCTTTCCAAATCCGTCCGCTCCTGCTACACAGGAGTGAAGCAACATGGGCGTAAGCGGCGCGCAGGGGGCGAGGCAATGAAAGACAAAGCAGATGTGGGGCTGATCGGCCTGGCCGTGATGGGCGAGAACCTGGTGCTGAACATGGCGGGCAAGGGCTTCACCGTGGCGGCGTACAACCGGACGACGGAGAAGGTGGACGCCTTCGTGGCCGGGCGGGCGAAGGGGATGAACGTCATCGGCTGCCACAGCGTCCGCGAGCTCTGCGCGAGGCTGGAGCGGCCGCGCAAGATCATGATGCTCGTCAAGGCCGGCAAGGCCGTGGACGAGCTGGTCGATCAGCTGCTGCCGTGTCTCGAGCCCGGCGACATTCTCATCGACGGCGGCAACAGCCATTTTCGGGATACGATCCGCCGCGCGCAGTATGTTGAGAGCAAGGGCCTGCTGTATGTCGGCGCTGGCGTTTCGGGCGGCGAAGAAGGCGCGCTGAAGGGGCCGTCCCTGATGCCGGGCGGCAGCCCGGCGGCCTGGCCGTACGTGAAGAATATCTTCCAGTCCATTTGCGCCAGGGCGCCGGAGGGCGAGCCGTGCTGCGAGTGGATCGGCGAGAACGGCGCGGGTCACTTCGTGAAGATGGTTCACAACGGCATCGAGTATGGCGACATGCAGCTCATCTGCGAAACGTATGACCTGCTCAAGCGTGGCCTCGGGCTATCGAACCGGGAGATGCACGACGTGTTCGCCGTGTGGAACCAAGGCGAGCTCGACAGCTATCTGATCGAGATCACCCGCGACATCCTGGGGTACAGGGACGAGGGCGGCCGGGAGGTCGTCGACCTGATTCTCGACGCCGCCGGCCAGAAGGGAACGGGCAAATGGGCCATCGACGCGGCGCTGGACGAAGGGCAGCCGCTGACTCTGATCGGCGAGGCCGTGTTTGCGCGCTGCCTGTCCGCGGCGAAGGGGGAGCGCGTCGCGGCGGCGCAGCAGCTCAAGCCCAAGGCCCGCGTGTTCAAGGGTGACCGGGCGAAATTCATCAACGACCTGCGCGCGGCGCTTTACGCGTCGAAGATTGTCAGTTACGCGCAGGGCTACCAGCTCATGCGCGGTGCGGCGGCGACGTACAAGTGGAATCTGAACTACGGCGGGATTGCGCTCGTCTGGCGCGGCGGGTGCATCATCCGTTCCGTCTTTCTTGGCGACATCAAGAAGGCCTTCGCGCGCGAGCCCGCCCTGGTGAACCTGCTGCTCGACAAATTCTTCAAGAAAGCCGTCGCCAGCCGGCAGGTCGCGTGGCGGCGCGTGATCGTGGCCGCCACGAAGCTGGGCATCCCCGTGCCGTGTCTCGGCAGCGCGCTGACCTACTTCGACGCCTACAGCAGCGCGCGGCTGCCGGCCAACCTGCTCCAGGCGCAGCGCGACTACTTTGGCGCCCACACCTATGAGCGTGTGGACAAGCCGCGCGGGGAATTCTTCCATACCAACTGGACCGGCCGCGGCGGCACCACCACGGCCAACACTTATGCCGTGTAAGGCATTTCCGGCTTGTTTCCGCCCCAAACACCATGTAGTGTCCGCCTTGCTTTTTCTGGAACGCCGCCGTTTGCCGGATAGTGTAATGGTAGCACAACAGACTCTGAATCTGTTTGTCTAGGTTCAAATCCTAGTCCGGCAACCATCCTTAACCCCGTGAAATCACTGGAAATCCCCACATAATTGCCATATCTACGGCCTATTCGTTGTCGCCACGTGTCGGCTCTTGTTCGTTCGTATTCCATCCCAGGTTGGCCTAGTTAAGCCGTGTTAAGCCGTGCGAGGTCCCTCTCTGCACGCTTCTTGGCCTGCATCCGTCTCAAATCGCCACCACCGCGTACCGGTTGCCCCCTGGCGGCTTGTGGGCGGGTGGCGCGTGTGTTCGTGCGTCTGGCCTGGTCGGGGCGTTGTGGGGCGTTCTGGCGGCTGCGATGTACGTGATGCCGGGGGTGGTTCGACGGCCTTGGCCTTGCGCGCCGAGACGTTGGTCAGGTTCTTCTTTGCCGACCGCCGCTCTGTTTCGCGGACGCCCTTGGCGACCGTGATCTTGCCGCTGCGGACGTCCTCGTACAGGTCGGGCGCCTCGCGCTTGACCATGGCCGCGTCCTGGACCGTCCGGCCCTTCGCGTTTGCGGCCTTGGCGGCCTGGTCGCGGGATGTGGCTGGTTCAACCTCTGGCAATAAAGAATCCGCCGCCCTTCGCCGGCAGACTTATCAGCGGCGGGAGCGTCGGAAGGTTGGGGCGTTTGGCGTCTAGCGTGGAACAGACCCCCAGCATCGGGACAATGACAGGCTGCTCGCCCTTGATAGACACTGGCACGAACCACTCAATTAGGGAGGTGGCGGATGACATTCGTGCATAGAGAATATAGTCGCCCAGTTTCTAAGTCTCTACTGCCTATCACGGATGTGCGCCTGAACACCTCGGAATCGTCTGTTGAGCTGAGAGCAACCGACTACACCTTGCCGGACGTTCTCGCTAAGGACAGATGCCATTCCGCCGCAGTGCTTCCTCGGCTCGCCGCAGCTTATCTGCATCGAGCTGCCGATAAAGCTCCTCTGTGGGGTCTGGTTTCGCACGCTTTTCCAGAGCGGCATCTGCATCACGCTGTGCTTGGGCTGCAGCTCTCTGCGCATCCTCAGCTCTTCCCTGTGCAATTAATGATTCATCCTCGGCGTTCTTGGCAGCTGCTTCTGCTTTCTTTGTTCGTTGCTCCAGTTCAACAATCTTGGCAGCTCCCGGATTGGCTTTCGCCCACTCCTCGAACTCCGCCTTCTTAATGAGAGCCAGTTTCTGCTCTGCGACAGCGACCTGAGTTCTTGCGGTCCTCAGGTAATGCTCCAGCGATGCTCTTGCCGCTTCTCTGGTCTTTGTCGTTCGCGAAGTCAGGCTGCGCCATGCGTCACGTTGTTGCATCATGGCGTCCAACGTCTTACGAGCAGCGGCGATATCCGGGGAGGCGAGGCCATAAGCTGTAAGTGACGCATCCAGTTCGTCAGCGCATTGAAGCGCCTTTTCGCGCTGGCTCTTGAGTTCTGCCTGAGTTCTAGCAGCTCTTTCCAACTGTGAATCTGCGCCAACGGCCAGCGATGTGCCAATCACGAGGACTGCCAAGTAGGAACTAATTCTCATCAACCGCATCGCGTTCTCCCTTCACCGTACGAGCTGTGTACATCCCCGGCTGCAGTTGGCGGCCGGCATCGCTTGAACATCGGCTGGTTCACTGTTGGCAAACTACCCACAAGGCGCGGGGGAGTCAACGGATATGAACCCGCGATGTGGCCGATCTTCCCGTTAACCAACGGGCGAGCTCGCCCTCCGTGATCTTGGGGTGGGCTCCGGCGTACGGGTGGAAGGCTTGCAGCGAACCAGCGGCAAGCGTCCTATACAGGGACGGGCGCGACAGACCTGCCCGCTTCGCCGCCGTTGTGATATTCAGTTCGCGCCCTTCAGTGACTGCGTCGTTCCTCGCGTCACGCCGGAGCCTGTCCACCGCTTCAAGACGCGGATCGTCTTCTGGCAGTGTCGCAATCCGAGTTATGAGTTCCAGCTTGTTCATGTCCATCGAACAGCGTGATGCCATGAGGTGACGGTCGGCCTGGTCACTGTTGGGAACGTAAGCCCCAGGCGGCGTCATGTCAACGCCTGCGCGTCACGCGTTCGGGTGGGCTTCAATGTGCGCGGTCAGAGGCGTTTGGGAGGCTCAAAGGTATACAGTAAGGTATACAATTTTAGCGCGATGTCTGGAGCCTGTCGGACGCAAAGCACCTCCTTGCAAGTTCAACGCTACGGGAAATGACGCGGACTTTGCATCCGCTGTAGCCCTTTCGCCATCCCGTAGACTGCCGCCGAATCTGACCCGGCAATTGGTGTCATCTTCCGCCCTGAATCGGCCTTCCTCTGGTCATCGGCAGGGCATCGTGGTAGCCTCTCCCAATGAGAACCCCGCTCGTTCTTTCCCTCGTCATGGTAGGTAGCATTCTGGTAGGCACCGTCCATACATCATCAGCGGCGGGAGAGGCTCTGGTTGGCGGCTACTCGAATGCACCGGTCACGAACATGGCGGCGGAGATGGTCAAGAGCCCCGTGATTCTCAAAGGACTCTTCCGCAACCCCCGCTCGCCAACCAACGGCCTCTCGTCCGCCATGTTGCCTGAGAGAGCCGTCATGCTAAGCCTCAGATGGCTCCGGGAGATGCAGAATGCCGATGGGTCTTGGAGCACCGACCAAGACCCGAAAGCTGTCGGAACCGCCCTCTCCGTCCTGACACTTCTCAGCCACGGAGAAACCCCAGCCTCGACAGGATTCGGCGATTCGGTGCGGAAGGGTCTGGAGTTTCTTGTTTCCGCCCAGCAAGAGAATGGCACCTTTGAGGAAGCAGGTACGCATCCGGCCATCGCCCACGGCATCGTCACTTTGGCCCTCTGTGAAGCCTATGGGATGACAAGGGTCCCAAGGCTGCGTGATGCTGCGGAGAAGGCATTGGAGGTCATTCTCTCAACCCAGAGAGGAACGGGGCTGTGGGATGCTCAGTATCGGCCCGCTAACGGCGGCGATGACAACCTTGAGGCGTCTGCGTGGCAAGTCCGAGCGGTGTTCGCAGGCCGCTTGGTGGGGTCGCAAATGAACGGGCTGGCTGAAGCACTGAAGGCCGCCGCCGATGGTTTCGCCGTTGCCGCTGGAACTCCAGATGCATCGACTGCACCCTTTGCCATTCAGCCGCTCTTGATGCTTCATCGCAACAGGGATGCCGCCTACATTACCGCCCTCGATGCAATGAAGGGGATGCAGATTGATTGGGCAGAGCCGCAGTGCGACGACCCGATTGTGCATTGGTACTTCACTGGACAGGCTCTCTTCCGGCATGGTGGGGAGGCGTGTTTTGCGTGGAATCGGTCATCGGTGCCAAACCTCGTTAGCAACCAGACGGTGTCGCAGCGTGAGAAGGGCGGCGGGGTCGGATACTGGGACTCTCCGGGCAAGGCCGAGAAGTACGGGCGGGTTTACACGACGGCCCTTTGTTCCCTCATGCTTCAGGTCTACAGTATGAGGGCTTACGTGCCTGAGCAGCCCAAGCAGGATGCAAAGGATGAAGACATCAGAGTTGAAATTAGGTAGTCGGTGTTCCGGGGGGTGTCCTTGAGCATGAAACAGAACGTCGCCTCCGTCCTCGTGCTGACCCTCATCGCCCTGATTGTTGGCACCGCTCAGCCATCACCAGCGGCAGAGACTCTGGTTGGCGGCTACTCCAAGGTATCTGTCACGAACGAACAGGTCATCGCCGCAGCCCAGTTCGCCGTCAAGACCTTGGCAGCCATGCCGGAGAGGGCGGTTGTTGTCTCCCTTGTCGAGATTAAGGAAGCCGAGCAGCAGGTCGTGGCGGGAATGAACTACCGGCTGCGGCTCAGGGTGCTGGGGGATGACTTGGTCAGGCAAATGATTGTGGTGGTCTGGTGGCAGGCGTGGAGAAAGCCAGACCCTTATCGGCTGACATCGTGGGCGTGGAAGCAGGGCGTGCAAATGACGGTGCGCCCAGTCCGGTTCGACCCCAAGGGAGAGCCTCGCAAGGTGTTTATTGGCGAGAACACGAACGCCATCAGCACGGTTGAGGAACTGCAAGCACGCATCACGGCTCTGCCAGCGGGAACCGAGCTGTCTTGGAACAGCGGTTGTTACCTCTACGAGTTCGTTCCGGTGGGCACGAACCGCATTCCGATGAAGGACTTCGTGAACATGTGCGAGAAGGCTGGGGTGACATTCTCGTATTCCTGCGGGTTCTGAGCCGGATGTCTGTTGTGCGCACGGGAGAGGCGGTCTGGCGGCCACTATCTCTTCCACACGCCGGGAACAGATCTCATGGACGTCAGGATGTCAGTCGCCGATAACTGTAGTAATATATTTATCATAAGATAGTTGCGCACTATATAACATTATCTTGCACTATAACGAGGCAAGTGTTATCGTGCGCTACGAAGTTGTGATTCGGGAGCTTCTCGTATGAGAGAAATCGTCCAGTCTCTAGCCCGGCATATTGAGGCGGTGGCCGGCCGCGTGCCCAAACTGCAGCCGGTGCCTGAGGCAATTCATAAACTGCCGGCCTATTTCGGCGGCCTGTATGAGGCGTGGCAAGCCGACTTGTTTGAGCATCGATACCTGTTCCTTGTCAGCAAGGGAAAGGAGCACTCTACTCCCGCCGAGGTATCGGGGCACTATCGTGTGGCGATGCGGGAAATCCATGACCGGGTAGCTTTTGTCTTCCTGAATCTTGAGGCTTTCGCACGCCAGCGCCTTGTTCAATACCGCGTGCCGTTCGTCGTTCCGGGCCGGCAAGTGTATCTGCCACAGACCTTGATCGATCTGCGGGAAGGCGCCTCGGCGCGAACTGGGCAAAGCTCGGAGGAAATCACTTACCTATCGGGCGCGGCCCAGGCCATCCTCCTTTGTTTACTCCAGAAACCGAAGGCGCCTGAATTGCTCTCACTTCGAGAGTGGTCAGCAGTGCTCGGCTACTCAGCCATGACTGCCACGCGCGCCGCGAGTGAACTAGCCGCGACTCAACTTTGCAGAATCGAACCAAGAGGCAGGAAGACGCTCCTGAATTTCGACGACAAGCGTCGTGAGCTGTGGGAGAAGGCCCTGCCTTTTCTTCGCACTCCGGTGCGGGGTCGGTCGTATGTGCGGCTGAAGACAAAGGGAGAGTTGCCGTGGTTGCAGGCGGGTCTTCCTGCATTGTCTCGCCATACCATGCTCGCGGACGACGGGCGCCCCGTCTTCGCCATAGGCACATCGGAATACACCAAGCTTGTGACCGAAAGGCGGGTTCAGGCAATTCCCTTCTGGGAGGAGGATGCTGTGTCGGTTGAGCGGTGGCGATATCGTCCGGGCGTTCTGTCCGGCGGACCAACCGTTGATCGCCTTTCCCTGTATTTGTCCCTATATACCGAACGAGACGAACGGGTGCAGGCAGCACTCAAAGAGCTGGTGGAGGGTATTCCATGGTGAAAGGGTTACAGCGGTTTGTTGACCATTTCAAAGGGTTCGCGGACTCATATGTCCTTATCGGCGGGGCGGCCTGCGACATCTGGCTGACCGACCGTGGGCTTACATTCCGTGCCACCAAGGACATTGATCTTGTTCTTGTCGTAGAAGCGTTGCGGCCCGCTTTCTTCACATGCTTCTGGGAATTCATCAGGGGCGGCCGGTACAAGAGTCACCAACAAAGCGCCGTCCGTCCCGTCTTCTACCGTTTCCAGGATCCGATGACGGCCGAGTATCCCTACATGATTGAACTCCTGTCCAGAACGGGGCTGGAGTTGCCTGCGGATGCGCGCATCACACCGATTCCCGCCGGCGATGACATTTCCAGTCTCTCGGCCATCCTGCTGGATGACACCTACTATCGGTTCGTCGTTCAGAGCCGAACGATGGTGAACGGCGTTCCCATTCTCCCGGCCCAATGCCTCATCCCGCTCAAGGCGCGTGCATGGCTCGACCTTACCGTGCGCAAGGAGCGCGGTGACGTGACTATCAAGAGCGACGACATAAAGAAGCACCGCTACGACGTGTTTCGGCTCTACCTTTCGATTGCACCGGCCGACCGGTTTGAGCTGCCTCCAAGCATCCTGGCTGATCTTGGCAGCTTCCTCGACAGGCTCCCCCGTGATTCTGCGGACTGGTCCTCAATACGGGAGGCCGTCGGTAGGTCGGCCCTGCCCGAAACGGCAACAGTTCTTACCCAGATCCGCGCGATCTTCGGACTTCCTGGGAAGGGGTAATGCGCGCCGTAAAGTCGGCCCATCGAGCAAAAGATCAATTTCGGGAGGGTGTCGCTTCCAGGACGATCTGCCGGAACCGTATAAGAATGTCGGAGTGCTTCTCTTGGAGGTATTCCTCAAACAAGGCCCTCAATGGCAGCGGCCTGTTCTGCAGGCGGATTCCTTGCCGATCGAGCAGGTGTATCAGGCTCCAGTTGAGGGCATGCTGACCGGGTTCGGGATGACGGACCCCTGGGCTTGGCACGCGCGGTGACAGGGCGTTGCCGGAGGCTCTCCCAAAACCCAAAAGTATACAATTCTGTCCTGGAAGAGTATACAATGACATAATTCCTTAGGAAAGACGCGCGCGCGACCGGCCATTGCAACAGTGGTGATGTAGAAAGGTCACGCGGCAAGCTAGACTCTTCGGTTGCAACACACGAGGAGCGACATGGCTTTCAAGCGCGTGACCGAGGAAGAACGTAGACTGGTGTCCTATTGGCGTTCCAAGCCGTTCACCCCTAGCAGCCAACAGCTTACACAAGCGATTGAAGAGCCTGCGCCTGCTCGTTTGCACCCCGTTTGTCGCAACCTGACAATCGACTGCACCCCTGTCAGAGGCGTTTTGGAGGCTCAAAGGTATACGGTAAGGTACACAATGTTAGCGCGATGTCTGGAGCCTGTCGGACGCAAAGCACCTCCCTGCAAGTTCAACGCTACGGGAAATGACGCGGACTTTGCATCCGCCGTAGTCCTCACTGCCCTTTCTTCTGATCGCCAGCGGTAGTTTCCCTGTACATCAAAGGCCGCAGCAGAAAAGGCGCGACAACCATCAGCGCCACCGTGCACACCGCCCGCCCCGTGACTCCATTGCCCAGCCAAAGATATGTTCCTTCACATATCCCGTACACAATTACAGCCGACATCAAAAGCCAGAGAATCACTTTCACCGCACGCATAAAGCTCCCGCCTCCTCACCCATTTATGGGTTACCAGTTACATACTGAATAAGTTTCTTCCCGATATCAGTATTGTCCTTGAGCCCGCCCAGCTCTGCAGATCCAGGCCCGAACGCGAACAGAGGTTGCAGCGGTGTGTTGACCATTTCAAAGGGTTCGCGGACTCATATGTCCTTACCCGTGATCCCACGGTCAATGAATTCCTTGATGATCTCAATGCCATTGCCGCTGGCAAACGTGCGTACTTGGTCCTGCTGGATCTCAACGCTATTCTCCTGTCTGTCTTGTGCGTAATCCGTCACTGATACGTGCCGGACCAAAGGCGTTCCAGAAACACGGCCAGCCGCAGTGGGTGATCGATTTAGGTTCTGTGTTTGCCGCCTGGTGCAACCTGCCTGAATGTCTCACCCAACTGCTTCAAGCCGGCCGAGCAGTCTCGGTCTGGCAGGCAGAGCTCTATCAAAAAGAGTTTATTGTGCTCTCTGGCGGCCCATTCCAGGGCCCGGCCCAACTCACCCTCAGTTGTCACCTTGATGCCCACGGCATAATCGCCGCCACCTAGCGCAGCAGGCAGGCCGGCATAGTTCCACATCTGGATATCGTTGTACGGGCCGTCCTCATGCAGCACCCGCTCAACAAGGTAGCCGTCATTGTTGATAATCAGGATTATGGCAGGACAGCGCTGTCGTATTAGCGTGGACACTTCCTGGGCGGTCATCTGGAAAGCGCCGTCTCCGGTCAGTACAACAGGGCGCTTTCCGGGACGGGCCAACGCCACTCCCAGGGCAGCAGGGGTGCAGTATCCAATGGAAGAATAGTACGCCTGGACGATAAAGTTCTCGGGCTCCTCTATATGAAAATCAAGGGCCGCGCAAAAGGCATCACCCGGCTCGGCAAGCAGGACCATAGTATCATCGAGGAAAGCGTCCAGTCGTTCGTACAGGCGAAGCGCTGTGAGTGTCTGCGTCGCAACAGGCGTAAACGTTGCCCTGCGGTTCTGTGACTCAACCGGATGCGAGTTCAGGTACGAACGGGGCTTTACGCTGGTCAACAGCCCGTGGATAAAGTCGCCCAACTGCACGCTTGGATAGTAGTGGTCGCCAATATGCACCTGACCATTTGTAGCAACGATCATGCGACTGGCATCAAGATGGTCGCTGAACAGCCCTGTATCAAGATCCGTCATCCAGGCTCCAAGCGACAGCAGGCAATCGGAACACTCGACTTGACGTCGGACCGCTTCCCGGCTCCACCCTCCCTGATAAATGCCAATGAACTGGGGGTGGAGTTCCGGCAGCACGGATTTGCTGCTGAGCATGGTGGCAAAAGGAAGTTCCGCGGTTTCAACAAGCTGCAGCAACCTGCCTCCCAGGCCGAAGCGCTGTAACTCTATGCCGGCCAGTATGACGGGGTTGTCAGCGCGGTCAATGCGAAGCAGCGCCTCTTTCAGGCAACTCTTCAGACTCTCCTCGTCGGAGTGCAGCGCGACGGAACCGGCAGGCGCAATTGGCTGGCGGCACGGCGCATGCGCCATGTCCGCGGGAAGCTCGAGGTAAACAGGAAGCTTGTGAAGAATCCCGTTACTGATCACCCTATCAATTTCATCAGGTGCGGCTATGGGATCGATGAGAATCGCCGCATCAACCGTCACTTTCTTGAATATATCCAGCTGCAAATAGTAATCGGTAACCAAGTGATGAACCAGTGCTCCCGCATCTCTGCGCCGGGCAGGTGGAGCGCCGCTGATGACTATCAGCGGGACACGTTCGGAAAAGGCTCCCGCCACAGCGTTCAATATACTCAACCCGCCGACACAGTATGTTACCACGGCCGCACCGGCGCCGTTCAATCGTGCGTAGCCATCGGCCGCGTAGCCTGCGTTCAACTCATTGCAGGTGCCGACCCACTGGATTGGACTGGCGATTACCTCGTCAAGAAAATCAAGGACATAATCGCCGGGCACTCCGAACAGATGTCCAACACCCGCTTCCCGAAGGCGCTGGAGCAGATACCGGGATATGGTGCAGCTCTGTCCGCTGGTCTCCGTCATAAGGATACCTCCCGAGGCAGGTTCAAAGTATGCATCCTAGGCCTTCTCTCTAATGGCTGCTGTCCGCCGCTGTGTCAGACGCGCAGGAATGTCATCTGCAGAATATTTCTATTGTTTTCCCGTCGATAGCTTACGCTGTCACACAAGGTGCGGATAAGATGAATTCCCAGTCCACCGACAGCACGATCCGTTGCATCCAGAGTTGTGTCAGGCTCAGGGAGTGATAGGACATTAAACGGACTTCCGCTGTCGGCGATTGCCAGCAAAAACGCATCGCCACTTGTCGTGCAGGAAATCTCAACGCTGCCCTTACCACCAGTATAGGCGTAGTGGCAGATATTGACGAACGCTTCCTCAACTGCAACCAGCAGGCCCGATGTCCTCTTGGGTGCCAACCCACAGCGGCCGGCGCACTCCCCGACGAATGCGGTCAGTACGTTTAGATTTCCAAGGGTGGCCGCACAGGTCATTCTGTCCGGGCTGAGTTCCATGTCAGACCAGCGTGGCCAGGGCCGCTGCCACAGAGTCATCCATCTTGAAGATCGAGCCGAACCCCGAGATGTCAAAAACCTCTTTGACCGTACCTTTGACATTGGCGCAACGTACCTGCCCGCCTTTCGCCTTGAGTTGCTTTGCGGTCATCAGCAGCACACGCAAACCTGCGCTGCTGATGTAATTCAGACCGTCAAAATCAAAGACTAGAGCGTTCGCGCCGCTGCTAATCAACTCGTTGAGCGCTTTCCCGCAGTCTGCCGCGGTTACAGCATCGAGTCTGCCAGTTACCGTGACAACGGTCGCGGCTGCTTCCTTCTCTGTCCGGATTTCCATGGTTAGCTCCCTTTTGCGATTCTTACTTCGTCGTGCTGTCGGTCTGTTTCAGCATTAGAGTCACCCCGTTATTGCCATTCACTCGCCGGAACTCCATACTTTCCGTCAGCTTCGGGATAGCGTTAAGTCCCAGCTGATCCGATGTTAGTAAGTGACTAATGCGCTTGACTATGCCAGACGCCACGGAAGATGTCCAGATCACCATCACAACGGGCGCTTGTGAGTTCCGGGGAGTTGTCCGTTCAGGCGCGTTGTTGTACCTCCGCGACGAGGGCGTCGCGACTCCAGAAGCAAGCCGGGAGCGACAACGGGCAACTCCGACTGGAGATGCGGCGACCCCGCCGCGTTCTCTCCGGGCTTCGCCGCATCTCCCCCGGGCGGCGATCCCCGGAACTCACATGCGCCCCCCTCACAACCATCTGAACCGTGAGCTCCAATGGGGCGGAAGAGGGGATCCCGTTCCTGCCGCGAGCGGCTACTCCCGGCCGAAACGGCTTTGCCGCTTACGTAGGGACTAGTCTCCGCGCCTTCGTGTCCCGCGTTAGGTCCTCCAGGCGAGAGGTGCACTCCTTGTAACGGGGTAGATGCCGATCTGAGCGCCCGTGATGCATTGCTGAATGCGCTGCATACTTGCTATTGGAGCGGCAGCTGTGCTATTAGGCTCCAAACGGCACGCGCTAGCCACATCCGTGTGCGACCATCATTAGCGGCTATGTGTTTGTGCCAACAAAAGAGGGGGTAGTTATTATGCCGCGCGGAATTGTTGCAATGTTATGCATCAGTGTAAGTTGTATTGTTGCCTTCATCAATACCGGCTGCAGCAAGAGAGAGATGATTACACAACTCCAACAATTGGACGGGAAAGAGTTTGCTGTCCCCACAGGAACCGCAGCCGACAAACTGGTATTATCCAGATTTCCCAATGCGAAGTTCAAGTACTTCAACAGTGTGATGGACGCCGCCTTGGCAGTAAAGACCGGGAAGGCCGATGCAGCGGCCTATGACGAACCCATTCTGAAGAACATTGCAGCAAACAACAGCGGGCTTACCGTCCTGCCGGAGATGATAACAATCGATAACTACGGCTTTGCCGTGCAACAGAACAACCAACTGTTGAAGGCTAGCATTGATCTCGTTATAAGTGAGCTACATAAGAATGGCGGATATGATGCCATGCTGCTGCGTTGGCTCCCCAAGACAGGGCGCCCTGGCGTCATGCCGGAAATTGTGTCAAGTGGAAGCAAGGGTGTTTTAAGGCTCGGAACGGCGGCGGTAACTGAGCCGTTCTCATTTGTAGATGGCTCTCAGCAAATCGTCGGTCTGGACATCGAAGTGGCAGGTTATGTCGCCCGACAACTTGATATGACACTTGAGATCGTCAACATGGATTTCGGTGCAATGATCCCGGCGCTGATGGCTGGCAAAGTGGACATGATTGGAGCCTGCATCACCATTACCGGGGAGCGGGCACAAAAGGTGCTATTTTCCGAGCCGTATTATACAGGGGGGATTGCTGCTCTAGTCAGGGAAAAGTAACCCGGGCCTGTGTTCATAGAGTTTCCAGGGACGCGCAAGGATCATTGTCTCCGGGTTTCTCAGGCTCTGGTGAGGTTACAGCCTCTGAGAGCCTGCCAGTGGCCGCTACAATGGTTGCGGCTGCTTGCTTCTTTGTTTGGCTGTTCATGGTCGGCCTTCTTTTCGCTCTTGCTCCAGCGCGCCGTCGATCGTGTAACCGTCACCGGACGCTTACGGCCTGTCGCATCATTAGCGTCACCCTGTTACAGCCATTGACCCGCTGGTACTCAATACTGTCTGTCAGGCTGTTGATAATGCTCAGCCCCAGCTCATCAGGCAGAAGATCCTTGTCAAGCGGGTTCAGTTCGGCCCCCGTGCTTTCGAAGGCAAGCTCCAGGCTCTTTTTCTTTTCAGAATAGGCAAGTGTCAGATCAAGGCGTGCCGAGGGGAGATAGGGGTTGTAAATCTGGAGCAGCTCCTCCACCAATAGCAGCAGATCGGATCTGGTCTTGCGCGGCAATATCTGCTTTTCGCAAAACGCTTCAATTTCCGAGTTCAGGGCATAGAGATCATATTCCGGCGAACAGATCTGATAATGGAAGCTGCGAGTCCTTTGGATAAACGCCTTCGTTTTCACTTTATGAGGATTGTCAAATATCTGCTGCGGCGTGCCCTCTTCATAGATCAGCCCCTCATCCATGTATAAGATGCGGCTGGCGACGTCACGGGCAAAATCCATTTCGTGGGTGACAATCACCATGGTCATCCCTTCTTTGGTGAGGCGCCGGATCACCGAGAGGACTTCACTCACCATGGTCGGATCAAGTGCCGAAGTCGGCTCGTCAAACAGGATGATTTCTGGATCCATGGCCAGACAGCGCGCAATGGCCACGCGCTGTTTTTGCCCGCCGGAAAGCTCGTCCGGGTAGTTGTCGGCCTTCTCAGCCAATCCTACCAACTTGAGAAGGTCCCGCGCTTTGACCTCCGCATCCTTCGCGCTCATCCCTTTCAATTTGACCGGACCAAGCGTCAGGTTGTCCAGTACGCAAAGGTGGGAAAACAGATTGAAAGACTGGAAGACCATGTTCATCTTTTGGCGTAGCTTCGGCACATCCGTATTCTTGCCGAGCATGTCGACTCCGTCAACACGGATGGAGCCGCCGCTCGGATGATCCAGGAGATTGAGGCAGCGCAGGAAGGTGCTCTTGCCGGTGCCGGAGGGGCCGATGATGGCGATAACCTCTCCTTTGTGAATTTCGATGGAGATGTCCTTCAGGACGCTCAAATCCCCATATTGTTTCGAGAGATGTTCCACCGCTATCATATCGCGGCCCTCTTTCTTCGTCTCTGTCTCGGGTCGGTCCGACGCTCAAGATATTCCAGCCCCTGCATCAGGAACCACGATACCGCGAAGTAGAGTATCGCCACCATGACCAGCGGAAAAAAAGCGTCAAAGGTTCGACTGCGGATGATGTCGCTCGCCTTGGTCAGATCCTGTACGGCGATGTAGCCGACAATGGACGTCATTTTGACCAGCGATATGAATTCGCCCTTGAATACCGGCAGAATACGCCGCACGGTCTGCGGGAGCACAATATGGAGAAACGTGGACACCTTGGTGAACCCTAGCGAGTGTCCGGCTTCCGCCTGCCCCCGGTCCACACTCTCGACGCCGGTTCTGAATATTTCCGCCGAATAGGCCGCAAAGTTCATCCCGAAGGCGATGACGGCAACGAGCACGGGGTTGATATTGATTGAGGCGAAGACGACGTAGAAAAGAATCATTAGCAGCACCAGCACCGGAACACCGCGCAGGACCGAAATGTAAATTGCGGCCGGCAGATTGAGCGAAGCTCTTTTCGACATGCGCATAAAACAGACCAGTGCCCCAAGCAAGGTTCCGAACCCCGCCGCCAGTACGGAAATTACAACCGTGGTCTTGAGGCCGTCAAGAATGAGCAGATAGCGGTCTTCCTGTATGATATTGCTCTGGAAGCTGTTGGCTATGCCCTTGAAGAAGGATGTCGTGGTGGGCGCTGAATCTGCCGCCACTACAGTACCGGCAATACGTTCCTTAAGGGCAAAGAAGGTGGCGTTAAGATCATAATAGATATCCGAAAAATCGATCTTTTGCTTTCGTTCCTCGGTCATCATCAAGGTGCTGGCAATCATGTCAATCTTGCCAGCTAAAAGCGCAGCAATGAGACTGCCAAACTCCATGTCCTCAAATTGGATTTCTTTCCCGATGGAGGCCGCGAATCTTTGGGCGAGCTCAATGTCAAATCCGATCAACCGGTTATCCTTGACCACGGTAAAAGGAAGACCCTTGTCGCTCACATTGCCAACAACCAGTACGCCGTCGGTTTTCCCGTGGGCAATCTCCGGCATGTGCAAGCTGCCGTTTGTTATCCAGCGGTTGACCATGTCATCGTATACGCCGCTTTGCTTAATCAGACGCAGGAATTGGTTGAATTGGCTGCGGAAGCGATCGTCGCCCTTGTTAAACCCCATGCCCAGGTGTGAGACAAACAATGAGTCCCCCAGGAGTCCCAATGCGCTGTCATCGTGGAGAATGACAATCATTGATTCTCGGATGTACATGCCCGCATCCACCTTCCCCGACTTCACGGCCAGGATCAGGTCGGAGGGCGATTTGTATTGGAGAATCGTGGCCCTCTTAAAATGTTCCATTGCATATGTATCGTGAACTGTACCGAGCAGCACGCCGATCCGTTTATCACTGAGATCGGCCGCCGAGGTGAGTGTTGTCCCGCGGGCCTGATTAACGAGCGCCGAGCCGGGAGCAGGCTGAGTGGATCGTCTTACCAAGGCGGAAGTATCGTTTCTGATATAGGACTGCGAAAAGCTGACCAGTTTCTTCCGCTCTTCCGTAACATTGAAGTTCGAAAACGCGAAATCTATCTTTCCTGATTGCAGTGCAGGAATCAGGGCTTCAAAAGTCATGTCAATGATTTCGATCTGTTTCCCGAGGCGCAAGCCTATCATCCGGCCAAGTTCAATATCCAGACCGGTAAGAATGCCATCTGCTTGAAACGAAAACGGTTCGTCTGTGGCGCAGGTCCCCATTCTAAGCACGCCCGTGGTATTAGTGTTGATGATGTCCGGCAGCGGTGGTGTTGCCTCATAATTGGAATCCACCCATTTGTCTCTCAGCCGTTGCAAGACTCCTTCCGATGTCAGATCCTGCAGCGCACGGTTCACTTCAGAAAGCAGCGCCGTATTGTCCTTGTTTATAGCCGCCGCGACGTCAAGGCTATCTAACGGCTGGTCAAGAATGACCAGTTCCGGGTTCTTCTTGACTAGTTTCATCAATACGATTCTGTCAAAAACAAAGGCGTCTGTCTTTTTGCCCTTGATCGCCAAAACAGCATCTGCTGGAGCGTTCAGCACCTGAAAAACGGCGTGGGGAAACCGCTGCCGGGCCGCCAGGTCGCCCGACGACCCCGACAGGACGCATATCCTCTTGCCATCGAGTTGCTCCAACTGTGAGATGGCGTCCTTTGGGTTTGAAGCGGGGTCATCAAAACTGGTTATGGGGCGCTCATGCCGGCTGCAGCCGGCAATGCTCGTCACAACTACCACACAGGCGAATGTGTTTAGAAACGTGATTTTCATGGTTATCGCTTTTGCTGTGTGCTTTAAACTCCCCTATATGTAATCGCGAGCATGGTGACATCGTCGGACTGCGGGGCCCCATTGGCGTGCCGTTGGACGTCGACACGGATATGGTGAACCATCTCCGCAAGCTTTCCCCGGGGCCCGTTCTGCAGAGCCGCGAGCAGTTGCCGTTCGCCATAGAGTTCATCTGCAGAATTGGCCGCCTCGGTCACGCCATCGGTATAGAGGAAAAGGGTGTCGCCCGGTTGTAGGGTGAGCTGTTCGGGGTCAAAAACCCGGTCCTCCATAGGGCCCAGCACAAATCCCGCCTTCGGCGTCATGTACTGTATTCCGCGGGCGTCGATAATCAACGGCGGGTTATGGCCCGCATTAGAATACCGCACGACGCCGGTCCGGGTATCGAGAATGGCGCAGAACACCGTGGCAAACATGCAGGTGTCATTGTCGGCCGCAAGAACATTGTTTACGCAGGAAAGGATCTGGCCAGGTTCGCCCAGGCGTTGCCCCTCTGATTTCAACAGGGTCTTTGTCACCATCATGTACAGGGCCGCCGGCACCCCCTTGCCGGCCACGTCGGCAATCAGGAAGCAAAGGTTGTTGTCATCAACAAAGAAGAAATCGTAGAAATCGCCGCCCACTTCTTTCGCCGGATCCATGGAGGCAAAAATGTCGAATTCGGAACGGTGCGGGAAAGCGGGAAACAAGCGGGGCAGCAGGCTGGCCTGGATATCGGTGGCCACGTTGAGCTCGCTCTGGATGCGCTCCTTGGCGGCAGTAGTCTCGGTCAGATTCCTAATGTACTCCTTCAGCGATTCCGTCATGACCTGAAAGCTGCGAGAAAGCACGCCGACCTCATCATTCGAGCGTACCGCGGGCAGTGTCAGATCGAATGTGCCCGAGGCAATCACATGCGTCGCCGCCGCCAGTGATCGGAGGGGCTGGGTGATGGAACGGGCAATGAACACCACTGCCAACGTAAGCAACAGGATTCCCGCCAGCCCCATACTTGCCATGGTGATGCTAAGAGATCTGACATTCTCGAGAAGTTCCTTCTCGGGGAACACCACCGCAATGGTCCACCCCGCCGACTGGACTGGCGCATAATACATCCAGCTTCTGACGCCAACGAGGCTCTTGTAGAGAATGAAACCTGACTCTCCCCTGACCATTTTCCTGCCCAATGTCCTTAGGTGTGGATCATTACGAGCTTCTGCGATGCTAAAGAAGGTTTCGTTCATGATGGCGTCTTTGAGCGGATGGGCGAGCACCATGCCGTTTCGTGAGAGCAGGGCGGCGTAACCGGTTCGAAGTATCTTGATGGATGAGATCAGTTGTGTCAGCGAATCAAGCGCGATGTCGGCAGTCACAATCCCTTTAAGGCGCCTCTCTCCGCTAATCTCCCCGTAAAAGGGGGCTGAACAGGTAGACATGGCAATATTGCCCGCCCCCTCGTCGAAGTACGGTTCACTCCATTCAGTCTTGCCCAACGCTTTCGGAATTTGATACCAGTCCCAGTTTGGATAGGGAACAAACTTGTACGAGTCCTCCAGGCGGCAGAAGGCGATCTTCCCTTTGTCGCGATAATAATAGGGGGCATACAGGCAGGATTCGGCCTTGAAGGCGAATGGCTCAAAGGCAACGCCAGAGCCGCATATTTCCGGAGTCTTTTCGACCGTGGTTCTGATCAGAGAATGGAGTTCTTCCTCCGAATATCGGCCGGTTTCAAGTGCACGAGCGACCCCTTCCGTTATCTTGGCAACCGCGGTAAGCTCCGTCTCCACCCGGTTGACCAGCGACATGGCCAGGTTACGCGCATTACCTTCCAGCTCTTTCTCCAGAATGAGGCGGGAGTGGTAATAGTTATATCCGAGCGTCACGGCAAAGATGAGCGAACTGCAGAGCGTGATAACCAGGACCAGTCTGAGGAAGATGCTATTGTGTCCCGGCATCAGCCCTCCCGGCAAAGGTGCTGTAGTCAGGATAATTCTGGATCAAACCCTCCTGTTTCAGGGCCGTTCCAACCGCTTCGTAATCCTGCTCCTTGAGTAGGCCGGGCGAGCCTTGGGAAGGACCTGGCATGATCAGGTCCCGCATCCGGTCAAGCATCCATTTCTGGTGAATCCGGTTGGCGGGCACTTGTGCTTGGCGCATGCACTTGATGACAATCTCCAGCGCCTCGTTGGGATGATCAAAGGCATAGCACCACCCCTCCAGTGACGCGCTGACAAAGGCCTTCGCCAGCGCCGGGTCTTTCCGGAGAGTTTCGTCCAGAGCGTAGAGCCCGTCTTCCGGAAAATTCATTCCCTGTTCATGGAGGGCGACAATATTCAATTCTTCCCGATCAACTCCCGAGTTGAGGATGGTATGATACTCGTTATACCACATGGCGGAGGTCACATCGACGCCGCCCCTGAGGAAGAGGTTGACGGTGTGGGACTGGGGCACCTCAAAGACCGTGACCCCATTTTGGGCAAACAGTAAGTGGGGAAGGATTGACAGGTCTCCCCCCCACAGCCCCACCTTCTTGCCGTTCATGTCTTTTATTGTTTTGATGCCGCTCGATCTTCTGGAAATCAGCAGGATGGATGAGCGCTGAACCATTTGGGCCAGATGGACGAGCTTCATGCCGGCGGAACGGTGCTGCAGGGCCGTTGTCAGCCAGAGCACGGCAAAATCGGCCTGGCCGTCTTTCAAACCTTGTATTGGGGACTGACCGGGCCCCGCCTTGCGGATGGTCAGGTCGATGCCATGCCGGGCATATATTCCCTTGTCGAGAGCCACGTAATATCCGGCAAACTGCGATTGAGGACTCCAGAGAGGCATGAGGGAGGCTTTTTTCAGGGGGGCTTCGGCTCCAGTTACACGGGACACGGTAGAGCAGAGCAGAAGAATTACACAGCACGTCGTCAGCGCCCAGCATTCCCTGATAAGTATTGCTGTCTTCGTGAACGCGCTCATCTGGATCCAATTTGCCGTATTCGGCCGATTGCATCAAGCTTTCCTCTTGAGAAGTTGCGGCCGTTTTCCTGTTTTTATGCCGGCAGGCGCTCATTGAGCTCCACGACACAGCAGCCCAAAATTCTCGCCTAAGGCTCATTGCGGGAGCTGATAGGGTGCGAACGTGGCAACGGCCGCGGCGAGTGTGGTCAAAACGAGGCACATTTGCTCGGTCTATAGCGGGTTCTCCGATGGCCAGGGCGGGGGCGGGGGTGATCATTGTCAGGCAGTTCTCGACTGTCGCTCGCATCCTATAGAGCCCCCCATCCCGAGGCGCTACGGCGAGGGTCTGCTCAGCGCTTTGACCGAGGTCGCGTTGGTCTTCAGAGGGAAGACCTTCCAGACGTTCAGCATGCGTTTGATCGCTTCAACGGGCACGCATAGCCGCAACCCATCACGCAGTTGTTGCGGTTCATCCGGCCGGCAAGGTGGACCAGAAGCAATCGATACTTCTTAACGCGAACCGGGCGCTCCCGGGCCTGAGCCTTCTGGCTGACCCAGGGCGACGCCTTGGCAACGGTCTGGCTCGCACAAGACTGGCCGCTGCAGTCAAGGAGCGACTATACGGGGAGCTGTCTCATTCGGCGGCACGCCGTATTTCTTCTTTCGCGCCCGCCCGGAGGGGCAGCCGCCGAACGTGACCGCCATCTCTACCTTCTGCAAAAGTATGGCAAGCCGGTTGCCTTTTCTGGCACTCGTACAGAGCGGGCAGCGCGATTCGCAAAAGTCAGCAGACTCGAGCTTCATGGATGGCCATCCTCCGCAAGGACATGCTCAGAACGCGTAGCCGAAAGACGCGCCGGCGGTGATTGAAGTGAGGGAGTAGTCTTCATCTATTTCCGCTTCAAAGTCTTGATTCCCGCCATACCCCGTTTGAGTCTGGGTGCCCGAGGCCTCAATCAAGAGCACGGCAACCCTGGCTAGCACAAAGAAATCCTTGGGCAAGTCGTATCGGATCTCGCCGCTCCCCCGGACACCGATTCCGCTCATATCCCCGGTTGAACGTTTCTCCGTGAAAATATGATTGTCCTCGTCCTGCACAATCGCCATGCCGACCCCGAGGTCGAAACACGTGCTAAGCCGGTTGAATCTCATGCGGGCGGCGACGTCCATGTAGCCCATGAAAACATCGGACTCATAGGTCAGTGCACTCTCTTGTATGTGCCTTTCGGGATACTCCTGGTGGGAAGGCGACCACTGCGTTGTGTTGCTCACGGTCCAGTCCAAGTGCTGGTATGACACGCCCGGCCCGACGCCCATGGACCATGCCACGCGATTGCTCGCCGACGGTTGAAACCAATAGCGGACACCCGTGTTCGCCGCCCACGCCGAAAGAGTAGCGTCGGACTCAGAATAGATGTCCAGCGTGCTTTCGTCGCTTCCGTCAAAGATTCCGAAATCCGAGTCTTCGACCTTCGCCGAAGGATCGGTCAGGTTGGCCATGGCACAGCCATGCATTTCCAGCCGCCTGTTCCACGTTACACTGCCGCCCATTGACGCGTAGGCGACGCCGAGCGGGAACTTGAGCTCGCTGAGTTTGTCGTGGAGCCGCATGCTCTCACCCTCCGCCCGCACCATGCCCCCGATGGAATAGGTGGCGTCACCCGCCCAATACCCCTGCTCGACCTCTAGATTGCCATCCCACTTCCCCGCAGACGCCAGCCCCGCCGTCAGAAGCCAGACTGCCCCGACCGCAGAAACAGCAACTTGCCGCGCTTTCTTCATTGCGTCTTCTCCTTTATTGAACATCGCCCCTGGGCCACGAACCACGATGATTCGGAAAGCCTACTGTGACTCCGGCGGGATGTCCACATCTTCTCTTTATTGTGTTGTGCGCCTTATGGGCCACCGTTACATTTATGGGCGCGTTCGCACAGAGCGGAACGAGGGCGCGGCGTCCAAGGAACGGGAAGGCAATGACCGGACGGCAAGAGGATATGATCGTGGGCGCGGTGCCGGAGTCCATTGCGGCCCAGGCGGCAGCGCTGGGCCTGACGGATTCGACCTGCCTTTTTTGTGCGCGCGGCGATCTCGGCGCGGACGGCGCTGCCCGTGAGGTCTGGCTGGTGGTGGGCAAGGCCTTCCTCGTCGCGCTGGCGCCGGATGCCACGGCCGGCAAGCCCGTGGCCGGCCCCTTCGAGTATACGGGCACTCAAAAGGTGCGCACGTTTCAATTGGTCGGCGGCGCGGTGCTGCAGGTGATGATTGACGGGTTCTTTGTCAGCGTGCTGCGGTACAGCAATGCGAGGCGTGAGACGTTCAGCCGTGCGCGGGTTCAGCTCGACCGGGTCCTCAAACACAAGGAGTTTCAGCCCGCGGCGCTCCGGAAGCCCAGCGAACGCGAGTGCGCGCGCTGCGGTACTCCGCTGTCCGAAACGGGCGGCAGCTGCCTGCGCTGCTCCCGGCGCCACGGGATTCTGCTCCGCTCGATCGGCCTGATGCGCCCGTACTGGAAGTCCATTGCGATCCTTCTCGCGCTGATGCTGACGGGGGTGGCCGTGGACCTCGTGCCGCCGCAGCTGCAGCGCATCCTGGTGGACCGCGTGATTGTGCCACGCGCGCACGTCGAGTGGATGATGTGGATCCTCCTCGGCATCGTGGTGATCTCCCTGTTCCGCGCCCTGCTGCAGATCCTCATTGGCCGCATCAGCGCTGCGGTCGGGACGAAGGTCACGCGCGACATGCGCGAGCAGCTGCAGGCCAAGCTGATGAGCCTGAACGTGGACTACTATGACCGGCATTCCGTCGGGTCCCTGATGAGCCGGGTGCTCAACGACGTGGACTTCTTCCAGGGCTTTGTGGCGCAGGTGGCGCAGGGATTCCTGTGCAACCTGATGCTGGTGCTCGGGATCGGGACCATGCTCTTTGTCATGAACTGGAGGCTTGCGATCCTGGTCATGCTCCCGATCCCGCTGGTCGTGATCGGCACCATGTTCTTCTGGCGGCACATTTACCCGCGGTACTACCAGTTCTGGGACAGTTCTTCGAAGATGTCGCAGCTGCTTTCCGGCCTGCTTTCCGGCGTGCGCCTGGTGAAGGCGTTCGGGCAGGAAGACCGCGAGCGCAAGCGCTTTGCGCAGACCGCCGACTACATGCGGTCCGCGCGGCGCAACCTGGAGACGGGCACGGCCACCTTCCACCCGATCATGGGCTTTGTCTTCAGCTTTGGCGGCCTGCTGGTCTGGTACGGCGGCGGCCACGCCGTGTTCGAGGGCCATCTTACCCTGGGCATGCTGATGGCGTTCTTCGGCTACCTGGGCATGTTCTACACGCCCATCTCCTCGCTGAGCATGTTCTCCAACTGGGTGACGGGCTTTCTCTCGTCGGCTCAGCGCGTGTATGAGATTCTCGACTCGCAGTCCAGCCTGCCGATTGCGGCCAACGTGAAGCCCCTGCGCGACGTCCGGGGCGGCATCGAATTCAAGAACGTCACGTTCGGGTACGATCCTTACCTGCCGGTGCTCAAGGGCGTGAGCTTTGCGATTGAGCCCGGGCAGTTCGTCGGCATTGTCGGCAAGAGCGGGTCCGGCAAGACCACCCTCGTCAACCTGGTCTGCCGCTTCTATGACGTGCAGGAGGGGCAGGTCCTGCTCGATGGCCAGGATGTGCGCGATCTGCAGCCCGAGGACCTGCGCCGCCAGGTGGGGCTGGTTCTGCAGGAGCCGTTCCTGTTCCGCGGCTCCATTGCGGAGAACATCGCCTACGGACGGCCCTCCGCCACGGCCATGGAGATCCTGGATGCGGCCAAGGCGGCCAATGCGCACGACTTCACCAGCCGGCGCCCCGCCGCGTACGACACCCGGCTTGGGGAGCGCGGCGCGGGCCTGTCCGGCGGCGAGCGCCAGCGGGTCAGCATCGCCCGCGCCCTGCTCTGCGAGCCACGGATCCTGATCCTTGACGAAGCGACCAGCTCGGTGGACACGGAATCGGAGCAGGAAATCCAGAAGGCCCTCGCGGAGCTGTGCAAGGGGCGCACCACGATCGCCATCGCACACCGCCTTTCCACGCTGAAGAATGCGGACCGCATCCTGGTGATGGACGACGGCAAGATCGCGGAGGCCGGCACGCACAAGGAGCTGATGGCGATTCAGAACGGGGTCTACCACAAGCTGGTGCTGATCCAGACGGAACTGACGCGGCTGGACATGTGAGGGAGCTATGACGGGCGAGACAACCCTACCTGCGAAAGATGCGCTTGCGCTGGGCGTGCGACGCCTTGTCCCGGCCACCACGACGCTGTTCGAGGGGACCTATTCGATGCTGCACTGCGCGGTCAAGAACGAAGGCCTGTTTCGCAGCGTCTACGCGGTGCGCCTGTTCCCCGTGCGGCACCCGCTGCACTTCATTTCGCTGCGCCACACCACGCCCGAGGACAAGGATCTTGAAATCGGCGTGATCGAGGACCTGGGCGTGTTCCCGCCGGACCAGCAGGATCTTGTCCGGCGGGATCTCCGCAATCATTATTGTGAACACGTGATCGAGCGCGTGTATGATGTGCGGTACGAGTTCGGAATGCTCTTCTTCGATGTCGAGACCCAGCGCGGGCGCGAGGAGATTGTCATGTTCTGGCGCTGGGATCGGGCCGAGGAATACGGGGAGCGCGGAAGGGTACTGCTTGACGCCATGGACAACCGCTATATTGTCCCTGACGTGGGCAAGCTGCCGGCGGCCGACCGGCGCCGTTTTGAGCGGTTCATCTATTGGTAGGAAGAGACAGCTGCCGGCCTGCGTTGGGCCCGCCAGGGGGGGAGGAACACATGATTGCTCGCTACACAGGGCCCGCGATGGGCGCGATTTGGACGGATGAGAACAAGTTTCGGATCTGGCTGCAGATCGAGATCCTCGCCTGCGAGGCCATGCATAAGCTGGGACTGGTGCCCGCGGCGGACCTGAAGCGCATCCAGAAGCGCGCGGCGTTCGACGTGCCGCGCATCCTCGAGATCGAGGCGAAGGTGAAGCACGACGTGATCGCGTTTCTCACCAGCGTCGGGGAGCACGTCGGCCCGTCCGCGCGGTATATCCACCGCGGCCTCACCAGTTCCGACATCCTCGACACCGCGCTCGCCGTGCAGATGACGCAGGCAGTGGACCTTTTGATCCGCGACGTCCGGGCCGTGCGCCAGGCCGCGGCCGCCAAGGCGCGCAAGTACAAGCTCACGCCCATGATGGGGCGCAGCCACGGCATCCACGCCGAGCCCATCACGTTCGGCCTGAAAATGGCGCTGATGTACGACGAGTTCGGCCGGGCCCTGGGCCGGCTGGAGCGGGCGCGCGAGGTCATTGCGGTCGGCCAGCTCTCGGGCGCCGTCGGCACGCATGCGCACCTGGATCCATTCGTCGAAGCCTACGTGTGCCGCAAGCTCCAGCTCCGGCCCGCGGCGATCTCAACGCAGATCCTGCAGCGCGACCGGCACGCGGAATACATGGCGGCCCTGGCCCTGGTGGGAGCCTCCGTCGACCGCTGGGCCACCGAGCTGCGCCACCTCCAGCGCACGGAAGTGCATGAGGTGGAGGAATACTTCGGGGCGGAGCAGAAGGGCTCCTCGGCCATGCCGCACAAGAAGAACCCCATCACCGGCGAGAAGCTGTGCGGCCTCGCGCGCCTGCTCCGCGGCAACCTGCAGGCGGCGCTCGAGAACGTTGCCCTGTGGCACGAGCGCGACATCTCCCACTCCTCCGTCGAGCGCGTGATCCTTCCGGACAGCACGATCGCCCTGGACCACATGCTGACGGAGCTCCGGGAGCTCGTGCACAACCTGAGGGTGTTTCCGAAGCGCATGCTGGAAAACCTGAACATGACCCATGGCCTGATTCATTCGCAGCAGGTGCTGCTGATGCTCACCGACAAGGGCTTTGCGCGCAACGATGCCTACCGCCTTGTGCAGAAGCATGCCATGCAGGCGTGGGAGACCGGGGCCGATCTCAAGGCGCTCCTGCTCGCCGATTCCGAAATCACGGGCCGGCTGACCAGGGCGGATGTCGAAAAGGTCTTTGATTTGAACGTGCACTTTAGGGACGTGAACCGTACCTTTAAGGCGGTGGGCCTGTAAGCACGCGGTGAACTACGCAAGCGGGGGGAGAGATTTATGGCAGCAGGCAGGAAGACGGCATACGCGGCGGCAGGCGTGGATATTGACAGCAAGATGGCCGGCATCAGCGCGATCAAGCGCATGGCGCGCAGCACCTTTGGCAAGGACGTGCTGAGCGAGATCGGCGCGTTCGGCGGGCTCTTTGCCTCGCCGGGCAAGGGCGAGGCGCTGGTGGCGAGCACGGACGGCGTGGGCACCAAGCTCAAAGTGGCCGCCATGGCCGGCCGGCACGACACCGTGGGCCAGGACATCGTGAACCACTGCGTGAACGACATTCTCGTGCAGGGCGCGCGGCCGCTCTTCTTCCTCGACTACATCGGCATCTCAAAGTTCGACAAGAAGATCTTTCACGACGTGGTGGCCGGCCTGTGCAAGGCGTGCCGCGAGAACGGCTGCGCCCTGCTTGGAGGGGAGACCGCCGAGCTGCCCGGCCTGTATCCGCCCGGGGAATACGACCTCGTGGGAACGATTGTGGGCGCCGTCGACCGGAAGAAGCTGATCCAGGGCCGCACGGTGCGACCCGGCGACAGCATCATCGGGCTGCCTTCTTCGGGGCTGCACACCAATGGCTACTCGCTTGCGCGGCGGGTGATCTTCGAAAAGGCGGGGCTGCGCGTGCAGGACCGCCTGCCGGGCACAACCCGCACCGTGGCCGATATCCTGCTGGCGCCCCACCGCAGCTACCTTTCGCCGGTGACCCGGCTCATGGCGTACGTCCGCGTCCACGGCATGGCCCACATCACGGGCGGCGGCTTTCCCGACAACATCCCGCGGATCCTGCCGCCCGACGTGGATGCGGTGATCGACCGCGCCGCGTGGAAGGTGCCGCCGGTGTTTGACTTCATCCGCCGCGAAGGCCGGGTGGACCGGGACGAAATGTACAGGGTCTTCAACATGGGCATCGGCTACGTGATTGTCGTACGGAAGAAGGATGCCGCAGAAGCGATGCGCGTGCTGCAGGCTGCGGGCAGCCAGCCGGCGCTGATCGGGCGAATTGAAAAGGGCCGGCGCGCCGTCGTGCTGGAGAACTGAAGAGAGGAGCGCTCGCCATGTGGGATTATACGGACAAGGTGCTGGATCACTTTCGCAACCCGCGCAACGTGGGCACTCTTGAGAACCCCGACGGGGTGGGCGAGGTGGGCTCGCTCGCGTGCGGCGATGCGCTGAAGCTCACGTTCAAGGTGGGGCCGGACGGCCGGATCGCCGATGCCAAGTTCCAGACCTTCGGCTGCGCCAGCGCGATCGCCTCCTCCTCGGCGCTCACGGAAATACTGAAAGGCATGACGATCGAGCAGGCCGAGAAGGTGACCAACCAGGACATCGCGGAATTCCTGGGCGGCCTGCCCGAGCAGAAGATGCACTGCTCCGTGCTCGGGCGCGAGGCGCTGGAAGTCGCCATTGCGCACTATCGCACGGGCAGGCAGGGCGCCAAGAAGATCCTCGAGGGCAAGGTGGTTTGCAAGTGCTTTGGCGTGACGGAAGTAGAAATCCGGCGGGTCGTGCACGAGAACCGGCTGGTCACGGCGGAGCAGGTGACGAACTACTGCAAGGCCGGCGGCGGCTGCGGCAACTGCATCCCCGAGATCGAGAAGATCATTGCGGAGATCGAGGAGGAGCGGAAGCAGATGCGCGCCGTGGCGGAGGGCCGGCCGATGACGATCGTCGAGAAGGTGCGCCGCATCGAGGAGACGATGGAGCGCGAGATCCGGCCCATGCTCCGCAAGGACGGCGGCGACATCGTGCTCATCGATGTGAACGGGGACCGCGTCGTCGTGGCGTTCCGGGGAACCTGCGCGCACTGCAACGTGTCCGAAGTCACGATGAAGGACGTGGTCGAGGCCAAGCTGCGAGAGTTCGTGTCCGCCAGCCTGGTGGTGGAGGAGCAGAAATCATGAGAAACGTCTACCTCGACAACAACGCCACGACCCGCGTGGCGCCGGAAGTGATTGACGCCATGCTGCCGTTCTTTCACGAGCTCTGGGGCAACCCCTCGAGCATGCACTATTTCGGCGGGCAGGTCGGGCGGCATGTGACGCACGCGCGCGAGCAGGTCGCCGCTTTTGTCGGCGCCGACCCGTCGGAGATTGTATTCACGGGCTGCGGGACGGAAAGCGACAACACCGCGATCCGGGGCGCCGTGGAGGCGATGGGCCGGCCGGCGCGGATCATCACCTCGCGCGTCGAGCACCTGGCCGTGCTGGGCCCCTGCCACCGGCTCAAGGAAGACGGCTATGACGTCGTGGAGCTTGGCGTGGACGCCGAGGGCCAGGTGGATCTCGCCGAGGTGCGCAAGGCGGTGTCAGGCGGCCCGTGCGTGGCCAGCTTTATGTGGGCGAACAACGAGACGGGCGTCGTGTTTCCGATCGAGGAGATCGCGCGGATCGTGAAGGGCGCGGGCGGCGTCATGCATACCGACGCCGTGCAGGCGGGCGGCAAACTGCCCATCGACGTGCGCAAGGTGCCCGTGGACATGCTCTCGCTCTCCGGGCACAAGCTTCATGCGCCGAAAGGCATCGGCGTCCTTTACGTGCGCAAGGGAACCCGGATCAAGCCGTTCATGATCGGCGGCCACCAGGAGCATAACCGCCGCGGCGGCACGGAGAACGTGCCGTACATCGTCGCCCTCGGGCGCGCGTGTGAGTTGGCCATGGCGGATGCGGGCAAGGAGATGGCCCGCATCGCCGCGCTGCGCGATCGCCTGGAGAAGGGGCTCCTGGCGACGTGTCCCGACAGTTCCGTGAACGGGGACCGCAGGAGCCGCCTGCCGAATACGACGAACATCAGCTTCCAGTATATCGAAGGAGAGGCCATCCTTTATCACCTCAGCGACCTCGGCGTGGCGGCGTCCTCGGGCTCGGCCTGTACGTCCGGCTCGCTTGAGCCCTCGCACGTCATTCGCGCGATGGGCGTGCCGTTCACCGCCGCGCACGGCTCGATCCGGTTCAGCTTCAGCCGCTACAACACGGATGAGGATGTCGACCACGTTCTCAAGCACATGCCGCCCATCGTCGAGCGGCTGCGCCGGCTCTCGCCGTTCATCAAATCGACCTGATCAGCACGCGGGCAGCATAGAAGACCCATGGCTGCAAAGTACCCAACCTCGCGGCGTCCGAAGCACGAAGCCGACTTTCGTGAAATCGTCGGCATGATCGAGAAGGCCAGGGCCCAGGCCTATCGGGACGTCAACACGACGCTCCTTGATTTGTACTGGAACGTCGGCGCGCTGATCAGTCGCAAGGTTGCGGAACAGGGCTGGGGCAAGGGATCGGTAGCCGCCCTTGCCGACTACATTCAGTCTCATGAACCACAGGCGCGGGGCTTTTCCGCCTCCAATCTCTGGCGCATGAAACAAATGTTCGAGACGTACGAGCGCGAGCCAGCGCTTTCGGTGCTGCTCAGAGAAGTGTCCTGGACCCAGAACCTGCTGATCATGTCCAGATGCCGGCGTAAAGAGGAGCGCAAGTTCTATCTCCAGATGACGCGCCGCGAGAACTGGTCCTCGCGAGAGCTCGAGCGTCAGATCGACGGGTGTCTTTTCGAGAGGAAGTCCATCGCCCCGGTAAAACTCGCGGCAGCGCTGCGAGTTTTGTATCCGTCGTCGTCGCAGGTGTTCAAGGATTCATATCTTCTGGACTTCCTTGACTTGCCGGAGCCGTTCGACGAGCACGACCTCCAGAAAGGTCTGGTGGCCAACCTTAAGCAGTTTCTGCTCGAGCTGGGCCGCGACTTCTGCTTTGTCGGCGAGCAGTACCGCGTGCAGGTGGGCAATAAGGATTTCCTGCTCGATCTGCTTTTCTACCACCGCGAGCTGCGCTGTCTGGTCGCGTTCGAACTGAAAGTTGACGATTTCAAGCCGGAGTATCTTGGCAAGCTGTCGTTCTATCTGGAGGCGCTCGATCGGGACTTGCGGAAATCGCACGAAAACCCCAGTGTGGGCGTGTTGCTATGCAAGAGCAAGGACAGTGAGGTGGTCGAATACGCGCTCAGCCGGACCCTCTCGCCTGCTCTGGTTGCCGAATATGAGACAAAGCTTCCCGACCGCGCTCTGCTCCAGGCGAAACTTCACGAGTTGCTGCAGATTGCCGAGGCGGCGGACGAGTACGGCGGCAGGCGAAAGGCGCGGAGGTAAAGTATAACATCATGAAGAAGAAACCAGCAATTCGGGCGGCGGGCAAAGGGGACACGGCGTGGTTCACGGAAGACCGGTTCGGCATGTTCATCCACTGGGGACTCTACGCCCTGCCGGCCCGGCACGAATGGGTGAAGCACAACGAGCAAATTGGCGACGACAAGTACGACCTTTACTTCAAGCACTTCGACCCGGACCTGTACGATCCCGACCTTTGGGCGAAGGCCGCTGCGGATGCCGGCATGAAGTATTTCGTAGTGACCACCAAGCACCATGATGGATTTTGCCTGTGGGACACGAAGCACACCGACTATAAGGCCCCGTGCACGCCCGCCGGGCGCGACTTGCTGCGTCCCATGGTGCAGGCCTTTCGCGCGCGGGACCTGCGCGTCGGCCTGTATCATTCGCTGCTCGACTGGCATCATCCCCAGTACATCCTCGACCCGCACATCGGCCCGCTGCGCAACCATCCGGACCGCACCGACTTCAACCGCACGCGCGACCAGCGCAAATACGCGCAGTACCTGCACGGTCAGGTGCGCGAGCTGCTCACCAAGTTCGGCAAGATTGACGTCCTGTGGTTTGATTTCAGCTATCCGCGGCCCGACGGAAGCGGCAAGGGATGTGCCGACTGGCAGAGCGAACGGCTCTATAAGCTGGTGCGCGAACTGATGCCCGACGTAGTGCTCAACGACCGCATCGATCTGCCGGACGCGTGGGATATCAAGACGCCCGAACAATTCCAGCCGCGCGAGTGGGTCACCGTAGACGGCAAGCCCGTGGTGTGGGAAGCCTGCCAGACCCTCTCCGGGTCGTGGGGGTACCATCGCGACGAGGCCTCGTGGAAGAGCGTGGAACAGCTGGTCCAGATGCTGAGCGACACGGTCAGCAAAGGCGGAAACCTGCTGCTGAACGTGGGGCCAACCGGCCGCGGCGAGATCGACCGGCGCGCGCTCGACCGGCTGGCCGGGATGGGCGAATGGATGAAACGACACAGTCGCTCGATCTATGGCTGTACGCAGGCGCCGGCTGGGCTCCCCTGTCCGCAGGACTGCCGGCTGACCTACAACCCGGCCAAGAAGCGCCTCTACGTGCACGTCTTCGCCTGGCCGTTCATCCATCTGCACCTCGATGGTTTTGCGGGGAGAGTGGAATATGCGCAGCTGCTCAACGACGCGTCGGAGGTGCAGATGTCGCAGCAGGGAGAAGAAGGCAAGAAGACGCTGACCCTCAACCTGCCCGTGCAGAAGCCCGACGTCACGGTGCCCGTGATTGAGCTGTTCATGAAATAGGAGCCCGACGGTTTATGCAGAAGACGCTTGTGGTTCTTGCGGCGGGCATCGGCAGCCGGTACGGCGGTCTCAAGCAGATGGACCCGATGGGCCCTGCCGGCGAGTTCATCATCGACTACTCCGTGTTCGATGCCGTGCGCGCGGGTTTCGAGCGCATCGTGTTCCTGATCTCGCGGCGCATCGAGGCCGACTTCAAGGCGACGGTCGGCGCGCGGATCGCAAAGCACGTGGCGGTCGACTACGCATTCCAGGAGCTGGCCGACCTGCCGCCGGGCTTTGCCGTGCCCCCGGGGCGCAGCAAGCCGTGGGGCACCGCGCATGCCCTGCTCGCGTGCAGCGAAGTGGTGCGGGGGCCCTTCGGCTCGGTGAACGCCGACGACTTCTACGGGCGCGAATCATACGAAGTGCTGGCGCGGTTCCTGGACCGCACAGCCGATGATCCCGCGCTGTATGCCATGGTCGGTTTTCCCCTGCGCAACACGATGTCCGAATACGGCGCCGTTGCGCGCGGGATCTGCGCGGTGCGCACGGATGGCACGCTGGAGTCGGTCGTCGAACGCACGAAGATCGAGAAGACGGAGACCGGCTGCCGCTGTCTGGATGAACACGGGGCGTGGCAGGCGCTGACGGGGGACGAAATGTCTTCCATGAACATGTGGGGATTCAAGCCCAGCCTGTTCGCGCACCTGCGCCGCGAGTTTCCCCTGTTCCTGAGCCGGTCCGGGAACGACGAGAAGGCCGAGTTCTTCGTCCCGACCGTCGTGGGCACGCTGATGGCGGAGAAGCGGATTCGAACGACGGTGCTGGAGACCCCCTCGTCCTGGTTTGGCGTTACCTATCCTCAGGAGAAGCAGGCCGTCGTCCAGCGTTTGCGCGAGAAAGTCGGGGCCGGCGAATACCCGGCACCGCTGTGGAAGTGAACGCCGCCGCGGTTGCGTGGCGGCAGGAGCATCCTGCATGGAGCGGGCTCGGGGCGGAGAGGAGAATCCCATGGGAGCAGAGCCACTGCAGGACGGAATGAACTACGCGCCGAAAGGCAAGCCGCAGCCCGTCGTGAAGCCCGGGGAGTTCGTCATTGCGGCCGCCGCGCTGGACCACGGGCACATCTACGGCCAGTGCAACGGCCTGACCGAGGCGGGCGCGGATCTCAAATGGGTCTACGACCCCGACGCCGGGAAGGTGGCGGAGTTCCGCAGGCGGTTCCCCGGCGCGCGGGTGGCCCGTTCGCTGGCGGAGATTCTGGACGACCCCGCCGTGCGGCTTGTCGCGGGCGCGGCGGTGCCGAGCGAGCGTGCCGAGTTGGGCCTGCGCGTGATGAGCGCGGACAAGGACTACTTTACCGACAAGTCGCCCTTCACCACGCTTGCGCAGCTGGCTGACATGCGCCAAATGGTGAAAGCGACGGGGCGCAAGTACATGGTCTACTACAGCGAGCGCCTGCACGTGGAAGCCGCTGTCTTTGCGGGGCAGCTGATTGCCGAAGGGGCGATCGGGCGGGTGTTGCAGGTGATCGGGCTGGGCCCGCACCGGCTGAACGCCGCGACCCGTCCCGCCTGGTTCTTCGACAAGTCTTGCTACGGCGGCATTCTGACCGACATTGGAAGCCACCAGTGCGAGCAGTTCCTGTTCTTTGCCGGCGCGCAGTCAGCGCGCGTCAATTTCGCCCGTGTGGCAAACCTCAATCACCGGGAGCACCCCGGCCTGGAAGATTTCGGCGAGGCGAGTTTGACGGCAAACAACGGCGCGTCGTTCTACTTCCGGGTGGACTGGTTTTCGCCGGATGGGCTACGCACCTGGGGTGACGGGCGGGCCTTTATTGTGGGGACCAACGGCTACATGGAGCTGCGCAAGTATGTCGACATTGGCAGTGATCGGATGGGGGACCAGCTTTACCTAGTGAACGGGAAAGGGGAGAAGCATTTCGAACTGGCCGGCCAGGTGGGCTATCCCTTCTTTGGCGCCCTGATCCTGGATTGCCTGAACGGCACCGAGAACGCAATGACCCAGGAGCACGCCTTCGCGGCGGCCGAAATCTCAATGCAGGCCCAGGCCATGGCCGACGGAGTCAGCTGATCCCGGTCACGCTCGGGCTGGCGACCATGGATGGGTTGGCCGAGAAAAAATCAGACGCCCGCTGCCGGGCCTGGTCGGCGCCGTCCGCGCTTTGGATCCGCGCGAAGAGAGCGTGGCCGAACGGGAAATTGCGCGCGTAGTATTCGGTGAACATCTTCAGGCGCGTCAGCCTTCGTTCCGGCGCAAAATCCTCGATCACGTAGTCGAAGAATCGCATCCAGACGGCAGCCGGGTCGATCGTCGGCTTCTTGCCGCTCCATTGTGCGAAGATCCAAGGCTGGGCCGCTGCCATGCGGCCGATCATGATGCCGGCGGCGCAGGACAAGACAGCATGTCGTGCTTCCACATCCGCCGCGCAGGTCAGGTCCCCGCTGGCAATCAAGGGCAGCCGCAGTTCCGCGGCGGCATATGCCAGCAGTTCGTGGCGCGCGTGGCGCCGCAGCTTCTGCCCGATGAAGCGGGGATGCAGCGTCACGGCATCCACGCCGCAGTCGCGGATTGCGGCAGCGCGCCGCGCAAAGGCCGCCTGCCAATCCGGCGTATCGTGCCCCAGCCTGATTTTTGCCGTGAGCGGGCCGTCGAAGCCGGCGCGCACGCCCTGCAGCACGCGCTGCATGCGCTCCACGTCATCGAACAGGGCCGAGCCGGCGCGATTCGACCGGATATCCGGCGCGGAGCAGGCGAGGTTAACATCCACGCCCGCCGGCTCGTACGACCGGAGGCGTTCCATGATGGCCTGCAGGTTTTCCGTGTCGCTAAGGAGGATCTGGTAGAACACGGCGCCCTCCTGCGGGCGGCGCCGGACGTAGGGTGAATTCGCGAACGTCTCGTTGCGTAGCGCCTTCACCGACAGCATCTCCGTGAACAGCGCGCCATAGCCGCCGAAATCCGAGACCAGCCGGCGAAACGCGCTGTGCGTAATGCCTGCCATCGGCGCGCAGAATAAAGCGGGGGCGAAAGTGCGTCCTCGAAGCGTCAACGATTCGAACATAGAGCGGCCTGGCGATATTCCGTACAACAATCTGCTTGAGTTTCATTCTACAGAACCTTTACACTCCGCGCCATTGTTTCGGCAACGAAGCGCTTGGCAGATACCAATCTTGATGGGGCGGTAGCTCAGTTGGTAGAGCACCACGTTCGCAACGTGGGGGTCCGGGGTTCGAATCCCCGTCGCTCCACCAGTCTTAAAAGACTGGCACATCGCAGGTTACGCAGATCCTGTTCTTGCCCGTGTTGAGGGCTATTTCCCTGGCTGCCACTTTGCTGCCACTTTTCCGTTTTGGCTGAATTTTCCGCCGGCGCATCCATGAGCGTCCTCACCCGGTTCTCAACCAGCTGCACCGACTTCAGATGATGATCATGGGTGTTGGAAACGTACCGCATCAGTGTTCGCGTGGTGCTGTGCCCCATGAGTTGCGCCAGCCCCGTGGTCTCGGTTCCCTGCTCGGATTCCATGCTGGCAAACGTATGCCTGAAGCAGTAGGGCGATATGTCCGGCAGCTTCAGCTTGCGACACAGCCGGCGTAGCCGGTTCCTGATCGTGAAGCGAGAGTAGTGGCCCCCATCATCATTCACGAAGATGAACTTCCGGCCGGGATGCCTGCGAACCTGCCGTTCCACAATCTCTTCAGCCAGCGGACACAACGGCACGCTCCGAGGTATCGCCATGCGAGTCTGCTTCATGGTCTTGTGGGTTTCGATGAAGACGTACGGTGTGCCCTTGGGCGCATGTTGAATCTGGTCCTGGGTCAGATCACGGATTTCCTTTGGCCGCAGGCCCGTGAGGACACCGAATAGGATGAAGTCTTTGACGTCCGGCGGCGCAGCCTGCAGAAGGCGCTGGAGGTCGGCTTCACTGATCCGCTTCGTCTTTATGGGGACGCGGCGGACCTCCGGGAACTTACGGAAGGAGAGATCGGCCATCTCCATTTCCAGCGATCCCCAGCGCAACATCGACTTGACGCTGGCCATGGCCTCGCTGCCGGCATTGGGCCCACGACCGTGCTTCTTCTTGGCGAAGGTGTGGAACGCCACGATCCTTTCTTTCGTGATGGCGCTGACCATGCAAGGGCCCATGAACTTCAAGAAGTATCCCAGGTACCTTTCACGGTTCTTCAGTGTGCCTTCGGCGCGATTGCCTTTCACGAACTCCAGGTACTTGACGGCCAGTTCCTCCAGGCGCATATCACGCGCACCGTCTTTGGTGATGACCTGGGTAACGGGCGGCGAGCGTGCGAACGGCTCCGTTCAGGCCGTGGTTGTGTGCCGTCTGACCCATTCCGTGAACGCGTTTCGAGAAAGGTCTCCGGCGGCGAGTTGAAGAATCACCCGTTCCTGTTCGTCGGTACCGCATTGAATCTCGTGGCCGTTCAGAAGGAGGAACGTTTCCATAGCCGCGTGGCCAACCCGCTTGTTCCCATCAACGAACGCGTGGTTCATGACCAGCGAGTAGCAAAGGGCAGCGGCCTTGGCGACGAGGTCAGGGTAAAGGTCCTGACCGCCGAAGGAGGCGTGGGGTTGCGGATTCGAGCGCACCGAGGTCCCGCACTCCGGTGGCGCCGCCGGTGTCGGCGAACAGCCGTTGGTGCAGATCAAGGACCTCGGCGATGGATAGATACCGCATCAGGCGAGACGCCGGTAGAGATCGCGGTTCTTCAACAGCACCCGCCGCGCTGCCTCATCGAAATCGGCATCGGGCTGTCCGATGAGATCGTCAACCGAAGCAGCCAGAAGCTGTTCCGCCTCCAGTCCAACGCGTTGCGCCTTCTTCCGGAGGGCGCCAGCCTTGGCATCGTCAATCTGTAGAGTCATGGTCGTCATGCTTTGCCTCCTCAAGTTGCAGGGCTAGCTTACATCACTCCGAGTGCGTTCTCAATCAGTTCTTAGCACACACCGTTTAGGATGAGCCGTGCGGCGACCTCAGTTTTCGAGCGAAGCGAGCCGACGCGCCCTGTCCCGCGGCGGCTCCATCCTGTTGTTGCACGTTCGGCTCTGCTTCTTCATTTACGGAGTTTTGTTTCGGTGACTTCAAGAGCCGTTTTCGGCAGGGCGAGAGGATCGACGGGCGTAGGGGGCGGCGAAATGCCTCTGTGCGGGTGCCGGCAGGGCGGTGGAGGCCCCGCAGTGGGGGCGAAAACATCGCCTGCGGGCAGGGCCGTGACGTGCGCGTCGTGTCGGTCGGGAGCTGGAGAGGTCGATTCACGCGGCTTGCCGCCCTCCACGCGCACCATCATCCGGTCTGGCGCACTTTCGATATGGTGCGGCTTGAGGTGAACAAGCTCGTTGACGCGCAGTCCCGAACCATAAGCCGTGATCAGCAAGGCCCGATGCTTGAGGTTCGGTAATGCCGTCAGAATCCGGCGGACCGCGTCGCGGGAAAGCACTACCGGCTTGTGATGCGACCGTCCGCGTGGCGGGAGCGAGAACTCCGTTCCGGTCCGCTGCAGCATGCTCACGTAGAAACAACGGCAGGCGCTAAAGTAGACGTTGACGGTATTCCAGGACAGGTGACGTTCCCGGATGAGCCGGTCCAGATACATCTGAATCTGCTCGTTGGTCATCTTGTCCGGCGACGTCCCGTAGGCCTTGGCCAACTGCACCATCGCATGCTCGTAACTGTCCTGCGTACGATCAGCTAAACCACGCAACCGCATATGCTGACGAAACTGTTCACGCAACTTACTCATGACCGACTCCTCTTGTTCGGCTATCGCGGACCACCCGCAACACCGTGGGAGTCAGTCTACTCTCGGTGAAAAGAGAAAACCGCCTCGCAGATCACTCCGCGAAGCGGTTTCGTTCAACAACGTGAATTCCCCAATTGTGACCTTTCGAAACGCAACGGGGTATACTGTATATAA
>CAYRKB010000004.1:0-20546 GCA_964424705.1 uncultured Victivallales bacterium
GCACGCCGGGATCTGTGCGGGGGGCACCCGGCAACGGGTGTCCCTACCGCGATGGAGACTGAGAAGTAGCAGATCTTAGGCGGTGCGAGGAGCATGATGGATGCGCGTGCGAATAGCGGAAAGGTGGCGAGGGTTTCCGGGAGCCATCCCTTGAGTGTGAGGGCGATGGCCCTGATCGCAGCGGCGCTTGCCGCCGGGGCGTTGTTTGCCTGCTGGACGCTGGCGCGAGCTGACCGGGAACTGCGCGCGGAACTGCTGCAGCAGGCCCGGCTGGTAGTTCAGGGCGTGGATAGCAGGACCGTCGCGGCGTTGTCCGGAACAGCAGCGGACTTGGAGAGCCCCGGGTATCAGAAGCTGAAGGGCCAGCTCTCGGCCGTCCGTTCTGCCAACCCGCGCTGCCGATTCGTATACATTATGGGGCGCAGGGCCGACGGTGCGGTGTTCTTCTTTGCGGACAGCGAGCCGCCTGATTCCGAAGAATACTCGCCGCCCGGGCAGATCTATGATGAGGCCTCGACGGAATACCGCCGTGTGTTTGAATCCAAGACGGATGCCCTGGCGGGCCCCGTCGCCGACCGCTGGGGAACGTGGATCTCGGCGCTGGTGCCGATCACCAGCCCGCAAAGCCGTGCCCTGATTGCCGTGCTGGGGATCGATGTTGACGCGCGCGACTGGAAATGGGACGTGGTCGCGAAGTCGGCCATGCCCCTGGGACTGATGCTGTTGCTTCTTATCGGGACAGTAGCCGTCGTGGTCGCGGCCCGCCCGCCCAATATCTTGCCGAGGCCAATCATGCGGCGGCTTCTGCCGCCGCTGTCGCTCATGGTAATTCTCCTGCTGACCGGCACGGAAGTGCTTCTATACCGGCACCATCTACAGTGGCTGAAAGACGAGATGGCCGCCGATACTCGCGATGTTTCCGGAGACCTGCGTGTGGCCCTCGCGCAGGAGTCGGGGGGGCTGGGTGCGTCCGCCTGTCTCATCGCAACCGATCCTCGCGTGCCTGGCGCGCTGCGCGAGGGCGATGCCGGGAGCCTGCTGGCCATCTGGCGTCCTATGTACGAGACGCTGCATCGGGAGAGAGAGCTCACGCACCTCTACTTTTTTGATACCAATCGGGTCTGCATCCTTCGTGTTCATGCTCCCGACCGGCGCGGCGACCGCATTGATCGCTTTACGGCGCGCGAGGCCGAGCGCACTGGCAAGACCGCTTCCGGAATTGAGCTGGGCCCTCTGGGAACCTTCACGCTGCGGGTGGTTCAGCCGGTCTTCGAGGGCGCCATGCTCGTCGGCTACGTGGAACTGGGCAGGGAGATTGAGAGCGTGCTGCGGGGGCTCCAGGTCCGCTCCGCCAACGATGTGGCCGTGGTGATCCGCAAGGATCTGCTCAACCGGCAGACTTGGAACGAGGGCCTGCGAATGCTTGGACGAAATGATGAGTGGGATTTCCTGCCGCGTAGCATCCTGGTCTACGCCTCCCGGGGCCGCCTGCCCGATGCTTTCAAAGACTGGGCTGACGAGGCGGCTGTGGCGCACGACAATAGCAGAGCGTCCGTGATGATCCACTGCGAGGGGAAGGCCTGGCGCGTATCTGCGACGCATCTTATGGACGCGTCGGGCAAGGATGTCGGAGCCCTGCTGCTCATGAACGAAAGCGCCGCCGAAAACGCGGCTTTTCTTCGCCTGCGGGTTTTGAGCAGGACCGCGGGGGGCGTGCTGCTCTTTGGCCTGCTGAGCTTCATCTACATCCTGCTCCGCCGGACCGATGCGAGCATGCGCGCTCAGCAGGCGGAAATGCGCGATAGCGAGGCCAAGCACCGGCTCCTCTTTGAGAGCGCCGGCGACGCAATGCTTATCCATGACAGCGAGGCGCGAATTCTTGCGGTCAATCCGGCGGCATGTCAGCGCCTGGGATACACGCACCCGGAGCTGATGTCCATGACGGTCGACCGGCTGTGTTCCCCGGAGGAACCTTCACAGGGACCGGCCGGGCCGGACCGGCAGCAGGAAATCGGCCACCACACGTTTTCCGCCGTGCTACGGCGTAAGGATGCCTCCATGATTCCGACCGAGGTGGACGCGCGGCACATCGCATGGGATGGCGGCCCGGCGATGATGCTTACCTGCCGGGACATGACCGAGCGCAAGCGCGCTCAGGAGGAGATTCGCTGGATGGCCCTGACGCTGGACACGGCGCCCAACTCGGTGATGGTTCAGGACTTTGAGGGGCACTTCTTCTACGCCAACCAGAGGGCTTTCGAGCTGCACGGCTACCCCCGGGATGAATTCCTGTCGCTTACTCTGCGGCAGATTGAGGTGCCCGTGGAAGAATGGGTGCACGCGGCCCGGATGCGGGAGCTGAGCGAGCGTGGCGAGGCATTCTTTGACGTGGTGCGCCGGCGCAAAGATGGCACGACGATGCCTCTTGAGGTGCGCGCCAAGGTCATTGCGTGGTATGGCAAGGAGGCCATCCTCAGCGTTGCCACCGACCTTACCCGGCGCCGCGAAATGGAGGCGGAAGCGCTGCGGTACCGAACGCGGTTGCAGGAGCTCTCGGAGCGCGTGGTGTCGGCGGAGGAGGAGGATCGCTGGCGCATTTCGCGCTACATCCACGACACAATCATCCAGAATCTGTCGCTTTCAAGCATCCGCCTTGGGGCCATGGGGAAGCGCCTCTCCGGCGCGGCGCTGGGGGAGGAGGCCGACGTCCTGCGCAAGATCAAGGAGCTGCTTAACAAGGTCATTGACGAATGCCGGCTGGTCATGTCCGACCTGACGCCCAACCTGCTCTACGAACTGGGGCTGGTCCCGGCCTTAAAGGAGTTTGCCCAGCAGGCGAAAGACCGGCATGGGGCGCGCATCATCGTGGACGATGAAGAGGAGGATCGGCCCATGTCGCGTGGGCTTCGCGCCCTGTTGTTCGAATGCGTAAGCGAGCTGGCCATGAACGCGCTGAAGCATGCCGGCCCGTGCGAGATACGCATTGCCTTGAGCAGCCGCGCAGGCGAACTGCAACTGCGCGTAACGGACAATGGAAAAGGGTTCGATGCGGATTCAGCAGAGACGCAGCCAACTCGTCAGAGCGGGTTCGGCCTGTTCAACATTCGCAGGCGTCTGGAGGGGCTTGGCGGGCGCCTGGAGATCGACACGGCGCCGGGCAAGGGAACGACAGCCACAATCACTGTGCCGGCGGCGGGTGGTGGGGCGGCGGACGGCGGGCCGGAAAGTGCTCCGTAACCACCCTCAAAGTACGTCTTGCGACGATTGTGTGCGCTAGGGTATTTGGAACGCCGTACTCATCCTTCTCCTGATGGCAACTTTCTCCAGGGTGTCAGAGCATTCCCCCCGAAGCACCGGAAGGCAATGTGGGGCGCCATGCGCTGAGAGGAGGGAGCTGTGACACGTCTGAGCGGGATGCTTTGGTCGGAAGAGAAGGGTGGCGAGAAGCCGTGCGCAGGGGCGTCCGGGGTTAAGGATGGCGAGAAGCCGTGCGCAGGGGCGTCCGGGGTTTTTGAGATTTCGAATTCGGCACGGGTTGCGTTGGAGAACGATCTCGAGCTGCTGGCGTATGCGAGGCACAGGGCGAAGGCGTCTCGATCGCCGGCGGCCAGGCATATGTTCGAGTCATACGTTGAGCGGGAGACCCGCCGGATGGAAGAAGGAAAGCTGCCATCGACTCCGTGAGGCGATGGCTTTGCATCGGTGGCCCGGGCACGGACGATCGAGGGGTGGAGAGACGTAGATGAGAGTACTCGTGTTGGACGATCACACGGAGTTTCGCGCGGAGGTGCTGGGCATGCTCACCCGCAACGGCCATGAGGCCGAAGGTGTGGGGATGGCCGAGGAAGCGATTCCGCTCGTCGAGAGCGGCAGATTCGATTTCGTCCTGGTCGACTTCAACATGCCCGAGCACGACGGCATGTGGTTTATGCAGCACGTCAAGAAGCCCAAGCAGACCAAGGCGCTCCTCGTCACGGCGCACGTCAACAACCAGGTGATCGATCGGATGATCCGAAGCGGCGCTTCGGGGTATATCATCAAGCCGTTCGATGAGGATGATCTCATACGGCACCTGCATTTCTATTCAAAAGGCAGTCGCAACCATAACGGCAACGGGAAAGCAGGTTCGACTGAACCTCCCGCGCATCCTCCATCCGCATAGAGGCGGCAGTGAGGGGAGCCGCAATTCAGACTCCTGCCGGGTAAGCCCTTCGGCCAGCTCAGGGCAGAATTCAGAATGGATTCCCAACAGTTTACATCAGAACTTGCCGTCCAATATCGTGTCCTCAACAAAGAGGACGCAATTCGCATTATGGCCGTTCATCCCAATCCACAGCCCGCGTAAAGCGGGCTCTACCTCGAGAAGTTTCACAGTAGAGCCCGCTTTACGCGGGCTATTCCGCCATAATGCGCATTGCTGACAAAGAGGAGGCGCACAACATTGTGAAAATTGGCATAAAGCTTCGACTTGCCCTCCTGGCTCCTGCATTCTGGCTTCTGAATTCTGTGCGATTGCAACCTATTGCAATCGCACCCTCCACGACCATGCCTCTTCCTTCATCGTGGCCTTTCGGAATTGGTTATGATACTGTTCCTCGCCCGCTTACTTGAGGTGCAGATATGGCGTCAGTTGGACGAAAAGCTTTCTTTTCAATCTTGATGTGCGCGCTGGCGCTGGACGCCGCGCGCGCGTTGACCGGTGAGGAGCCGGACTATTCCGCCGGCATGCTGGACCGCGCGGCCGCGCTTGTCGCCGCGAAGGGAGTGACGTGCGAGAGGTATCCTGACGCCAAGGACGTGGCCGTGGCGGAGATGGATCGCATTCGCTACGCCGCGGACGGGACGTATGTGCAGTGGTTCGAACAGTATGTCAAGGTGCTCACCGAGGAAGGACGGCGCGAACATCTTGTCGTCACCAGTTCGTTCACGATTCCCTACCAGCGCGGGCCGGAAGACTGTCGCATCGCCCTGCTGGAGATCGTGAAACCCGATGGCCGCGTTGAAGCGGTGGACGTCGCGGCGCAGAGCCGTATTGCGATCGACGCCTCCTCCATGTCGCAGAACATCTATAACCCCAACGACAAACACGTCCAGGTGAACGTCGCGGGTCTCGAGGTCGGCGATGTGTTGCACGCCGTGTTCTTCGACCGGATCGTGCAGCCGCGCATGAAGGACATGTGGGGCGACTGGATGGTGTTCGAGTCCCCGAGCCCGATCCTGCGCAAAGTGGTCGAAATCACCGCGCCGCGTGAGCGGCCGCTGGCGCACACCGCGCTCAAGAGCGAGGTCCCCGGCACGGTGAAGTCCAGCGTGGCGGAGCAGGGAGACAGCATCCAGTACCGCTGGGAGGCGACGAACGTTCCGCAGATGTTCCCCGAGCCCGACATGCCGGACCCCCGGGCCGTTGTGCAGCGCGTGCTCGTGAGCACCGTGCCCGACTGGCAGACGGTCTCGCGCTGGTACTGGGCGCTCTCCCAGCCGCACTATGCGGTGACGCCGGAGATCCGGGCGAAGGTGGAGGAGCTTACCCGCGGGCGGGACGTGCGCCTGGACCGCATCGAAGCGCTGTTCCGGTTCGTATCGCAGCAGATTCGCTACATGGGGATTACGGTGGAGGCGGAGTCGCCCGGCTACGAGCCGCACGATGTGCGGGACACCTTTGAGGCGCGGCACGGGGTGTGCCGCGACAAGGCCGCGCTCCTGGTGGCAATGCTGCGGGAGGCCGGCTTCGAGGCGTACCCGGTGCTGATTCACGTGGGCCCGAAGAAGGACGCGGAAGTTCCCCTGCCTTATTTCAACCACGCCATCGTTGCGGTGCGCGAGGCGGACGGCAGCGACCTGCTGATGGACCCGACGGACGAGACGAGCAGCCAGCTGCTGCCGGGCTACCTGCGAGGGAATAGCTATCTGGCCGCGACGCCCGCCGGCGACACGCTGAAGACTTCCCCCATCGAGCCCGCGGCGGAGAATCTGATGCGCATCGTGACGTGCGCGAAGCTGAGCGGCGACGACCGCATGGAGGCGGAGACCGAGTTTCGCTTCGAGGGCGTGAACGACGTGGCGTACCGCGGGTTCTTCGCGCGGTCAAAGCCCGAGGACCACAGGCGCTTCTTCGACGGGCTCATGGAAGGCGCGGCGCCGGGGGCGAGGATCACGCAGATCAAGTTCTCGCCGGCGGACATGACCGACGTGTCCACCACGCTGACGGTGCGCGTGAGCTTCGGCGCGGCCTCGCCGGTGATCACGTGCGGGTCCGAATCCATGCTGGCGCTGCCGCTGCTGGGCTCTCGCATCGGCGCAGTCAACTTCGCGGTCGGAAAGGCCGGGCTGCAGGTGCGGAAGTATCCGCTGGAGACCGACATGGCGTGCGGCGTGGTGGAGACGTGCTCGCTGGACATGGGGAGCGTGACGGGCCGCGTGCTGGCCCTGCCGGCGGCGAAAGACATCAAGAGCGATGCGATTGAGTGGCACTTCTCGGCGCGGCAGGCGGGCTCCGCGCTGGAGGCACAGTCCGACTACCGCTTGCACGTCGTCGAGTTCACGCCGCCGCAGTACCTGGAGCTCAAGAGCACGCTGCAGATGATTGAGCGCCAGGCGCGCGAGATGGTTGTCCTGGAGTCCTCTGCGGGCACGGCGCCGGGGGCGGATACCGTGACGCTGGACGAGCGCGTGGAGTACGTGCTCAAGGACGCGTGCAACTGGACCGAGAGGCGCTCGGCCCGCAAGCGCATCCTGACCTACGGCGGCAAAAAGGTGAGCGGCGAGCTGAAGATCGGCTTCAATTCGGGATGGGAGTCGGTAAGGCTTATCCGCGCCACCACGGTGTCGGTCGACGGAAAGCTGCAGGAGGCCGGCGCTGCGGCGATCAACCTGATGGACGAGGGCTGGGCGGGCGGGGCCGCACGCTACCCGGCCGGAAAGATTCTGGTCGTGAGCCTGCCGGGCGTCGAGGTCGGGTGCACGATCGACTACGAGTACGAACGCTCTGTCTCCAACCATCCGCTGTTTTCCGCGTGGGAGTCCTTCCGCGGGTACGATCCGATCCTCCGGAAGTCGGTGGCTGTGGATGCGCCCGCGGGCCTTGTGAAGTGGGACACGTTCCTGTTTGAAGGGGGGCAGCATCGGCCGCCGACGAACGGGCCGGGCGGGCGGGTGCGCGCGGAGTGGAGCTTTCAGGACGCGCCGGCCGTGCGCAAGGAGGCGCTGCAGCCGCCGTGGTTCACATTCAATCCGACGGTGTTCCTGTCCGCAGGGGAGTGGCCGCGATATGCCCGCGACGTGTCCGCACGTCTGGAGCGCAACGCGAGGGATGGGCGCGCCGCGGTGCGGCTGGCAAAGGCGGCTACGCGGGGCTGCCGCAGCGACCTGGCGAAGTTACAGGCCATCCGCGATTGCGTGGCGCTCAAGGTCCGCCTTACGGAGCCGGGCCTCAACGCAATGCCGCTCGACGCGCTCTGCGGGGCGGACCGAACCCTCGCCGAGGGGTACGGCAACTCCGCCGACCGCGCGGCGCTGCTCTACGCGATGCTCCGCGCCGCCGGACTCCGCCCGGAGTTCGTGCTGGCTTCGGACTGGGCGGCCATGGAAGAGCTGCAGGCCCGGGTGAGGGAGTGGCCCTCCAGCAGCGTGTTTCCAGCCGTGCTGGTGCGTGTGCAGGCCCGGGATCCGGAGGACGGGAAGCAGGCGTGGGTCTACCTTAACGATACGGACCAGTACGCCGCGCCGGGCGCGACGCCGCACGCCGATCGCTTCGGACTGACGCTGCCCGCGGGAGAGGTGTTCCGGATCGTCCCCATGCGGCCGGATCGCGCGGAGACGGGCTGCGTCGTCGACGTTTCGACGAACGGCTCCGCGCGCATTACCCGCCGCGATCGCGTGTATGGGAACGCGTTCGGCTCGGAGCGAAAGCGCTTCCAGGAGATGACCCCCGAGGAGCTGCGCCGCTACGGGCAGGACCTGACCGCGGGCGTGGCGCAGAGCGCGACGATGGAGGGCGAGTTGCGGACCGACTTCACGGGCTACCCGGGCCGCATCGAATTCACGGTGAACGTTCCGGACTACGCGGTATGCTCCGGGCCGTTCCTGTACTTCTTGTACCCGGGCTGGCCGCAGGGCCTCTTCGGGGCGCGCACGGATACGCGGGTGACCCCCTTATGCTACTCCGGCTCTGTTGACTCGAGAGCGGAGCTGATCTTCAGGATCCCGTCCGGATATGAGCCCGGGATCGCGCCGGCCGCGTGGCAGCGCGACGACGTGGGCGGAGCGCGAAGCCGCATTCGCGTGCGCGGGGCATTTGACGCGGGCGCGCGGGAGTGGCGTTCGGACATTGCCCTGCGGCTCGATCCCTGCGTGGTCGCCGCGGAGCGGTACTCCGAAGTGCTGGACTTTGATGAGGAGTTAGCGCACAAGAGGAACCGGACCTTGCTTTTTGCGAGGCCGGAAAAGTAGCGGGAAGGATGCGGATATGCCCATTTATGAGTACAAATGCGTGAAGTGCGAGCACGGCTTCGAACACCTGGCCCGCACGGCGTCGGAGCCTGTTCCGAAGTGCCCGAAGTGCGGCGCGGGGCGGCCCGCAAAGCAGCTCTCGGTCTTCAGCGCGGCGGCAGGCTCCCATGATCACGCGACGCCCTGCGGGGAAGGCGGCTGCCCGTCCGCCGGCAGCTGTTCCAGCGGCGGCTGCCCGTACGCCTAGTTCTCCCACGCAAAGAAAGAGCCCGCATGAAAACAGAAGAAATTCGTGTTGTGTTCGAGCCGTCCGGCCGCACCGTCTATGTGCTGCCGGGCACCAAGATTCTCGAGGCGGCCGGCCGGGCGGGGCTGATTATCCAGTCGCCGTGCGGCGGGCAGGGCACCTGCGGGAAGTGCCGGGTGCGCGTGGTCAGCGGCCGGTGCGAGGGCGCTGCGCAGGCCCCGGCGTGCGTGAGCGCGGAGCTGTGGAGGGATGGCCACCGGCTTGCCTGTCAGACGACGGTGGACGGTGCCGCGGTCATCGATATTCCGCCCGAATCCATGTTCGAGCACCAGCAGCAGATTCTTGTGCACGACAGCGGCGTGCGCGGCGACATCAACCCGGTTGTGCATAAGACGGCCTTCGCGCTGCCGCCGCCCACGATCGAGGACGACCGTTCGGACCTTGCGCGGTTTCGCGCCGCGGTGCCGGATGTGGAGGTCCCGTATGAGTTTCTTCACATGCTCCCCGGGTTCCTGCGTGCGCACGAATGGAAGGGAACGGCGGTGACCTACGGCCGCCGCCTGATCGCTGTTGAGGCGGGCGACACCTCCAAGCGGATCTTCGGGGTCGCGTTCGACATTGGAACCACCACGGTGGTCGGCACGCTGTTCGACCTGTGCTCGGGCAAGGAGCTGGGCGTTTCATCGCGCATGAACCCGCAGATCGGGTTTGGCGACGATGTGATCTCGCGGATTCACCAGGTGCGCAAGAGCCCGGAGACGCTGGCGCAGCTTCAGCAGGCGATCATCGAGGCGGTGGATGCCATTATCGCGTCGCTGGCCGGAGCGGCGTCAGTCCCGGTTCACGAAGTGTACGATATCGTGATCGCCGGCAATTCGACGATGCAGCAGCTTCTGTGCGGGCTGGACCCCTCCGCGCTGGGCGAGGTCCCCTTCGTTAATGCGTTCGACGCCGCGCAGGTGGTTTCCGCTGCGCGCCTCGGCATAAGGGCCAACCCCGCCGCGCAGGTGTATATATTTCCCCAGATCGGCAGCTTCGTCGGCGGCGATACGGTGGCCGGGATGGTCGCCTCGCGGCTCGACAAATGGGGCACCCCGGTGCTGCTTGTGGACATCGGCACGAACGGCGAGATTGTGCTGGCATGGAATGGAAGCCTGCTGGCCACGTCGACGGCCGCCGGCCCTGCCTTCGAGGGCGCGCGGATACGGCAGGGCATGCGCGCGGCGGTGGGGGCGATCGAGAAGGTGATTGTGCGCGACGGCGAGCTGGTGATCAGCGTTATCGGCAACTCGAAGCCGATCGGCCTTTGCGGGACGGCGCTCATCGATGCTGCGGCTGAGATGCTGCGGTTCGGGATCATCGACGAGACGGGGCGCATCCTCGAAGCCGCGGAGTGTCCGCCGACCTTGCCTGCGGACCTGCGCAGCCGCCTGCTCACCGATGAGAAGGGGGAGACCCGCTTTGTTCTCGCCGGGCCGGAGGAAACGACTTCGCGGGAGGCGATCTGCCTCTGGCAGAGGGATGTGCGTGAGCTGCAGCTTGCCTCCGGCGCGATGCGGGCCGGAATTCAGATTCTTATGCGCAAAGCGGGAATTGCTGCGCCGGAGCTGGGTTCCGTTCTTCTGGCCGGGGCGTTCGGGAACTTCATCCGCCGCAACAACGCCCGGCGGATCGGCCTTTTGCCTGATGTGCACTGCGACCACATCCGGTTCATTGGCAACGCGGCCTCCCTCGGGGCCAAGCTCGTTCTTCTTTCCAGGACGGAGCGCGCGTACGCCGAGGCCCTGCGCGAGAAGTGCACGCACGTGGATCTTTCGCTCGACGCCGGTTTTCAGGACGAATTCGGCATGGCGATGATGTTTCCCACCCGTGATGGCGACGCGTGCAGCTGAGCCTTTGGAAGGCGGTGCCCCGTGCTGGAGAATGTTGACCTGAGCCTGGCTGTCCCGAAGGCCGCGTACAAGGCCGCCCGCAAGGAGCTTGAGTCCCGCCTTGTGAGCCTGCAGCGCGGCGTGATCGAGCATAGGATTCCGGTGATCCTGGTGTTCGAGGGCATGGCGGCGGCGGGGAAGGGGACGCTGATCAACGAGCTGATTCAGCCGCTTGACCCGCGGGGGTTCAACGTTCTTAGCATGGCTCCGCCGACCGTCGAGGAGCGCCTGCGCCCGTTTCTCTGGCGCTTCTGGATCAAGACCCCCGCGCGCGGGCGTATCGCGCTGTTCGACCGGAGCTGGTACCGCAGCGTGACCGTGGACCGTGTCGACGGGCTGGTCCGGCACGCGGATGTCCCGGACGCGTGCGAGGATATCCGGTCTTTCGAGCGGCAGCTCGCGGATGACGGGTGCCTCATCGTGAAGTTCTTCCTCCACATCTCTAAAGAGGAGCAGAAACGGCGTTTCAAGAAGTTGCTGGCAAAACGTCAAACGGCATGGCGCGTGAGCCCCGAGGATCGGCGCCGCTACAAGAGTTTCAAGGTGTACCTGCGGGCCGTGGAGGAGATGCTGGGCCGGACGGACACCGAGTTCGCGCCGTGGACCGTGCTGGCTGCGCATGACCACCGGGCGGCGGCTTTGAAGATGTTCGAGACGGTGGCCGCGGCGCTGGAGCGACGGATCAACGCGGACCGGTCGCGGGTGAGGAGGATAGAGAGCCGGAAGGGCGCGACCTCTTTCGCCGCGGCCCGCACAAGCCTTCTCGACCGGGCCGATCTTTCCCTGTCGCTGAAGGAGCCCGACTACCGGCGCAAGCTGGCCAAGCGACAGGAGCACCTGCGCGAGCTGGAGCACGAGATCTATGCGCGGCGGATCCCGGTCGTGATCGCTTTCGAGGGATGGGACGCGGCGGGCAAGGGCGGCGCGATCCGGAGGTTGACAGGCAAGCTCGATCCGCGCGGGTATGAGGTCGCGCCGATCGCTGCGCCATCGGATGTAGAGAAGGCGCACCACTTCCTCTGGCGCTTCTGGAACCAGATCCCCAAGGCCGGGCACATCACGATCTTTGACCGCAGCTGGTATGGCAGGGTGCTCGTCGAGCGCGTGGAAGGATTTTGCAGCGAGGCGGAGTGGACCCGGGCGTATCGCGAGATCAACGAAATGGAGCGGCACCTGACCAACTTCGGAACGGTGCTCGTGAAGTTCTGGCTGCACATAGACCCGGCGGAGCAGCTGCGCCGTTTCAAGGCCCGCGAGAGCGATGAACTCAGGCGTTGGAAGATCACGCCCGATGACTGGCGCAACCGCAAGAAATGGAACGCCTACAAAGCCGCCCTCGAGGAAATGTTTCTCCACACCAGCACGCCCAACGCTCCCTGGACGATTGTCGAGTCGAACTGCAAGTGGTACGCCCGGATCAAGACGCTGGACACTGTGATCGCGGCTATCGAGGCGCGGCTGGGGGAAGGGAAGAGCGGCGGAAGATCAGCGCCCGGCTGTCAGTGATCAGCCGGCCTGAACCCTTTTCCGCCAACTCTTCTCAGGGCTCCGCGCGGATGATTTCCACGTCCTTTTCCCGGCTCTTGGGCGTCACGGTGAGCCGCTCCACCTTGCCCGCCTTGTAGACGCATTCTACAGTGGTGTTGAGGGGCGCGTGGAGCTTGAACTCGACATCCCAGTCGGCGGGCCATGCCGGGAGCAGGAGAATGCGCTTTCCCTCGGTCTGCATGAGCATGGCCTGGATGGCAATCAAGAGATTGCCGCCGTGGTCCTGGTCGGGAATCCAATCGTAGTGCTGGGCCCAGAAGGCGGGGAACCTGCTGCCCGGATCCTTTTCCTTCGCATTGGCCGCCACCATTGCCCGCGCTTCCGCGGTCAGCCCCAGGTAGGCCGCCTGACCGGAGGCCTGCTGCCAGCCTGCGCAGGACTTCTCAATGCGCGCGGCAAAGGTGTTGCGCCCGGTATCGAGGTCGGGCTTCCCGGCGCCATGAATCCGGAACGGGAAGATTGTGTAGAGCTCCGGGTTCTCGCAGTTGCTCCGCTCCCCGAATTGGGCGGCCGGCAGCACATAGCGCTTGCCATCCCTGACGGTTGTCGGGAGCTCGGGGATCTCGCGCTGCAATCGCAGCCACCGCTGGTGCGTGGCGGCATCCGTCGCGCGCTGCGGCAGCGCGAGCAGTCGCCGGATCACCACTTGCAGTCCCGCGACGTCGGGCGTGGCGTCCGTAACCCCGTGCTGATACGTCTCGACCGCCTGCGTGGGGTTGATTACAAGCCTGCCCGTCGCGTCGCGCTGGAAGCGGGTGTCATAGTACAGCAGCATGGCGTCCGCCCAGGGCAGCAGTTCGTCCTTGAGGAACGCGGCGTCCTGCGTGTGGTCGTAGTAGTCCAGCATCATCATCGCCAGGTCCAGCCCGCTGGACCAGATCCAGCGGATGAATGGATTGGACATGTCGGCAGCGGGCCGGCCTTCCCGCTTCCATCCGTAGTCGCCGTTGCTGAACATGCCCCAGAAGGACATGGTTTCGGCCATGAAGGCGCCGTCGCAGTGAAACCAGATGCGGTTGCGCTCCCTGGCAAGCGCCAGGGTGTCGAGGTACATCCTGAACAGCGGGCGCATGAGGTCGAAGTCGCCCGCCGCGAGCATCGGCCAGTAGGGCAGCCGCGTGTTCTGGTACCAGTAGTCTCCGCCCCAGGCGCGGTAGTCGGGATCGGACTTCACCGTGTCGCCGTCTCGCCATTCGACGGTGAAGATGGACCCGTTGAACTTGATCGCGTAGGCGCCGCGTCCGCCGCAGGCGTTGATCCAGCGCTGCAACGTGTAGACGGACGTGATCTGCCCGGCCTCTTCGCTGCCGCTGATGTGCGCCCAGCTCCGGCTCCAGAAATCCTGCCACCAGCGCTTATGCTGCGTGGTTGCCTGCTTCAGGGACGTGCCGTCCGTGTCGTGAATGGACCGGTCCAGCTGCTCAAGCCAGGCCTCAGCCGTCGGCGTCTGTGCCGTCAGGGGGTAGATGGAGATGCAGTGGGCCTTGGCGGCTTTCCCGGAGCGCAGCGTGAGGGGGTCCTTCTTTACGAGGCCCTTGCCGCAGATGGCGGCGCCGAAAGTGCGGTTGGCCAGCGGGTCCTTCAGCTGCCCGATGAGAGAGTCAAGCCCCTGGAGCCGCAAGCCGATGGGCCATACGGAGTATTCGTTGCGGTGGTACCAGACGATGCGCCCGGCGGCGTCGGCGACCGTGTCGGGGGTCACGTAGCACTGCGCTTCCGGAGGCCTGTTAGCTGCGTCGAGGCCGCCCATATTCCAGCAGCTGAACCACTCGTAGTCGTGGAATGGCCGTTTCTCCGTTCTCCAGAGCTCAAGCCGGACGGTCACTTCGCAGGGCTCAGGACCTGTCGACTCGACGTGGATTACGGGGCGGTTCGCGTCCACCCAGACGCGCAGAACGGTTGCCGCCTTCCCGTCCCCGCCGGTGATTTCGATGGCCCCCTCGCGAAGTTTCAATTCCTGGCGGAAGGGCTTTCCGGGCGGGAAAGGGTTGGGGGAGAGCGAGACACGCACCCGTCCGAGCTTCAGAAGTCTGCTGTTTTCGCACCATGCGTCGGTCTTGCTGATCAGCAGGAGGAGGTCGCCGTTCTGTTCGACCCAGACGTTCATTCCAATGTCGCCGTTGCCGATCGGCATCGAGCCGGAGGAATTTGTGCTGGGGGAGGCCCAAACCACGTTGCAGCGATCCAATGCGCCGCCCGTATTGTCCGTATTGCAGGATATTGCATTCGTCAACATGTTCACTTCCTTCGTGGTGACCGCAGTGATCGTCGCGCCGCCGGCCGGCGAGGCCGACTTGGCGCGGGTCGGGTACGTTGCACTATGGCCGCGTACCGGTCAAGCCGTGACTACTTGCAGGAGCGGACGGCGTCGAACATCGCGACGATGTTTTCCGCGGGCACATCGGCCATGATGTTGTGAACCTGCTGGAAGACGAACCCGCCCTGCTGCGAGAGCTGGCGGACCTGCTCCCGCACGTGCCGGGCCACGTCGTCCGGCGTGCCGTTGCACAGAATCTGGCGCGTATCACAGCCGCCGCCCCAGAAGGTGAGGTCTTTTCCGAACTCCCGCTTGAGGCGGCTCACCTCCATGTCCGCGCAGTTAAACTGGACAGGATTGATTGCGTCCAGCCCGGCCTCGATAAGGTCGCGCAGCAGCGGGTAGACCCCTCCGCAGCAGTGCAGGCTGACTTTGATGTGCGGGCAGAGCTTTTTGGCGTGCTGCCAAAGCGCCGCGTGCCGCGGCTTGAAGAACTCGCGGTACATCTTGGGAGAGATCTGGGGCCCGTTCTGTGCGCCGAGGTCGTCGCCAAAACCGATGATGTCCAGATACGGCCCCACGGCGCCGAGGTACTTGGTCATGTTGCGCAGGTGGAACTCCATCAGGCGGTCGAGGAATCGATGGATGCGGGGCCCGTTGGCTGCGATCTGGTACAGAAACTCGTCGATGCGGAAGACGAACTCTCCGATCTCGATCAGGTTCCCGCCGAACGTCCCGTAGATGGCCCGGTCGGTGGATTGGCGGAGCTGCTTCGCGGTTTCGCCCCGGACCTTAAGCCCCGCCTCGTCCAGGCCTGCGGGCGACGGCGGAATGCCAAGTCGGCACCACATGACCTGACGGAGGTAGTGCTCCAGCCGCTCGAAGGTGTCGTCGTCGCTTTCTACCAGGGGGAAGCACGTCTGCTCAAAGAAGAGCACGCCCTCTTTCTGGATGCAGATGGGCTGCCCTTCGTCCCCTCGCACCACCCAGTCGCGCCCAACCTTCTCCGGATAGCAGAACGCGGGGATCTTGCAGGGCGAGCCGTCCGGAAGATTCCAGTCCGCCCAGTATTCATCCTTGAACTGGTAATTGAACCCCACCTCAACGACGTCCGCGCCGGCCCAATCCAGCACATCGTTTTCCACGACGGCCAGCTGCTGAATGAAATCGTACACATAGAGCTTGGAGGGGGGGAGTCCGAGCTGCTGCCGCAGCCGCTTGTAGGCGAGGGCGTGGATGCCGCTCGACCGGTGGCCGTTGAAATCCACCGCTACGCGGTCGGGCTGTTTGTGCGCCAGTGTCGCTTGAATGCGTTGACGTGAATTCATGCCAGCGTCTCCTCCATACGTTGCGCCTCTATGCGAGTAATACTATGCACGGCGCTGGCGCCTGACAAGCGACTTCTCGCCGGAGCTATTGCGGGGGGCGCATGTGAGTTCCGGGGATCGCCGCCCGGGGGAGATGCGGCGAAGCTCGGAGAGAACGCGGCGGGGTCGCCGCATCTCCAGTCGGAGTTGCCCGTTGTCGCTCCCGGCTTGCTTCCGGAGTCGCGACGCCCTCGTCGCGGAGATAAAGAAAGGCGCCTGAGCGGAGAACTCCCCGGAACTCACATGCGCCCTATTGTGGGGAGAACTGCTTCAGGGCGAGCTTGCCCGTGGCGCCGTCGAACTGCACGACGAAGTTGCGCAGGAAGCTCATGCCAAGCAGTCCGTCGAGATCTTCGCCCGGCGGCGGCAGGATGGCTGCCTCGACGTTGGAAGCGCGGGCGCTCCCGGCAGCGACGGAATCCAGCACGACATACTTCGCTTTCACGCGCCGGCCGTCGGCCATAACGCAATCCGCGTCCCGCGCCTTGGACAGGTCGAGTTTCAGGCGCCCGGCGAATTCGTCCGAGAAGGTCATCATGCTGGATCCCGTGTCGAGCAGAAACCGGCCCTGCGCTTTGCCGTTGACGGAGACGGCCACGATGGCGCCGTTATGAAGCCGCTGCGTTTCCACGGTGGCCGTCGACATTTCCCCGTCGCGCGACGTGAGCACGGCCGCGATCCGTTCCAGCACGTAGCGGGTGTCCGTGGCGGCGGGCGTGGCGCGGGCCTGCTTGAGGCGGGTCGCGAGCTCCTGCTGGAAAGCCGCCAGGTGCTCAAGGTAATCGGAAATCGTGCCGATGGCCGGCTGGCGCGTAGCGAGGTGCTTTTCGAGTTGATCCGCCTTGACGACCCGCTGCGCCCCGAGCTCATTGTTGCGAATCACAATGGCGTTGTAGGCTTGGAGGTCGGCGTTCGGGTCGGTATCGGTCAAGCGCTGGTTCATGGCGACATGTTGGGCCTGCAGGGCTTCGATCTCGGTTCGGAGCGCCGCCCCGGCATCCTTCATGCCCGCAAGATGCGCATGGGCCTTGATGGCTGCATCCCTCTTTTCATTCAGGGCGGCGAAGCCGGCCGCCAGCTCTTCCATGCCTGCCGGAAGGAACTTCTTGTGCAGGTAGTAGTCCTTCCTCCAATCGTCCCGAATGGACAGGTTGGCGCTCTCATCGGAGCGTTGGATGGACTGGATGTTGGCGCGGGGAATGGTCGTGGATCCGACGCCGAGGTCCAGAAAGACGTGGGTGGTGGTTTCCTTCGCGATGATTCCACGGATTGCGTTGCCGTTCGTGAGGCGGATTGTGTCGGCGCCGGCGGAAAGGGCTGCGCTCAAAAGGGCGGCTATTGCGCGTGAGTAGGCTTTCATGGTCTCATCGCGGCGTGTTGCCTTCCGGAACCGGCTGGGCATGGAGCATCTCCCATGCCCAGCGCTGAGGGATTGCGGCGGGCGGCGTGGCGGCCTTGAGGGCTTCGGGCGTAAGGCCTTCCTGCCACGCGTTCTGCGCCGCGGCATGTTCCCCGCGCAGGTACAGGCGCAGCCCGCGGTTGAATGCGAAGAAATCCATAGCCCTGGGATCCTTCCGTGCCGTCGCTAGCGAGCGATACTGGGCTTCGGGCAGGGCCCCGGCGAGAAAGGCGGCCTGCTCGGCATGGAAAGGCACGTCCCGGAAGGCCGTGACTCGTTCCCACCAGGCCCCGGCCGCGTTGACGTCGTTCATGCGAAGGGCGCACAGGTAGCCGGCAAGCATTCCGGCCTGCGCGCGGTCCGCCCGCGCGGCGCTGGGCCGAAAGATTGTCTGGCAGAGCTGCAGGGCCTCTTGAAAATGTCTGCCCGCATCCAGTCGCAAGGCGCAGTCGATCGCGAGCCCGGGGTCGCCTCCCTGCACCAGCGCCTTTCGAAGGGCGTCTGCCTCGTCCAGCGCGCGGCCTGTTGCGGCGAAGATCTCCGCCTTGACCATCCAGGGCTCGGATTGAAACGGCAGGATTGACAGGGATCGATCGAGGTCGGACAGGGCGGCTTCGAATCGTTGCTGGCTCTTCTCGACGCAGGCGCGCAGAGTCCAGACGCGCCACGACTCAGGAGCAAGCCTGATCGCTTCGTCCGCGGCCGCCTCGGCCTCCGCGAGTCGATTCTGCAGCAGCAGCAGGCGCGCGAGCTCGGACCGCGCATTGGGATCGCCGGGCTGCGCTACAATTGCCTTCCGGAACGCCGCCTCCGCGTCGGCGGCGCGGCCTGCGCTTTCGCTCTTCTTGCCGATGTAAAGATCGTGCAGCGCGGTCTGTCGGCGCGCGACCGACGGCCAATCGGGCCAGGAAAGGGCCGCGAGCGCCAGGCAAAGACCGGCCAGAAGCGCGCGGGTGCGGGGCGGGCGAGACGGAAAAGACAGGAGCGCGCCAACGCCTGCGCCCGCGAACGGCAGCATAAGGAACGTGACCGGCATGCGATAGCGCCCGGTGACCTTGAAAGCGAACGTGCAAAGCGCCACGAGGAGCAGCGCGGCAGCGAGAAACCATTGCGAACGCCTTGTTTCGGCCGTGGCGGGGTCGCCGTTGGAAGCCCGCGGCGGCCCGCGGGTGAGGCAGAGCAGGCCGATGCCCGCGAGCGGGAAGATCCAGCCGAACCCGGGCCAGGGGAGGCTGAGTACGCGCGAGTATGCACGGAAGGCATAAACGTCGAACTCCTGGCTCCATTCCGTGTTCGTGATGAAGATCATCCCGCGCCGGCAGAAATAGTTGAACGCCACCTCGCGCGGATGCGCGCGCAGCAGCTCGATCGAGCGCCGCAGCCAGTACCGGTCTTCTTCCTCCCCGCGAAGTTGAGCGGCGGCGACGGGTTGCGAGACGTAGCGGTCGAACGCCACCCCTGCCGCGGGGTGCAGCCCGCCGATTTCCGGGTCAAGCGCGGCATAGAGGTTCCACATTTGCTGCGCGCGAAGCTGCCATCGGCCGGTCAGCCGATGGTTATGCCAGGCGACTGGGCCGATCAGCAGCGCCGCCATGGCGAGGAACAAGCCGCCCCGGGCGAGCCTCTGAAGAAGCCGGCCATGGCCCGCCAGGCAGACCCACGTCGCACCCAGAGGGACAAGGGCAAGGAGGTTGGGGCGGCATCCGCAGGCCACGGCGCAGGCGCCTCCCGCCAGCGCCGCGTTGTACCAGGTTGCGCGGCGGCAGAGCGAAAGGAAGAGCCAGGCGGCGAGGCTGGTGAGGCAGAGGCTTTCGGAATATCGCTCTGCGTCATAGATCACGAACAGCCAGTTGCCGGCGAACAGGGCGCCGGCGGCGACGGCGGCGCGCGATCCGAAAGCGCGGCGCGTGGCGGCCGCCAGCATGACGCAGGCCCCCGACGCGAGCAGCGACTGCACCAGCTTCACGCTCCAGGGGTTCATCCCGTGGGAAAACCACGTGCACAGCGCCAGGAACCATGGGTAGATCGGCAGGTAGTTTCGCGGGGCGGGCCACCACCATTGGCCGCGCACGATCTCCTGGGCCCACGCGGTGTAGACCGCGGCGTCCACCACGGGGTAGTCAAAGAGGGGATTCGCGTGCGCCTGCTCCCGCAGGTAAAGCAGGCGCAAACCCAAGGCGGCCGCAAGCAGTGCGAGGTAGGCCTTGCTCATGGCTTTCATTGCGCGGACGTTGTCAGAACAGGGCCGGAACCGCAAGCACGCAGTTGACGCCGCCCCGATTCTGCTTGCAGTGCGCGGCACCGTGTAGATCATGTCCGCTCAAACCAATGCACCGAAGGAGCCCGGCATGCGCGAGATGACCACCCGCGAACGCTTTCAGAGAACGTACGAACACCGGGAGGCCGACCGGGTGCCGATGCAGGCGAGCCCCTGGGGCACTACCCTTGAGCGCTGGCGCCGCGAGGGACTGCCCGCAGATGTTGACTTCGCCGACTATTTTGGCTTGGACCGTCTGGTGAGCGTCGGGGGCGACAACAGCCCGCGGCTTCCGTCCAGGCTGATCGAGGAAACGGATGAATACTCGATCTGGCTGGACGGGTGGGGCACCACCGCCAAGACCTGGAAGCACAAGGAATCCACGCCGCACTGGATGAACCGCACGATTGTGGACCGCGCCTCCTGGGAGAAGGCGAAGGCCCGCATGGTCATGACCCGCGACCGGGTCGACTGGAACCACCTGAAGGCGAACTACAAGACCTGGCGCGAGCGCGGCTACTGGATTCAGGGCGGGCTCTGGTTTGGCTACGACGTGACCCACGCGCGGATTGTCGGCACCGAGCGGCTGCTGATGATGATGGCGGATGACCCGGAGCTCGTGATCGATATCTTCAACACCCAGCTCACGTGCAGCCTGCAGCTCCTGGACATGATCTGGGACGAGGGCTACACCTTTGACGCCATCGACTGGCCGGACGATATGGGATATCGCAACGGCCCGTTTTTCTCCGTCGCGATGTACCGCGAGATTCTCAAGCCCGTACAGAAGCGGGCGATCGATTGGGCGCATGCCCGGGGCATCTACGCCCACCTCCACTGCTGCGGGAACGTGAACCTGCTGCTGCCGGAGCTTGTGGACATGGGGCTGGATGCGCTCAACCCGCTGGAGGTGAAGGCCGGCATGGACCCGATCCACATCAAGGAGATGTACGGCGACAAGCTTGTGCTGCACGGCGGCCTGAACGCCATGCTGTGGAACCAGATCGATCGGGTCGAAGCCGAGATGAAGCGGCTCATGCCTGCGCTGAAGCAGAACGGGGGCTACATCTTCCAGGAGGACCATTCGATCCC
>CAYRKB010000004.1:20556-29824 GCA_964424705.1 uncultured Victivallales bacterium
AGACTACAAGCGGATCGTTGAACTTGGAAAGGCGCTGGGATCCTACGAATAGGAAGGCGGATGTGGGGAAGATGACCCGGCGCGAAAGACTGTTGGCAACGCTCGCCGGCCGGCCCGTGGACCGGCCGCCCGTGAGTTTCTACGAGATTGGCGGATGGCGGCTCAACCCGGACGATCCCGACCCGTGGAACGTCTTTAACGGCCCCGGCTGGCGCGAACTCGTGGATCTTGCCGAAAGCCACACCGACATCCTGCGGTTCGCCGGCCCCATTCAGCATCCCCATCCGGACAATGCAAGGGGCCGCTTCTTCTCCCACGAGGGCTGGGAGAAGGGGGACAGCCGGTACGGCAAGACGACGCTGCGGATTGCGGGCCGCACCATGCAGTCCGTGACGCGGGTCGACCGCGGGGTCGCCACCACGTGGACGCTCGAGCACCTGCTGAAAGACCTGGACGATGTGAAGGCCTATCTTCAGCTCCCGCCGGAAGTGTTTCTGCAGGGCGGGATTGATGTGAGCAACCTCGTCGAGGAGGATCGCAAGCTCGGCGACGCAGGCGTCCTGCTCATCAACCAGCACGACCCGCTCTGTGCCGTTGCGTCCCTCTTTTCGATGGAGGACTACACGGTGCTGGCCTTCACGGAGCCGGGGCTTTTTCACCGGCTCATGGAGCAGGCTGCCCCGGCGATTACGGATGGCATTGAACGGCTCGCGGCGGCATTCCCCGGCCAGCCGTGGCGTGTTGTGGGCAGCGAGTATGCCTCCGAGCCGTATCTTCCGCCGCAGCTTTACCGCGAGTTTCTCTACAACTACACAAAGCCGCTTTGCGATGCGATTCGCCGGCACGGGGGTATCCCGCGGATCCACAGCCACGGGCGGCTGCGCGGCATCCTGGGCATGATCGCTGAAATGGCCGCCGGGCTGGACCCTTGTGAGCCGCCGCACCAGGGCGACATGGAACTGGCCGACATCCGCGCCGTGGCGCCGGGGCTCGTTCTTTTCGGGAACATCGAGAGCACTGATATCGAGAACCTGGAACCGCCGAAATTCGAGGCGAAGGTGCGCAAGGCGCTGGGCGAGGGGCCCGACGCCAACGGAAGTCGCTTCGTCCTCATGCCTTCGGCGTGTCCTTACGGGCGCGAGATTACAAGGCTCACGATGACGAACTACGAAACGATGGTCAGGCTCGCAAACGCCTAGAGGGATAGCGCATGGAACAGCTTGAGGTGCGAACGCTCGGGCGGACGGGGCTTGAGGTCACGCGCCTCGGCGCGGGCGGTCATTTCACGAACGGCCCGCTGGCCCATGAAGACGTCCCCAGGCGCGTGCGCGAACTGAATCACCTCCTGAACCTTGGCGTGACCTACTTCGACGTGCAGTGGGACAAGGAGGAACTGGCCACGGCCGAAGTGATGAGAAGCCGCGGCAATGAGTTCACCGTGGCCTGGCCCCTCCACGGAATGAACCAGCGGGATCCGGCCCAGGTCAGGCAGTACGTCATCGACTACTGCCGCGACCATCGCCAGCGTTACGGAATCCAACACGTGGACATTCTGCTGTGGGTCGGCCTTGAGTTCGGGGACGGGCATGGTGCGGAGCGGATCCGCGGCGCGACAGAAGGATTCAATGCGCTGAAGGCGGAGGGGTTCTGCGATCACTTCGGGTTCTCCTGCCACCACTCGCCGCAATCCGCCCTGCGCGCGATCACGGAGTTCGACGTGTTCGGCGTGATGATGGTTCCCTACAGCCCGCTCCATCCTGCCGCGGGCCGCCAGCTGCTGCCTTCGGCGCGTGCGCACGGGGTGGGGGCCGTTGCGATGAAACCGTTTGGCGGCGGCGACGGGTTTCTCAACATGGTGTGGGCGGGGAAGATCTCCCATCCGTCCGTGGCGCATCTCAAGAATGACAGCAGGCCCTACGAGGCCGCGCTGCGCTGGGTGCTCAAGGATCCGAACGTAGATTGCACCGTCCCGGCGGCCCATTCCATCCAACAGATCGACGAGCTTCATAATGCCGTCAAGGCCGAGGGCCGCGGTGATGGCGAGCTGTTGGCGCAGATGCTGGCAGCAATGAACGAATCCGGCGCGGACGTCCAGTTGCGCGGCGGCCTGGCGGCCCGCCCCGACGCCTGGGACTGATATTTGCGACGTATTTCTTGCCGTGAACTATCTACAGCAGTGCCGCACAGGTATCGCGCCTGTAAGCTGTTGGATAACATCTCACCTTTCTGCCGGTGGGTCTGCCGGTGTTGCCGCATAAGCCATTAGCGATTGCGATGAGAGGAGGCATCCGTTACGCTGCACTGGTTGCTGTCGTTTGAAGGATAGGGAGAAAGAACATGCCAGATGACAAGAAGCAAGTTGTCGTGATCGGCGGGGGGCCCGGGGGGTACCCGGCGGCGTTTCATGCGGCGGACCTTGGCATGCAGGTGACGCTGGTGGACATGGAGGTCAATCCGGGCGGCGTTTGTCTGTACCGCGGGTGCATTCCGTCGAAGACGCTGCTCCACGCGGCGGCCGTGCTGGACGAATTGCAGCATGCGAAGGACATCGGCATTGAGGTCGCAGGGGTGAAGGTTGACGTCGTGAAGCTGCGGGCGTGGAAAGAGTCCATGGTGAAAGGGCTGACCGGTGGACTGGGGCAGCTCTGCAAGATGCGCAAGATCCGCTTCGTCCAAGGCCGGGCGACATTCCTGGACTCCACGTCGATCAAGGTGCAACTGGCAGCGGGCGGCGAGGAAACGATTCGTTACGACCATGCGATCCTGGCGACCGGATCACGGCCCGCAGTGATTCCGGGCCTTCCGGCGACGTCCAGGATCATGGATTCCACGGGGGCGCTTGCGCTGGAAGAGGTGCCGGACCGCCTGCTTGTCATAGGCAGCGGCTATATTGGCCTCGAGCTGGGACAGGTCTATGCCGCGTTGGGTTCCCAGGTGAGCATGGTGGAGATGCTGCCGCAGCTTTTGCCGGGCGCCGACCGGGATATCGTCGCGGTACTGGCGAAGAAGCTGCAGAAGCAGATGAAGCAGGTTATGCTCGAGACGGTTGTTGCCGGGGTGACGGAATTGCCGGACGGGCTGCAGGTCACCTTTCGAGACAAGGTCGGCGCCGAGACCGTTCAGGTTTTCGACCGGATCCTTGTTGCGGTGGGGCGCAAGCCCAACACCGAGCACCTCGGGCTGGAGCAGACGAAGGTCCGCGTGAACCAGGCAGGTTTCGTCGAGGTTGACGCTCATTGCCGGACGGCCGATGCCGCGATTATGGCAATCGGAGACGTTGCGGGCCAGCCCATGCTGGCGCACAAGGCCACGGCGGAAGGCCGCGTGGCTGCGGAGTGTCTGGCGGGACAGGAGGCGTCGTTTGCGCCTGCAGCGATCCCGGCGGTCGTCTTTACGAATCCTGAACTGGCCTGGTGCGGCCTGACCGAGAGCGAGGCGGCCGCGAAGGACCTGAAGGTCAAGATTGCGAAATTCCCGTGGGCGGCGTCGGGCCGGGCGCGGATACTGGGCCTTGCCGACGGGCTTACCAAGCTAGTGCTCGACGCCGCGACGGAGCGCGTGCTGGGTGTCGCGGTGGCGGGGCAGGGCGCAGGCGAGCTGCTTGCCGAGGGCGTACTTGCGGTCGAAACGGGTGCAACGGCGAAAAGCCTGGCGTTGACCGTTCACGCGCACCCGACGCTTTCCGAGACGATGCTGGAAGCCGCCGAGGCAGCGTCGGGGCATAGCACGCACTTCATGGGCCGAAAGCCGTAGCGGCGGCAGCGCGCGGCGGGGTCGACGAACGACGAGCGAAGGATATCCAATGAATGGTGAATTTGAGATCGGACTGCTTGGTGAGCGGCGGGTTCTTTCCGAAGTCGAAATCCCTGCGTTCCTGGATGAGGATGCGGGGGTGGTGCTGGATGCGACGGTGTCGGCGCGCAATCCGCTCCGTTCCGACCGCGTGGTGCTTGAGCTGGCGGGGCCGCGGCGAGAGCTTTTTTTCAGGCCGTCGGCGTCGCGCGCGGCAATCGTTACCTGCGGCGGCCTGTGTCCGGGCCTCAACGACGTCATCCGTGCTCTCACGATGGTGCTCTGGTACCGCTATGGAGTGCGCGAGATTCTCGGCTTGCGCTACGGGTTTGAGGGCGTGGTCGAGTCGTTCGGCCATGCGCCGATGGCCCTGGAACCGGAGAAGGTCGAGGATATCCACAAGAACGGCGGAACAATCCTCGGCTCATCGCGTGGGCCGCAGGACGTGGGCGCCATGGCGGACTTCCTCGCCGCCCGCAGGATTGACATGCTGTTCACCGTGGGCGGCGATGGCACGCAGCGCGGCGCGCTGGAGCTCTCGCGGGAGCTGGCGAGGCGCGGCTTGCCCATTGCGGTGCTCGGGATTCCCAAGACGATCGATAACGACATCGCGTACACGGAGCGCACGTTCGGATTTGAGACAGCCGTCGCGATGAGCGAGATGCCAATTGAAGGCGCGCACACAGAGTCGAAGGGCGTGCGCAACGGGGTGGGGCTGGTCAAGCTGATGGGCCGCGAGTCGGGGTATGTGGCCGCGTCGGCTGCGCTCGCCTCCAGCGACGTGAACTTGGTGCTTGTGCCGGAAGTGCCGTTTGCGCTGAAGAACGTCCTGAAGTTTCTCGAAGACCGCATGGTGCGCAAGTCCCACGCGGTGATCGTCGTGGCCGAGGGCGCCGGGCAGGACATCGTCGCGTCGCTGGGGATCGACAGGTCCGGCAACCGGCTGCTGGGCGATATTGGCATCTATCTGAAGGAGCAGATCACCGCCTATTTCAAGAAGGCGAATATGCCGGTGAACGTGCGCTATATCGATCCCTCGTACATCATCCGCAGCGCGCCTGCGAATGCAGATGACTCGGTCTTCTGCTTTCAGCTTTCCGAGCTGGCGGTTCATGCGGCGATGACGGGGCGAACGGCCATGGTGGTCGGGTTCCTGAACGGGCATTTTGTGCATGTTCCGATGGCGAAAGCTGTGGAGTCGCGCAAACGGATCGACCCGAAAGGGCTGCTCTGGCAAAGCGTTCTTGAGAACACCGGCCAGCCCGTCAGCCTCGTGTGAGAAGGGCGCAGGGGCCGCACGCCTCGGAAGGACTCCTTTTTTTCCATGCGGGACGGCAAGGGCCGGTCTCAACTGCATGTGTGGATCGCGCCGGAGGCCGGCGGGCGCAAGGCAGCTCCGTAGGGGATCGTCGTCCTCTGTTATGCAATAGACAGGATGCCCAGCCTGGAATAACATGCCTTCCATGGTAGCGAGTCCACAGACATTGAATACGCCGCCGTTCGCCTGGCCCGCGGGGGGCGTGGTGTTGATCCCGGCCTTCAACGAGGAGGAGTCCTTGCCGCCTCTGCTGGCGGAGGTGCGTCGTGAACTGCCGGCCCTGACCATCGTGGTGATCAATGACGGATCGGCCGACCAGACCGCCGCCGTTGCGCGCGCGGCGGGCGTTCACGTGTTGGACCTGCCCTTCAACCTCGGCGTGGGAGGGGGCACTCAGGTCGGCTTCCAGTTCGCGTTGCATCACGGCTTTCAGTATGCCCTGCGCCTGGATGCCGATGGGCAGCACCCGCCGTCCGAGGCCTGGAAGCTGATGAAGGCGATGATGGACAGCCCGAGCGATTTGATCGTTGGGAGCCGCTTCGGCGTCACCAAGGTCAATATCAGCACGAGGTTTCGCTACGTAGGGATCAAGTCGCTCGCGATGTTCCTTTCCATGATCTGCCGCGCCAGAATCAGCGACCCCACCTCCGGCTTCTGGCTGGTGAATCGCCGGCTGCTGCACCTTTTTGCCAGGAACTATCCGAGCGACTATCCCGAGCCTGAGGCGCTGGCGTTGCTGCGCCGTCTCGGATATGCGTTCCGCGAGCAGCCCGTGGTCTTCCGCGCGCGCGCCATCGGCCAGTCCTCGATCGGCCGGTGGGACACTTTCTACTATGCTCTCAAAGTCGGGCTGGCCCTGTCGGTGGATCGCGTCCGCCCGGTAGATGAACGGCTGTCCGCCAATCGGTTGTGTCCTTCATGAACCTCGCGCAGTCCAAAGATGCACTGCTTCTCTTTGTGTCCCAGTGGATGGGAACCACGGTGCCGCGCCTGTTGACGGCCTTTGTCGGCGTCTGGCTTATTTCGCTGGTCGTTCAATCGTTGTGGGACAAGCGGCTTCGGGTTGCGTCCGCCTCGGCCGGCATCCTGTTCGGCGTCTGCCTCGTGGCGATGGCGCTCGACACGCGCCTGTTGCACTGGCTTGCCGGGCTGAGCGACGACGTCCGGCTGCGGCTGACCGTGGGACTCCTGAGCGCCATGGTGCTCGGCACCACGTTGGAAGCCATCCGGCGAGCGCGACTGCAGGAGCGTTACGCTCTTCTGTGGATGGGCGCGGGGACCGTTACCCTGGTGGGGGCGTTCTTTCCCAAGACGATGGACATCATAGGCGCCGTGCTGGGAACGGACTACACCACCTCCATTCTTGCCGTTCTGTTCATCTTCATGACCCTGGTGCTCTTTCATTTCTCGCTCGCGCTGAGCCGCGGCGACCACCGCGAATCCCGGCTGGCCCAGCGATGTGCATTGCTGGAAGAACGGCTGGAGCGACTTGAGCGAAAGGTCAGCGATCCTGCTGCCGCTGTGACCACGCCGGCTACGACCCCGGTCGCCGAATCCGCCGTCCCGCTGCTCGTGCATGGGGTGCGATCCCTGTCGGGCGCACAAATGGCGGCCATTGCGGTGGTGGTGTTCTCCGGAGCTGCCGTGCTGTGGACTGGGCTGCGCACGCCGGAGCCTATGATCGGGGATGAGATTACGCACTATTACATGCTGCAGCATCAGGCCATGGATCTGTCTGTCCCAAGTGTCGTTGCGGAGGTGCCGGTCGGCTGGGACAGTGAGCCGGAGGTGCGCTGGTACCCGCACGTGTTCGGGTGGCACTACCTGGGCGCGCTGGTCTATCGCGTCACCGGTGGCTCATTCGCTGCGGTTCAGGTGTGGCACACCCTGTTCTGGATACAGTTTCTCGCTGTCGCCTACCTTTTCGCACGGCGGCGCGGCGGCGATCGCAGCTATGCCTCGACGCTGTACCTGATCCTGCTCGCGAGCCTGCCTGCCGGCATCATATTCTCTGTCGCCTTCTACCAGGATGTTCCCGTTGCGGCGCAAATCCTCACGGCTTTTTACCTGCTGTTCTGCGGACGGCGATGGTGGGGCCTGTTCTTTCTGCTGCTGGCCATGGCGATCAAGGAGACGGCCTTCCTTTTTGCTCCGGCGTTCCTTCTGCTATGGGCCCGGACGGTCTGGCAGAACCGGGCGGCGGCCGGCGATGAGCGGCGGGGCAGGTGGCGATCGGCCGCGGCCTCCACTTCGATGGCCATCCTTGTGGTGGCCCTGTACTCCATGGCATGGGACATTGCGCTCAAACGTTATGCACACGCTGAGTTCTATCCTGCCGCCACGCTCCAGAGGGCGTGGCACGCTTTGCTGCCGCAGGCTTCCCCGGCGGCTGGCAATGTGGCTGCCCCGCATCGCGCCGGCAAGATGGCGCCCCGTTCACAGAAGCCGGAGTTGCTGGCAACCCCCTATGAGACGGAGATTGTCCCGAACCACCCGGGCGACCTGCGTCTGCCAAGGAACTACTTCCTGTTCGGCGGGGGCTTGATATGGTTCGTCGCCGCCGTCGGGCTGATCGTGCGGGCGCGACGTCGCAAGCCCCGGCAGCCGGTCTCGGGAGCGGCAACCGGCTGGCTGTGGTGTATTGGATTGTCGTACGTCATCCCCGCCGCCTACATTTTGCGGTCGGCTCCAGATGCCCGGTTCTTCCTCCCGGCCATTCCTTTTCTGCTGTTGCCGCTGGCAGAATGGGCGGTGTGCGTGCCCCGCATCAAAGGGTGGCTTGCCTTGGTGATGACGTTGGCGCTTCTGCAGGTCGGCGCTGTCTACACAAAGGTGTATCACCTGCGGGCGGTGACCCCCGCGCTGCGCGAGGCAATCACCTACCTGCGCAATAATCCGCCAGCCCCCAACACGATCTTCATGTGCCCGGAAGGCAACTATCGGCTCTTTTCAAGTCCTCACAACTGGTACCTGGAGTACCATCTTCGGGAGTTCTGGAAGGGCGACAACGATTTCAGGATCGACATGCTTAACAGGTACAAGGTCGGTGCGATCGTCATCAAGAAGAACCTTGTCGCGCAGGTAGATGAGCGCATCACCGACCTGAGTGTTTACCCTGACTTCTTTGTCAGGGATGTGGAGTCCGACAGTCGCTTTGTCAGGCTGTTTGACAACGCCCGCGTGGCCATCTACTCGGTGCCCGCGCCACAGCCCTAGCGGCGCCCCGCGCGGGCCCGGCGGCCAACGCGCACATCTCGCCCCCTGACTTCTGCGCAGGAGGCCTTGCCGCGGACAGCGGCTCCTTCATCGGCGAAACAGACGTTGTCGCAGCCTGGAGTCCCAGGCTCCGTCCATCCCTGGCTGCCTGCTTCCCCGCCGGGGAGCGTCACGTCAAGTAGGTGAACCAGCTGTGCCGGTCCGGGGTGCGTCCTTCGACGATCTTGAAGAACTCCGACTGAATCCGCTCCGTCACCGGCCCCCGCTGCCCGGTGCCGATGACGATGTTGTCGATCTTCGTCACAGGCGTGATTTCGGCGGCGGTGCCCGAGAAGAACACCTCGTCGGCGATATAAAGCGCTTCGCGCGGTATCACCTGCTGGCGCATGCGGATGCCCAGGTCGCTTGCGAGCTTGTAGACACAATGGCGCGTGATGCCCGGCAGGATGGAAGAGCTTGTCGGCGGCGTGTACAGGACGCCGTTGCGCACCAGGAAGATGTTCTCCCCCGAGCCCTCGGAAACAAACCCGTAGTGATCCAGGGCGATCCCTTCGTCGAACCCGTCGTTCACGGCTTCCATCTTGACCAGCTGTGAATTCAGGTAGTTCCCGCCGGCCTTGGCGAGGGTGGGGAACGTGTCGGGCGCCGGGCGCCGCCACGAGGACACGCGCACGGACACGCCCTTTTCCATGGCATCCTCCCCCAGGTACTTTCCCCACGACCACGCGGCAATGGCGCAATTGACGGGGCAGGACAGCGGGTTGACTCCCATCGTTGCGTATCCGCGGAACGCGATCGGGCGGATGTAGCAGGACTTCAAGCTGTTCACGCTCACCGTCTCCACAACAGCCTGCCTGAACTGCTCCTGCGTAAAGGGGATGTCCATGCGGTAGATCTTGGCCGAGTCGTAAAGCCGCTTCACGTGGTCATGCAGGCGGAACA